>NZ_JBUZJI010000001.1:209498-252220 GCF_055282735.1 Nocardioides sp. B129/18 | reverse complement strand
CCCCCCGCGCTGGGCCCGCGGACCCAGGCGGGCGCGCAGACGCGCCCCTCGGGCGGGGGACGCCGGCGGCTCGGGAGGGCTCGCGTGTGCTCCGTGGCTCACGGCGTCTAGGCTACGTGGCGTTCGTCGCCGATCCCGATCCCGCACCAGGAGCCGTCGTGTCCAAGCTCAAGCGCAAGGCCAACGAGACCGCCTTCGCCGACCCCGCACGCGGACCCATCCTCAGCGTCCGCGGCGTCATCGCCCTGATCCTGGCGATCGCCGGCATCGCGTGGATGGCCTACTACTACGTGGGTGTGCGTCCGGACTCCCTCGGCGCCAAGCCCACCGGCCCGGGCTTCATCGGCGACCTGGAGAACTACAACTACCTGATCGGCTTCGGCGCGTTCTTCCTCGGCCTGCTCGTGGCCGCGCACCCCTCGACCCCGCTCGGCCGCGGCCGGGGCGTCGTCGTCGGCATGCTGGGCTGCTTCATCCTCGGCCTGCTGTGGATCTGCACGTTCTACGTGATCTCCAACGACACCTCCGCGGTGCCGGTCTTCAACGACCTGGGCCAGAAGAACCTGCTCGTCGGCATCGCCTTCATGGCGGTCGGCTTCTCCTTCGCCACCCGCTGGGAGTGAGCCCTCGCCGGGTTCTCCCCAGGTCGCTCCTCCACATCTGGGGATGAACCTGGGGAGAATGACACCGGTGTAATTCTCCCCAGACTTCTCCACACCTGTGGGGAACCGACGCAGTTATCCACAGGCCTGTCCACCGCCTGGGGGCGATGGCTGCCGACGGCCACCGGCAGGTGGCAGCCCTCAGGCCAGCGTGACGGTGCGCGCGAGGATCGCCAGCACGACGACGAGGGTCACCGCGCTGAAGCCGGCCGCCTGCCAGCGTGCGCGGTTCTCCCGGGGCGCGTAGGCCAGGATCGCGGCCAGGGCGAGACCGCCGAGGAAGCCGCCGAGGTGACCCTGCCAGGAGATGCTGCCCCGGTAGGCGAGGGTGATGACGAAGTTGATGCCGATCCACAGCAGGATCTGCTGGTAGTCGCCGCCGGCCTTGTGGGCGATCACCAGCAGCGCGCCCATCAGGCCGAAGATGGCGCCCGACGCCCCGAGCGTCGAGCTCTGCTCACCGGCCGCCCAGTACACCAGCGCGGAGCCGGCCAGGCCCGAGAGCAGGTAGAGCGCGAGGAACCGGGTGCGGCCCAGGATCATCTCCAGCTGCGGGCCGAGCACGTAGAGCGCGAGCATGTTGAAGCCCAGGTGGAGCAGCTGGACGTGCAGGAACATGCTCGTCACCAGCTGCCACAGCGCGCCGTCGCCGACGCCCGGCACCCACGTGCCCGGCGTCTGGGAGTCGCAGATCGCCGAGCTGGTGACCGCGGTGTAGAAGCCGCCGCCGTCGGCCACGCACAGGCCGCGGGCGTGCAGCGAGAGGTAGTCGACGAGGATGCTCGCCGAGCCGCCGGTGGCCAGCACCAGCGCGAAGACGAGCAGGTTGAGGCCGAGCAGCGTCATCGAGACGACGCCGGTGCGGCCCGAGGGCATCGCACCCCCGAACGGGGTGCGGGCCTGACGCACGGTGCGACGCCCCTCGGCCACGCACTCCGGGCACTGGAAGCCCACGGCCGCCTCGGTCATGCAGTCGGGGCAGATGGCCCGTCCGCAGCGCTGGCAGCTGATGTAGGTCTCGCGGTCGGCGTGCCGGTAGCAGGTGGGCACGCCGGTGCCCGGGTTGGACGGCGTGGCCGGGGGCGTCGTCATCGATGCGTCGTCAGGGTCGGGTCGAGGCTGGTCAGCGACCGAGGATCTCGACGGACTCGATGACGACCGGCTCGAGCGGGCGGTCGCCGGGGCCGGTGGCGGTGGTGCCGATGGCGTCGACGACGTCGCGGCCGGCCTGGTCGGCGACCTCGCCGAAGATGGTGTGCTTGCCGGTGAGCCACTGGGTGGGCGCCACGGTGATGAAGAACTGCGAGCCGTTGGTGCCCGGGCCGGCGTTGGCCATCGCGAGCAGGTAGGGCTTGGTGAAGGCGAGCTCGGGGTGCGGCTCGTCCTTGAAGGTGTAGCCCGGGCCGCCGGTGCCGGTGCCGAGCGGGCAGCCGCCCTGGATCATGAAGCCGGAGATCACGCGGTGGAAGCCGAGGCCGTCGTAGAACGGGCCGGTCTTGCCGTTGCCGGCGTCGTAGGCCTTCTCGCCGGTCGCGAGACCGACGAAGTTGTCGACCGTCTCCGGGGCGTGGTTCGGGAACAGGTTCAGGGTGATGTCGCCCCGGTTGGTCTTCAGGACGGCCTGCAGGTCAGCCATGACTGCCTTTCGATCTGGTCGGTGAGACGCGCGAAGGTGCACGTCTGGGTGTACGGCGCGAACGCGTCGTGCGCGACGATCTTTCCACGGATGCCAAGATGACCGGCGTCCGCGGCTCCACCGAACGACGAGAGGAAGTGACGCGTGATGCGTCTGCGCAAGAGGAAGTCCCTGATCGACCGGGCCGGCGACCAGGTCGGGTCGGTGGTCGACTCGGTCGAGGAGCTCATCGATCACCTGCGTCCGCAGCTGGAGTCCGCCGCCAGCACCGCGCGCGAGGAGGCCGCCCACCGGCTCGCCGACGCCCGCGCCAAGGCCGTCCCGGCCCTGGCCGACGCCCGCGACCGCGCGGTCCCGGTGATCTCCGACGCCCTGAGCGAGGCCCGCACCAAGGCGGCGCCGTACGTCGCGCAGGGCGCGGCCCTGGCCCAGGAGCGGGCCGGTGGCATCTCCGAGCGGGCCCAGGCCAAGGTCGCCGAGATCACCGGCCACCCGGCGCCGAAGAAGAAGCGCTCCAAGCTCAAGACCCTGCTGATCCTCGGTGGCACCGCCGCCGTCGTCGGCGTCGTCGCCAAGCGGCTCCAGGGCGGGGGCCAGGACGCCTGGCAGGCCGCCTACACCCCGCCGCCGGCGCCGAGCACCTCCCCGGCCAGCTCCTCGGCCGCGGGCGTCGTCACGCGTCCCTCCACCGAGGACGCCGCCGGCTCCTCGCCCGACGAGGCGCTCGCCGACGCCACCGAGGCCCCGAAGAAGGCCACCACCCCCGACGAGCCGGTGGAGGTCGTCGAGCTCGACGCCGCCCCGCCCGCCGAGGACCGCTGAGCACGGCAGCCGGCACCGCTGCCCGCACAGCACGAACGGCGGCCGTCCCCTCCCGGGGGGCGGCCGCCGTTCGCGTCGGGCTCAGGTGCCGGTCAGGCCTCGACCAGCTCGGGGTGCTCCTCGCGCAGACGAGCGGCCACCCGGGCCTCGACCCAGAAGATCAGGCCGGGGATCAGGCCGGCGATCATCATCAGCAGGAACTGCGGCAGGCTCCAGCGGGCCCGCTGGGTCAGCACGAAGGCGACGATGACGTAGACGATGTAGATCCAGCCGTGGAAGAGCCAGATCACGTCGAGGGTCTCGCCGAAGGACTGCAGGCTGCTGCCCTCGGAGAGGCCGTACTTGAGCACGATGCTGAGCGTGCCGATCAGCAGCAGGACGCCCACCACGAGGGCGAGCACGCGGTAGGTCGCGAAGAGCTTGGTCACGGCGTCGACGGTACCCGGTCGCCCTCGGGGGTCGGGGTGCCGTCACCCGGCCCGTGATCCGATCCGGGACCCGGTCCTCCGGCGGGCACGTCGTCGTCCTCGAGGCCGTCGGGCTCCGCGGTCTGCTCGCTCACGTGCTTGAGCCAGATGTAGGCGGCGAAGAGGCCGAAGAGCCACCACTCGATGGCGTAGAGGAGGTTGCGCAGGCCCGTGAACCGGCCGCTCTGCGGCAGGGCGGCGAGGTCGGCCTTCACCAGGCCCGGCGCGGGGTCGTCGTCGACGACGTAGGCGCTGTAGAGGTCCTGGTCGACGTGCTGGATGAGGTCGGCGATGCGCACCTGCGGGATGACGTCGTCGTCGGGGTCGGGGTCGGTGGCGCCGGTGCCCTCGGTGGGCTGCAGCGAGCCGACGAGGTCGACGTCGCCCTCCGGCGCCGGCGGCGCCTTCGACGGGTCGCTCACCCAGCCGCGCACCACCGGCACGGCCGGGCGGTCGCCGCCGCCCACGGCCACCGGCGTCACGACCCAGTAGCCCTCGACGCCGTCATGCTTGCGGTCGGAGACGTAGACCGTGCCGCTGGGCACCCAGGCGCCCTTCACCTCGACCGGACGGCCGACGTCGCGACCCGGGAAGGGGTCGTCGGAGCCCATGACGTCGTCGAGCGGACGCGGGGCGTCCTTCGTGAGGTCGACGCGCTCGGCGTCCTTGCGGGCCTGGTAGGCGTCGTACTGCCACACGCCCAGGCCGCCGGCCGCGGCGATGCAGACCAGCCCCGCCGCATGGGCGCCCCACAGACGCGGGGAGAGGACGCTGGTCACGCCCTTCAGGGTACGCGGCGGTCCGCTCGCGGCGGCCGTCGAGCCGGTGTCAGCCGCGGCACACCGCGAACGGCAGCGACTCGCGCAGCGTCGCGTCGGTGGCCGCCGAGGCGTTGGTCATCTCGAAGCCGAGACGACCCGTGGTGGGGTCGGCGACGCCGTCGGTGAACAGCCGCGAGAACGCCCCCGACGCCTGCGCCAGCCGGAGCCGGGTGAACAGGTCGGTGCGGCCCAGCCCCAGGCGCGCGGTGGCCAGCGAGCCCTCGAAGGTCATCGAGTAGGCCGTGAGGTCCTCCACGCGCGGGGTCCCGGCCGGGGCGGTGACGCAGCCGCGTCGCACCACCACGCCGTTGGCCTGGGCGCCGATGAGCGGCGCGATCTCGGCATCGGTGGCCCAGCTCTGGTCGGGATCGGGGAGCGTGCCCTTCACCACGATCGGCCCGTCGGCCACCTCGGCGCCGGCCAGCGGCCCGACGCCCTTGCGGATGGCCTTGCGCACCTCGTCCATCGAGACGCCGTCGCGGAACCGCAGCACCCACCCGGTCTCGGTGCCGTCCTCGCCCGCCAGGTGCGCCTCCCACGCGACGTCCTCCTGGCCGAAGCCGTAGTCGGCCAGCAGCGCGTCCTCGTCGTCGCGGAGCAGGCCGGGGCTCAGCAGCGCGGTCTCGGTGCGGGCGCGGCGCCAGAAGTCGTCGCGCTGCGCCGTCGACAGGCGGCTGCTGAGATCGACGCCGAGCTGCAGCGCGATGCGCTGGTAGTCGGTGACGGTGAGCAGCGCGGTGCTCTCGGGCACGTAGGGCAGCACCGCCGACGCCGGCAGGTCCGGGTCCGGGGTGGTCGTGACCGCCGTCGGCTCGGGGCCCTTCATGGTGCTCGGAGCCGGGATCGACTCGCTGCAGCCGGTGAGGAGCAGCGCCGTCAGCGCGACGGCGAGGAGGTGGCGGGGCACGGCGTGCATTGTGTCATCGGCGCGGGCCCGCGTCCGGCGCTCGTCCGGTCCCGCCTCTGGCAGGATCCGCCCATGCGCCTGCTCCTCGGGACCCTCCTTCTCGCGCTCCTCGTGGGCTGCTCGTCCGACGGTGACGTGTCGACGTCGTCGAAGGGCGGCGGAGCTCCGACGCCGAACACCACCACCGCGGCCGCCGAGAACCCCTCCTGCGAGGCCCTGAGCGCCGCCGAGCTCAGCGAGCTCGCCGGCGGCGAGGTCGGCGAGCCGCGCACCACGACGGTGGCGGAGGTGCCGACGTGTCAGTGGGACGCCCCCGGCGGTCTCCAGGTGCAGATCATCGCGACCTCCGCCGACGCCTGGGCCCGCGGCCTGCCCTCCGCGATCGACCAGCTGCGCGCCAACCCCGACCTGCGGCAGTCCGACGTCGTGAAGCTCGACCGGGCCCTCGACCTCGTGACCGGCGAGTCCCTGACGCCTGCCCAGGGCTGCGCCCTGTTCAGCACGCTGCTGGAGATCCAGGGCGAGGAGAAGGGCTCCACCTCCACCCTCGCCCTCTTCCCCGACCGCCAGCGACCCTTCGCCCTCACCGGCCAGACCTGCGTCAAGGGCCGCTACGTCTCGGTGCAGCTGGCCCGCACCTCCGGGGTCCTGGAGAAGCCGTTCCCGACCGACCGCGTGCGCACCGCGCTCACCGCCGCCCTCGCGTCCTGAGGCTGTTTCACGGGAAACGTGGTCGTGCTCGGCCTCCCGTCTGTGGCAGGCTCGACGAACCCCGTCGGGGAGGGTCCGGGCCCTCAGGTCGACCCCGGGCCACACGCACCAGATGAGGAGCGGACATGGCTGATCAGGATCCCAACGCCGATCTGAAGGCGAAGATGCGCGAGGCGCTCAACCGCAAGGCAGCCCACGACCACCCCGACGACTCCGCCGGCTCGAAGTCGAAGGCCCATGGCTCCGAGGTGTCGGAGAAGAACGTCGCCAAGCCGATGCACCGGCGCAAGGCTGGCGGATGAGGTCGTGGATTCTTCGAAGGAGCGCACTTAAGCAAGGCCCAGGGCTGGTTGTCTGCCCGGCGAAGCTGGTCATGAGTCGCAGCGCTGCGGGCACGACCAAGTCGTTCGACGCCTTTCGCTACACCAAGTCCTGCACGAGCCATGAGCTCGTACCTCCGAGGCGTGTACGTCGACCATGCTAGAAATTCACCGTGAGTGATTCCCGGAGCGAGGAGACAGCCATCCGGTTGGCTGCCATGAATTGGCTCGATAGCCGGCCGACTCCCAGAGTTGATTTCGCATGGCTCTCCGGCTTCGAGTTCGATGGCACCCGCATTCCTCTGATGGATCGTCAGCGCGGCATCCGAAAGCCAGCCGGGATGAGAGCGGCCTTGGCAATCAGGACGGCGTTCACTCCGCCGAACCAAATACCTCCGTATAACGACTCAATCGGGTTCGACGGCCTCCAGCGCTATAAGTACCGTGGGAACGATCCGCAACACCCAGAGAACATCGCCCTGCGCCGCGCCCGTGACCAAGGACTCCCCCTGATCTGGTTCGTCGGGGTTGCGTCTGGCCTGTACGAGCCGATCTATCCGGTCTGGGTCGTAGGCGATGACCCGGACAATCTCGAGTTCGCCCTCGCTCTCGACGAGGGGCAGCGATTTGTCACCCCGGGGCAGGTTGTAGACGAGGACTCACGTCGATATGTTGAGCGACTGACGAAGAGCCGGCTCCACCAGCGGGTTTTTCGCAGCCAGGTTCTCCTGGCCTATGAGGGTCGCTGCGCGATCTGCAAGATCCGCCACGCGGAACTTCTCGACGCCGCTCACATCATCCCGGATGGACGACCTCACGGCGAACCAGTCGTGCCCAACGGACTCAGCCTCTGCAAGATCCATCACGCGGCATTCGACAGCTCCATCCTCGGAATTCGGCCGGACCTCACCCTGCACATTCGTCAAGACATCCTGGAAGAGGTCGACGGTTGGATGTTGAAGGGCGGTATCCAAGGAGTCCACAACACTCCGCTTGCGGTTGTGCCTCGCGCCCGAGCGGCTCGTCCTAGCGAGGAACGGCTGGAAGAGCGCTACGCAGCGTTTCTGGCAACCGGGTGAAGCAATTCGGCGAGAGCTCGGCCAGCTTCGCGACAGAAGTCGCGGCCACACTCTACGTGTTTCCTCGGTGCTGACTCGTGATCTTGACGAGCGCGCCAAACGATCCGTCAACAGCGGCACGATCTAGGTTCTGAGTCTCACGACGAATTCGCGGCGCCGGTTCCGCACGCAGCGAAGGAGTGGCTCAGCGGCCGGCATCGAACTGTTGTTGTGGAGCCTAGGGGACTCGAACCCCTAACCCCCTGCTTGCAAAGCAGGTGCGCTACCAATTGCGCCAAGGCCCCGTGCCGTCGGCGACGACGGCGGGATGCGGGCGAGTGCGCCCGCGGAAGGTCAGCGTCGGACGGAGTCGACGGCCTCGGCCCAGAGGGCCTGCTCGGCCTGGCCCTCGTCGTACTTCTTCTTCGCGACGACGGCGCCCGCGGCGGCGAGGACGACCAGCAGGATCTTCTTCATCGAGAGCTCCTCGGTGGGTGAGCCGGCACTGCGGGGGTGTTGCTGGTGGGCCTAACAGGACTTGAACCTGTGACCTCTTCCTTATCAGGGAAGCGCTCTAACCGTCTGAGCTATAGGCCCGCACCCGGGGTGAGCCGGGGGCTGGTCGACGACCGAGGGCAGACACTACCCCAGGCCTCACGACCCCGACAAAACGGTGCCGCACCTGCGCGAACAGGTGACGGCGCCGTCGTCGGACGAGGTGATCAGGCGTCCTCGGAGAGGGTGACCTCGATGCCGCCGAGCAGCGAGGCGGCCATGTTGTAGAGGAACGCGGCGAGCGTCGCGACGGCGGTGATCAGGACGACGTTCACCGCCGAGACCACGACGGTGAAGCCGAGGACGCGGCCGGTGCCGAGGTAGTCGGAGATGTCGAAGGTCTTCGCGGTGTCGCCGCCGACGATGTCGCGGACGGTGCCGTTGATGGAGTCCCAGACGCCGGCGGCGCCGAGGACGGTCCACACCATGAGAACGGCCACTACGGTGACGATCGCGAAGGCGACGGCCAGCAGGAAGGAGGTCTTCATGACCGACCAGGGGTCGATCACCGTCAGCCGCAGGCGGGCCCGACGCGGGTTGCGTCCGGCGCCGGCAGCGCGATCGGCGCCGGCGGTCGACATCGACTCCAGCTTGTCCTGGATCCGCTGACTCATCCCGGAGCGCTCCTGGGTGGTGTCGTCGCGTACGGGTCCCGCCATCAGTCGAGGTCCTCCGAAGTCGTGGCGCCGGCGTCGTCGTCGCTCGCAGCCTCGGACGCGCCCTGAGCCTCGATTGTTGCATCCGCGGCCACGGGGGCCGTCTCGGTGCTCTCACCCGCAGGGGCGCCGTCGGCGCCCTCCTCGAGCTCGTCCTCGGCCTTCGACTCCACCGAGCGGGTCACCACGGCGACGGCGTCGCCCTTGCGGAAGCTGACGAACTTCACGCCCTGGGTGGAGCGTCCGGTGGGCCGGAACTCCGCGTTGATCGGGCTGCGGACGACCTGGCCGCCGGTGGTGATCGAGAGGATCTCGTCGCCGTCCTCGACGATGAACGCGCCCACCAGGCCGCCCCGGTCCTCGTTGGCCAGGGCCATCGCCTTGACGCCCTTGGTGCCGCGGTTGGTGAGGCGGTAGTCGCTGATGCGGGTGCGCTTGGCGAAGCCGCCGTCGGTCATCGTGAAGACGTACTGGACGTTCTCGTCGCTGTCCTCGGCCTGCGCCTGCGCGGCGCGGATCACCGACATCGACAGCACGGAGTCGGGGCCGGCGAGGTCCATGCCGCGCACGCCCGAGGTGGCGCGGCCCATCGGACGCAGCTGCTCGTCGGTGGCCTTGAAGCGCACCGCCTGGCCCTTGCGGGAGACCAGCAGGATCTCGTCCTCGGGGAAGACCAGCTCGGCGCCGATCAGCTCGTCGTCGTCGTCGCGGAAGTTGATCGCGATGACGCCGGCCTGCCGCGGGGAGTTGTAGTCGCCGAGGTTGGTCTTCTTCACCAGGCCGTTGCGGGTGGCGAGCACCAGGTACGGCGCCTGCTCGTAGTCGCGGATGGCCAGCACCTGGGCGATCGACTCGTCGGGCTGGAACGACAGCAGCCCGGCGACGTGACCGCCCTTCGCGTCGCGCGCCGCCTCGGGCAGGTTGTAGGCCTTCGTGCGGTAGACACGGCCGGCGGTGGTGAAGAAGAGCAGCCAGTGGTGGTTGGTGGTGGCGATGAAGTGCTCGACGACGTCGTCGCCGCGCAGCGTCGCGCCGCGCACGCCCTTGCCGCCCCGCTTCTGGGTGCGGTACGCGTACCGCTGGGTGCGCTTGGCGTAGCCACCGCGGGTGATGGAGACGACGAGCTCCTCGTCGGGGATGAGGTCCTCCATCGAGAGGTCGCCGTCGGCCGGGATGATCTGGCTGCGACGGTCGTCGCCGTACTTCTCGACGATCTGCGAGAGCTCGTCGGAGACGATCTGACGCTGCCGCGTGACGTTGGCCAGGATGTCCTTGAGGTCGGCGATGGTCAGCTCGATCTCGGCGAGGTCGTCGATGATCTTCTGACGCTGCAGCGCGGCCAGCTGGCGCAGCTGCATGTCGAGGATGGCGGTGGCCTGGATCTCGTCGATCTCCAGGAGCTCCATCAGGCCCGTGCGCGCCTCGGCGACGTCGGGGCTGCGACGGATGAGCGCGATGACCTCGTCGAGCATGTCGAGGGCCTTGGCCAGACCGCGCAGGATGTGGGCGCGCTCCTCGGCCTTGCGCAGGCGGAACTCCGTGCGCCGGCGGATGACCTCGATCTGGTGCTCGACCCAGTTGGAGATGAACTGGTCGATGGTCAGGGTGCGCGGCACACCGTCGACCAGCGCCAGCATGTTGGCGCTGAAGTTGGTCTGCAGCTCGGTGTGCTTGAGCAGGTTGTTGAGCACGACGCGGGCCACGGCGTCGCGCTTGAGCACGACGACGAGCCGCTGGCCGGTGCGGTCGGAGGTGTCGTCGCGGACGTCGGAGATGCCCTGCACCTTGCCTGAGTCGGCGAGCTCGGCGATCTTCAGCGCCAGGTTGTCGGGGTTGACCATGTAGGGCAGCTCGGTGACGACCAGGCAGGTGCGGCCGCGGGAGTCCTCGTCGACCTCGATGACCGCGCGCTGGGTGATCGAGCCGCGGCCGGTGCGGTAGGCCTGCTCGATGCCGGCGGTGCCGACGATGAGCGCGCCGTTGGGGAAGTCGGGGCCCTTGACGCGCTCGATGAGGGCGTCCTGCAGCTCCTCGCGGGTGGCGTCGGGGTGCTCGAGGGCCCACACGGCGCCCTCGGCGACCTCGCGCAGGTTGTGCGGCGGGATGTTGGTGGCCATGCCCACCGCGATGCCGGCCGAGCCGTTGACCAGCAGGTTCGGGATGCGCGAGGGCAGGACGACGGGCTCCTGCGAGCGGCCGTCGTAGTTGGGCTGGAAGTCGACGGTCTCCTCATCGATGTCGCGGACCATCTCCATGGCCAGCGGCGCCATCCGGCACTCGGTGTACCGCATGGCCGCCGCGGCGTCGTTGCCCGGCGAGCCGAAGTTGCCCTGACCCTGGATCAGCGGCGCGCGCATCACCCACGGCTGCGCGAGGCGGACGAGGGTGTCGTAGATCGCGGAGTCGCCGTGCGGGTGGTACTGACCCATGACGTCGCCGACGACGCGGCTGCACTTGGAGAAGCCGCGGTCGGGGCGGTAGCCGCCGTCGTACATGGCGTAGAGGACGCGGCGGTGCACCGGCTTGAGGCCGTCGCGGACGTCGGGCAGCGCGCGGCCGACGATGACGGCCATCGCGTAGTCGATGTAGGCCCGCTGCATCGAGGTCTGCAGCTCGACGGGCTCGATGCGCCCGCCGGGACCCTGGGGCGTGGCGCCGTCGGTGGGAGTCTCGGTCACGATGAATCTCTCTGTCTGGATCTAGGAGTGTCTAGGGCTGGGTGAAGAGACCTAGATATCCAGGAATCGGACGTCCTTGGCGTTGCGCTGGATGAAGGAGCGACGCTGCTCGACGTCCTCGCCCATGAGGATCGAGAAGATCTCGTCCGCGTGGGCGGCGTCGTCGAGGGTGACCTGGAGCATGAGCCGGTTGTCGGGGTCCATGGTGGTCTCCCACAGCTCCTTGGCGTTCATCTCGCCCAGACCCTTGTAGCGCTGCACCGGGTTCTCCTTGGGCAGCTTCTTGCCGTTCTCGATGCCCTCGCGCATGAGGGCGTCGCGCTCGGCGTCGGAGTAGACGAACTCGTGCTCGGCTGGCTTGTTCCACCGCAGGCGGTAGAGCGGCGGCTGGGCCATGTAGACGTAGCCGCCCTCGATGAGCGGCTTCATGAACCGGAAGAGCAGCGTGAGCAGCAGGGTGTTGATGTGGTGGCCGTCGACGTCGGCGTCGGCCATCAGCACGACCTTGTGGTAGCGCAGCTTCTCGATGTCGAACTCGTCGTGGATGCCCGTGCCCAGCGCGGAGATGATCGACTGCACCTCGGTGTTGCCGAGCACCTTGTCGATGCGGGCCTTCTCGACGTTGAGGATCTTTCCGCGGATCGGGAGGATCGCCTGGATGCGGGGATCGCGGCCCTGACGCGCCGAGCCGCCGGCGGAGTCGCCCTCGACGATGAAGACCTCGCACTCGGCGGGGTTGGTGGACTGGCAGTCCGAGAGCTTGCCGGGCAGGCCGCCGCCGCCGAGGAGCCCCTTGCGGTTGCGGGCGAGGTCGCGCGCCTTGCGGGCGGCGATGCGGGCGGACGCCGCGGCCTGGGCCTTGCGGATGATGTCCTTGCCCTCGGTGGGGTTCTGCTCCAGCCAGGCGCCGAGCTGGTCGTTGACGACGCGCTGCACGAAGCCCTTGGCCTCGGTGTTGCCGAGCTTGGTCTTGGTCTGGCCCTCGAACTGCGGCTCGCCGATCTTCACCGAGATGATCGCGGTGAGGCCCTCGCGGATGTCGTCGCCGCTGACGCGGTCCTCGGGCTTCTTCATCAGGCCCCACTCGAAGCCCGCGTTGTTGATGAGCGTGGTGAGCGCCGAGCGGAAGCCCTCCTCGTGGGTGCCGCCCTCGTGGGTGTTGATGGTGTTGGCGAAGGTGTGGACCGACTCGCTGTAGGAGGTGTTCCACTGCATCGCGACCTCGACGCTCATGTGGTTCTCCACCGACTCGGGCGTCTCGGCCTCGAAGGAGATCACCGAGGGGTTCGCGACCTGCTTGGTGCGGTTGATGTGCTCGACGTAGTCGACGAGGCCGCGGTCGAACTTGAAGACGTGCTCGAGGCCGCCGGCCTCCGAGCGGGCCGGTGCGCCGGCGGCGTCCTCCTCGGCCTCCACCGCGTCGGCGATGTCGGAGGCGGCGGGCCGCTCGTCGCGGACGACGATCTCCAGGCCCTTGTTGAGGAAGGCCATCTCGCGGATGCGCGTGGTGATGGTCTCCAGGGAGTACGTGGTGGTCTCGAAGATGTCGGGGCTGGCGTAGAAGGTGACCGTGGTGCCGGTGCGCTCACCGGGCTCCATCGCGCGCACCTGCTCCAGCGGTGCGTCGGGGTCGCCGAGGGAGAAGGTCTGACGCCACTCGTGGCCGCGGTTGCGGACCTCGACGACGAGCTTGCTCGAGAGCGCGTTGACCACCGAGATGCCGACGCCGTGCAGACCGCCGGAGACCTTGTAGCCGCCGCCGCCGAACTTGCCGCCGGCGTGGAGGACGGTGAGCGCGATCGTGACGGCCGGGAGCTCCTGGCCGGGCGCGGTGTCGGTGGGGATGCCGCGGCCGTTGTCCTCGACGCGGATGCCGCCGTCGGCCTGCAGGGTGACGACGATGCGGTCGCAGTGGCCCGCGAGCGCCTCGTCCACGGCGTTGTCGACGATCTCCCAGATGAGGTGGTGCAGACCGCGCTCGCCGGTGGAGCCGATGTACATGCCGGGCCTCTTGCGCACCGCCTCGAGGCCCTCGAGGACCTGGATCGCGGAGGCGTCGTAGGAGACCTCGTCGGTGTTGCTGGTCGCGGCCACGGTGCCGGCGTCGTCCGCCGGAGCCTGATCGGTCACGTGCACCTCTTCTGTTGCGAGTCGACCCGGGCCCGAGAGCCCTCGCCCGCGCGCGCGGGCGTGGGGAAGTCTACCGCCTCAGAGGCCCGGGAACACGCCATGACGGGCCGGGGCGGTGCTCCGCGAGGGTCCTCGACGCCGCCCGGAGGTGCCTGAGAGCGTCGAGAAGGCCGATCAGAGCCCGTGACGGGGTGGCATCGGTGTCCCCCCATCGGCCCCCGGGGCGCGGGAGGCGCTCACGGGCCGATCCGGGCTCCGACCGGATCCGGCAGGGATCCGGTCGCCGCGGGGCGGCTCAGCCGTAGGTGTCGCGAGGTCCGCGGGCGCCCCGCACGGTGCGCCTGCCCTTGGTCCACGACGGCGCGTGCGGGCCCTGCACGTCGATCGTGGTGACGGCGCCCGCGCCGAGCTCCTCGGTGAGGCGCTGCAGGATCTGGGGGCTCAGCAGCCGCAGCTGGGTGGCCCAGGCGGTGGAGTCGGTGCGCACCAGGAGCCGGCCGTCGACGAAGGACTCCGGGGTGCAGTGGCTCGCGATCTCCTCGCCCACCAGCTCGGCCCAGCGTCCGAAGAGGCCGTGGACGCGCAGGTCGAGTCCCCAGCCGTGGTCGCGGACGAGGCGGCCGAGGGTGTTGTCGAGCAGCTGGGGATCGCGCTCGTCGGGGTGGGCGCCGCTGAACCCGCCGGCGCGGTTCCAGCGGGGGGCGTCGGCACCGGTGGGACCCGCCGGCCCGCCCGGCCGGCGACGGCGTCGCTTGGCCGGGGCGGTGCTGCCCGCCGCGGAGCGGGTGGCGGCGCGGGCGAGGTCGAGGCCGTCGTCGCGGTGCGCGGGGGGCTCGTCCGAGGCGTCCTCGCGGATCTCGTCGCGGATCTCGTCGGGGGTGTCGTCAGGGCTCACGGGTCACCGTCCCGTCGGCGACGGCGAACCGGACGCCGGCCAGCGCGGGCGGGACGTCCTCGGGCACCGCGGCGGTGACGAGCACCTGCTCGGCGTCGGCCACCAGGTCGGCGAGCTGGGCGCGACGCCCGGCGTCGAGCTCGGCGAAGACGTCGTCGAGCACCAGGATGGGGTCATCGCCGTCGGCGCGCAGCAGGTCGTAGGAGGCCAGGCGCAGCGCCAGCGCGAACGACCACGACTCGCCGTGGCTGGCATAGCCCTTCACCGGCAGGCGGCCCGGCCCGTCGTCCGAGGCGCCATGGCCGAGGAAGAGCAGGAGGTCGTCGCGGTGGGGACCCACCAGGGAGATGCCCCGGTCGAGCTCGTCGCGTCGGCGCTCCTCCACCCCGGCGAGGATCGCCTGCGCCAGGGCGGCGGGGTCCGGGGCCCCGTCGGGCACCTCGACGCTGGCGCGGTACTCGATCTCCGCGTCATCGCGCCGGGCCCCGCGCGCCACCGCCTCGTAGGCCTTGCCGACGTAGGGCCGCAGGTCCTCGACGAGCCGCAGCCGCTCGGCGAGCAGCTCGCCGCCCACCCGCGCGAGGTTCTCGTCCCAGACCCCCAGCGAGGCCAGCGCGCTCTCCGAGCCCCCGCTGCGCCGGGCCGCACCCGCGGTCTTGAGCAGCGAGTTGCGCTGTCGCAGCACCCGGTCGTAGTCGGAGCGGACGCCGGCCAGCCGCGGGGCGCGCAGCACGAGGAGGTCGTCGAGGAAGCGCCGCCGATCCGAGGGATCGCCCTTGACCAGCGCGAGATCGTCGGGGGCGAACACGACCGTGCGCACCAGGCCCACCAGCTCGC
Source organism: Nocardioides sp. B129/18 (assembly GCF_055282735.1). NCBI lineage: Bacteria > Bacillati > Actinomycetota > Actinomycetes > Propionibacteriales > Nocardioidaceae > Nocardioides > Nocardioides sp. B129/18. Next base: position 237,065 of record NZ_JBUZJI010000001.1, on the reverse strand, counting down.
GCACCCGCGGCAGCGGGGAGCGGTTGATGCGCCCGCGGTTGGCGCGGCCGGGGTTGATCTCGACCTCGAGCACCGCGGTGCGGCCGTCCTTGACCACCGCCGCCCGGACGACGGCCTGCTCCGCGCCGGCCCGCACCAGCGGGGCGTCGGTGGCCACCCGGTGCGAGCTCAGGCGCGAGAGGTAGTCGATGGCCTCGACGAGGTTGGTCTTGCCCTGGCCGTTGCGGCCGACGAACGCCGTGACCCCGGGCGCGAGCTCGACGTCGACCTGCGCATAGCTGCGGAAGTCGTGCAGGGCCAGGTGGGAGACGTGCATCGAGGACCGTCGGGCGAGGGGTGCGGGACGCGGCTCAGCCGGCGTCGCCGCCCGCGGGCGGACCCGCGTGCACGGCGTGGCCGCCGAACTGGTTGCGCATCGCGGCGATCGCCTTCATCGCCGGGCTGTCGTCCTGGCGCGAGGTGAAGCGGGCGAAGAGGGAGGCGGCGATGACGTGCATCGGCACCGCGTGGTCGATCGCGGCCTCGACGGTCCAGCGGCCCTCGCCGGAGTCGTCGGCGTAGCCGCGCAGGGCGTCGAGGTGGGCGTCGTCCTCGAGGGCGTTGACCAGCAGGTCGAGCAGCCAGGAGCGGATGACCGTGCCCGAGCGCCACGAGGCGAAGGCCTCGGGGACGTTCTCGACGAGGTCGGTGGCCTCGAGGAGCTCCCAGCCCTCGGCGTAGGCCTGCATCATCGCGTACTCGATGCCGTTGTGGACCATCTTGGCGAAGTGGCCGGCACCCGGCTTGGAGCCGGCGTGGACGAAGCCGCCCTCCGCGGGCTTGAGGGCGTCGAGCGCCGGCTGGACGAGCGCGATCTGCTCGGGCGCGCCACCGACCATGAGCGCGTAGCCGTTCTTCAGACCCCACACGCCGCCGGAGACGCCGCAGTCGACGAAGCCGATGCCGCGCTCGGCGAGCTGGGCGGCGTGGGCGGCGTCGTCGGTGTACTTGGAGTTGCCGCCGTCGACGACGAGGTCGCCCTCGGAGAGCAGCGAGCCCAGGGCGTCGATGGTCTGGTGGGTGGGGTCGCCCGCGGGCACCATCACCCACACCACGCGGGGTGCGGGGAGCGCCTCGACCAGGGCCTCCAGGGAGTCGACGTCGGCGATCTCCGGGTTGCGGTCGTAGCCGACGACGGTGTGGCCGGCCTCGCGCAGGCGGGTGCGCATGTTCCCGCCCATCTTGCCCAGGCCGACGAGTCCGATCTCCACGTGCTGCTCTCCTCGTGCGTGCGACGCCGGCGGCGTCGGGATGGGTCCGGCCGAGTCCGGTCCAGGTCGGCCCCGACGCTACTCCTCGTCGAGGCGTCGGCCGAGCCCCGGAGGGCTTAGGAGAGCAGGCGCCGCGGCATCAGCAGGTAGCGGAAGCCGGCGTCCTCGCCGTCCTCGCGGTGACCGCTCAGCACCACCGGCTTGGACGCCTGGGTGAAGGCCAGCTCGACCTGGCCCTCGTCGATGGCGCCGAGGCCGTCGAGGAGGAACTGCGGGTTGAAGCCGGTGGTGAGGTCGTCGCCGTCGATGGCGGCCTCGATGGACTCCGAGGCCTGCGCCTCGTCGCCGGAGCCGGCGTCGAGGGTCAGCACGCCGTCGGAGAAGGCGAGCTGGACGGCGGTGTTGCGCTCGGCGACCAGCGCGACGCGCTTGACCGACTCGACCAGGGAGGCCTTCTCGACCGTGGCGACGGTGAGGTGCTCGGAGGGGAAGAGGCTGCGGACCTTGGGGAACTCGCCGTCGAGGAGGCGGGTGGTGGTGCGACGCACGCCGCCGGGGGCAGCGCCCTCGAAGCCGATGATGCCCTCGCCCTGGCCGCTGGCCGAGAGGGCGATGGTGACCTCGCCGCTGCCGGCCAGGGCCTTGGCGGTGTCGGCGAGCACCTTGGCGGGCACCAGCGCGGCGACGGTGACGTCGGGGGTGCGGGGGCTCCAGGCGAGCTCGCGCTGGCTGAGGCGGAAGCGGTCGGTGGCCAGCAGCGAGATCGTCGCGCCGTCGATCTCGATGCGCACGCCGGTGAGCACCGGGAGCATGTCGTCGCGACCCGAGGCGGTGACGGCCTGACTCACGGCGTGGGCGAAGACCTCGCCGTCGACGGTGCCGGTGGCTCCGGGCATCTCGGGCAGCGTCGGGTAGTCCGAGACGGGCATGGTCTGGAGGCTGAAGCGGGCTGATCCGCAGGTGAGCGAGACGCGAGCGCCGTCGAGCACCATCTCGACCGGCTTGGCCGGCAGGCTGCGGCAGATGTCGGCCAGGAGGCGGCCACTCACCAGCGCGGTGCCGGGCTGGGCGACGTCCGCGGCGAGCGTGGCGCGCGCCGAGGTCTCATAGTCGAAGGTGGAGAGGACCAGGCCCTCGTCGGTGGCCGAGATCAGCAGACCGGCCAGCACCGGGGAGCTCGGACGGACGGGGAGGCTACGGGCTGCCCAGGCGACGGAGTCGGCCAGCACGTCGCGTTCGACGCGGAACTTCACGGAGGTGGTCCTTCGACTTCGGATCGGCGGATCGATGGATCGAGCGGTGGGAGGCCGATCCTGCCAGACGCGTCCTGGCGGGGCGAGGGTGCGGGCCGCTCCGAGAGCCTGTCCGGTCCGGGTGTTCGAGGACATACACCGGTTCATCCCCAGGTCGAGGGTGTGCAGAGGAGCTGGAGGTCGGTCGATGCGTGAGGAGGTTCGTCGTAGTCATAGCGTCCGTGGAAACTGTGGATGGGAGCTGTTCTCGCAGGTCACCCCGGTGAGTCGACGCTCACAGGGGGTGTGGACGAACCTGGGAGGAGCCGCCCCTGCGTGTGCACGTGGCCCGGGTCGCACACCGCGCGTCGCACGAGAACCACAGATCCTCCCCGTGTAGTTCGCTCGGGAACCGCAGGTCATCCACAGGCTCGTGCCCTGCTGCGGAGGGCGCTGGGTACGAGCCGGGCCTCCTCAGGCCTGGCGCGCCTGCATCTTCACGCGGTTGGTGAGCTCGCTGACCTGGTTGAAGACCGCCCGGCGCTCCTGGAGCAGCTGGTTGATCTTGCGGTCGGCGTACATGACGGTGGTGTGGTCGCGGTTGCCGAACTGCGCGCCGATCTTCGGCAGCGAGAGATCGGTCAGCTCGCGGCACAGGTACATCGCGATCTGACGCGCCATCACGAGGTGGCGGCCGCGGCTGGGCCCGGTGAGCTCGTCGATGGTGAGCCCGAAGTACGCGGCGGTCTGGGCGATGATCAGCCCGGCGGTGATCTCGGGCTCGCCGCCCTCGGGGATCAGGTCCTTCAGGACGATCTCGGCCAGGGTCATGTCGACCTCCTGGCGGTTGAGGTTCGCGAACGCCGTGACCCGGATCAGCGCGCCCTCGAGCTCGCGGATGTTGGTGTGGATCTTCGAGGCGATGAACTCCAGCACGTCCGGCGGGGCGGTGAGGCGGTCCATGGCCGCCTTCTTGCGCAGGATCGCGATGCGGGTCTCGAGGTCCGGGGGCTGGACGTCGGTGATCAGGCCCCACTCGAACCGGTTGCGCAGGCGGTCCTCGAGCGCCTCGAGGCGCTTCGGCGCACGGTCGGAGGTCAGCACGATCTGCTTGTTGGCGTTGTGGAGGGTGTTGAAGGTGTGGAAGAACTCCTCCTGCGTCTGGGTCTTCCCCTCCAGGAACTGGATGTCGTCGATGAGCAGGACGTCGACGTCGCGGTAGCGCCGCTTGAAGCGGTCCTGCCGGTCGTCGCGGATGGCGTTGATGAACTCGTTGGTGAACTCCTCGCTCGAGACGTAGCGCACGGCGGCGCCGGCGTAGAGCGAGCGGACGTAGTGCCCGATGGCGTGCAGCAGGTGGGTCTTGCCCAGGCCGGAGTCGCCGTAGACCAGCAGCGGGTTGTAGGCCTTGCCGGGCGCCTCGGCCACCGCGACGGCGGCGGCGTGGGGGAAGCGGTTGGACGAGCCGATGACGAAGGTCTCGAAGGTGTACTTCGGGTTGAGGCGGGTCTCCGGGGCGCCCGACTTCGCGGCGGGCGAAGCCTGAGGAGAGAAGTCGTCAGATCGATATGTCGACTTGTCGAGCGTGGGATGCAGAGGCTCGAAGGGGTCGGTCTGCTCGGCGGCCGGGGCCCGGTCCGCGGTGTCGGCCGGCCGCGGGACGGCCTCGGCCTGCTGCTCGAGGTCGAGCTCGGGGTTCACCGTGACGGCGATGCGGATGTCCTGGCCGAAGCGGTCGGAGAGGGACGCCTCGAGCTGCGCGCGCAGGCGGCCCTCGAGCTGCCCGCGGGTGAAGTCGTTGGGCACCGCGACGATCGCGGTGTTGCCGTGGAGGGTGACCGGCTCGCTGGCGCGCATCCAGGCGCGCTGGTGGGGCTGCAGCTCGGCGAGCACGGCCCGCCAGGCCTCGTGGAGGTCGTGGTCCGACGACGTCTCGCGTGCCTCGTCCATGGGTGCCCTGCTCCTCGTCCTCGGTCGGCGTCCGCCGGCCTGTTCCACAACATTGTCCACAGGTTGTGCACCCGGTCGGACGGTGGTGCCGGCCGCCGGTGCCAGTGCTGGTTCCCGAGCTCCCGATCGCCACGTCGTCCCAGGTCACGGCGGGTTTCGACGCACGTCGTCCGAGACTGCAGGAGCGGGAGCGGCGATCCGTCGCGATCAGCACGGCGGGTCGCGGGAAGGTCCGACCGTAGTTGTGGACAACGGCTCACAGCAAGGTTTCATCCACAGGCCGGCCCCGCGCGGGCGCGGGCGGTGCTGCGTCGGTTTGACCCTCTCGCTCGGCGCCGCGTACCGTTGGTTGGTCACCGGGGTCGACCGGTGCCGCATGTCCATGCCGACGCTGCTCGCCGAGCGGCTCGGCGTGGGTGGGCGGTGCCAGCCGAACGGCGGCCGCAGATCCACCGACGTCCAGCGAAAGAGACAGCTCGTGAGCAAGCGCACCTACCAGCCGAACAACCGTCGCCGTCACAAGGTGCACGGCTTCCGTCTGCGCATGCGGACCCGCGCCGGCCGGGCCATCCTGTCCAACCGTCGCCGCAAGGGCCGCAAGGACCTGGCCGTCTGATCGGCCCCCGCCTGTGCTGCCGGCGCAGCACCGTCTGACGGAGCCCGCCTCGTTCAAGGCTGCGGTCCGTCGCGGAGAGCGTGCCGGCTCGCGGACGGTCGTCGTGCACCTGCTCGCAGGTGCGGCGTCCCCGCCGCAGGTGGGACTGGTCGTCAGCAAGGCCGTCGGCAACGCCGTCGTGCGCACGCGCGTGAAGCGCCGCCTCAGGCATCTGGCCCGGGAGCGTCTCTCGATGCTCCCGGGCTCTGCTGTTCTGGTGGTCCGCGCGCTGCCCGCGGCGGCCGAGGCGGATTCGAGGCAACTCGGAGCCGACCTCGATCGTTGTCTGCAGCGGGTGCTGACGTGAGACTGCTGCTGATCGGCCTGCTCAAGGCCTACCGTGCGGTGATCAGTCCGCTCTACGGTCAGGTCTGTCGGTACCACCCGTCCTGCTCCGCCTACGCGTTGGAGGCGGTCGAGGTGCACGGCTCGCTGCGAGGCTCGTGGCTCGCCGTCCGCCGTCTCGGCCGCTGTCACCCGTGGGCCGCCGGCGGCTACGACCCCGTGCCCCACTCCCCCACTACCCGTGAAGGAGCCTGACCGGTGGGATTCATCGGCGACATCGGACACTTCATCGCCACTCCGCTCTACTACGCCATCTCCGCTGTCCTGCTGGGCTGGCACAAGCTGTTCACGGTGCTGGGGCTCGACCCCGACGGCGGCTCGGCGTGGGCGCTGGCGATCATCGGTCTGACGATCACCATCCGCGCGCTGCTGATCCCGCTGTTCGTCAAGCAGATCAAGTCCAGCCGCAACATGCAGCTCATCCAGCCGCAGGTCCGCGCGCTGCAGAAGAAGTACGGCCACGACCGGGAGCGTCTCGCCCAGGAGACGATGAAGCTCTACAAGGACACGGGCACCAACCCGTTCGCCTCGTGCCTGCCGATCCTCCTGCAGATGCCGATCTTCTTCACCCTGTTCCGCCTGCTCGACCAGGCGGCGAAGAAGCGCACCGCGCACGGCTTCCTCACCGAGGACCTCGCGCGCAGCTTCGGTCAGTCGAAGATCTTCGGCTCGATCCCGATCAAGGAGAGCTTCTGGGCCGCCCGCACGTGGGGTCCGACGCCGGACGCCCTCGTCATGGTGCTCGCGCTCATCCTGGTGCTCGCCATGACGGCCACGACCTTCACCACCCAGCGTCAGCTGATGGCCAAGAACATGCCGGCCGACGCGCTGAGCGGTCCGTACGCGCAGCAGCAGAAGATGCTGCTCTACGTGCTCCCGGTGGCCTTCGGCCTCGGTGGCGTCGCGTTCCCGGTCGGCGTGCTCCTGTACTGGACCACCACCAACGTGTGGACGATGGGCCAGCAGTTCTACGTCATCCGCAACAACCCCGCGCCCGGCACCCCGGCCGCGCAGGCCAAGCTCGACCGCGATCGCGCGAAGGCGCGCAAGCACGGCGTCGAGCTCCCGGAGGAGACGGAGGCCGCCGTCGTCGAGGCGCCCCGCCCGGCCGTGCGCCAGCAGCCGAAGCGCACCACCAAGCAGCAGCGCAAGGGCGGCTCGTCCAACGCGCAGAACAAGGGAGGACGAAAGTGACCCAGGAGTCCGCGGTCCAGGACGGATCGACCCGCATCCAGCAGCTCGAGCGCGAGGGCGACGTCGCTGCCGACTACCTCGAGGAACTGCTCGACATCGCCGATCTCGACGGCGACCTCGACATCGACGTCGACGGCGACCGCGCTGCGGTCTCGATCGTCGGCGCCGAGCTCACGCACCTCGTGGGCACCGACGGCGCCGTGCTCGACGCGCTCCAGGAGCTCACCCGGCTTGCGGTGTACCGGGAGACCGGCGAGCGCTCGCGGCTCATGCTCGACGTCTCGGGCTTCCGGGCGCAGCGCCGTGCCGAGCTCGTCGAGCTGGCCGGTCGGAGCGTGGCCGAGGCTCGGGAGTCCCAGGCGCCGGTGCGGCTGGACCCGATGTCGCCCTTCGAGCGCAAGGTCGTCCATGACGCCGTCGCGGCCGCGGGTCTGACCTCGGAGTCCGAGGGCGTCGAGCCCCGCCGGTTCGTGGTGGTCCTCCCGGAGTGACCTCCGACGACGTTTCACGTGAAACGCCCGCCGTGCCCGCTGTGGCACGGCGGGTTTTCACTGCGCCCACCCTCCCCCTCGCCGAGCGCTACGCCGCCTGGCTCGCCGATGCCGGCGTCGTCCGCGGACTCATCGGACCGCGCGAGGTGCCGCGTCTCTGGGATCGCCACGTCCTCAACTGCGCCCTCGCCGCCCGTCTGCTGGCGCCGGGTCAGAGGGTCGCCGACGTCGGGTCCGGCGCCGGGCTCCCTGGCCTGGTGCTGGCCATCGCGCGGCCGGACGTCGAGGTCACGCTGATCGAGCCGCTGCTGCGCCGCACGACGTTCCTCAGCGAGGTCGTCGCGGACTTGGGCCTGACCAACGTCGAGGTCCATCGCGGCCGTGCGGACTCCCTGCACGGGCAGCGATCGTTCGACGTGGTCACCTCGCGCGCGGTCGCTCCGCTGGATCGCCTGGCGTCGTGGTGCATGCCGCTGGTGGGAGCCGACGGGCAGATGCTCGCCCTCAAGGGCTCGTCCGCAGCCACGGAGGTCGAGGAGCACCGGTCGCTGCTCTCGGGCGCCGGTTGTGCGAGCCCCGAGGTCGAGGAGATCGTCGAGCCGGGCACCGATGCCATCACGGTGGTCAGGGTTCGGTGGGCGGGCGCTCCAGCGGTATCGTGGCGCGCCCCGGGGCCTGCTCGGTCCACGCCCTCGTCGAAGCGTCAACGCCGCGCTCGGCGCTGAGGCGCGGCCGCCGTTATCCACCGGGGCATCCACGCTCAGAACAGCGAGTTATCCACACTTCCGGCCGCTGCGTCCACAGGTGAACGCCGTGGGCGTCGCCGAGCCGGAAGCCCCATGTTTCACGTGAAACCAGGAGGTCCGCGAGTGTCCGACGAGACGACTCGGCCGCCCTACACCGTCCGCACTGCGGCCGACCTCGCCGAGAACCCGGCACCCCTGCACGACGACGAGACCCCGTTGGCGCGTGCCGCGGAGCACAGCCTCCTCGTCCGGGAGGGCGCCCGCCTGCGTGCGCCGCTCCCTCGCCCGCGGGAGACGCGGATCTTCGTGGTCGCCAACCAGAAGGGCGGCGTCGGCAAGACCACGACGACCGTGAACGTCGCGGCGGCGCTCGCGCAGCAGGGCCTCCGGGTCCTCGTCGTCGACCTCGACCCCCAGGGCAACGCCTCGACGGCGCTCAACGTCGACCACCACCGGGGCACCCCGTCGACCTACGACGCGCTGGTCGACGGCCGACCGCTGGCCGAGGTCGCCACCGAGTGCCCGGACATCGCGGGCCTGTGGGTCGTGCCCGCGACGATCGACCTCGCCGGCGCCGAGATCGAGCTGGTGTCGGTGGTCGCCCGTGAGGGACGCCTGCGCAAGGCGATCCTCGGGCACCCCCGCGTGGGCGGCGAGGCGGGCGAGGATCGGTTCGACTACGTGCTCATCGACTGCCCGCCCTCCCTCGGCCTGCTCACGCTCAACGCGCTCGTCGCGGGTGCGGAGATGCTGATCCCGATCCAGGCGGAGTACTACGCGCTGGAGGGCCTGGGCCAGCTGCTCGAGACCGTCGAGATGGTCAAGGCGCACCTCAACCCGACCCTCACGGTCTCGACGATCCTCATCACCATGTACGACGCCCGCACGCGCCTCTCCTCCGGCGTGGCCGAGGAGGTGCGCGAGCACTTCGGCCCCCAGGTGCTCAAGACCGCGATCCCCCGCTCGGTACGGGTCTCCGAGGCTCCGTCGTACGCCCAGAGCGTCATGACCTACGATCCTGGCTCGCCCGGCGCCCTCAGCTACCTCGAGGCCGCCCGAGAGATCGCCCTGCGAGGAGTCACCGCGTGAACGCCCAGCGTCCCCCCGTCCGCCGCGGCCTGGGCCGGGGCCTCGGCTCGCTCATCCCGACCGCTCCCGTCGAGGACGCCCCGTCGGCCGGTGAGGCGCCGAGCGCCGCGACGACGCCCGTCGTCGAGCCCGCTCCTGCGGCGACCACCGATGGCGCCCCGCTGGCGCCCGTCGAGGGCGCGTACTTCGCTGAGCTGCCGATCGCCTCGATCGTGCCGAACCGGGTGCAGCCCCGCCAGGTCTTCGACGAGGAGGCGATGGCCGAGCTGGTGCACTCCATCGGCGAGGTCGGGCTGCTGCAGCCGATCGTCGTGCGCTCGATCGGCGAGGGCTCCTACGAGCTCATCATGGGCGAGCGCCGCTGGCGCGCCTCCCAGGAGGCCGGTCTGAGCGTGATCCCGGCGATCGTGCGCCAGACCGAGGACGTCGACATGCTGCGCGACGCCCTGCTGGAGAACCTGCACCGCTCCCAGCTCAACCCGCTGGAGGAGGCCTCGGCCTACGCTCAGCTGCTCGAGGACTTCGGCTGCACCCACGAGGAGCTCGCCCAGCGGATCGGGCGCTCGCGTCCGCAGATCAGCAACACGCTGCGCCTGCTCAAGCTGAGCCCCGCGGTGCAGCGGCGGGTGGCCGCGGGCGTCCTGTCGGCCGGCCACGCCCGCTCCCTGCTCGGCGTCGGCGACGCCGCGGCGCAGGACCGCCTCGCTCAGCGGGTGGTCGCCGAGGGCATCTCCGTGCGCGGCCTGGAGGAGATCGTCGCGCTCGGCGAGCCTGACGACGACCGTCCGGCTCCGCAGCGTCGGGCCAAGCCCACGGCGCCGGGGCTCGCCGACCTCGGGGAGCGCCTCTCCGACCGGCTCGAGACCCGCGTGAAGGTCGACCTGGGTCAGCGCAAGGGCAAGGTCACCGTCGAGTTCGCCTCGCTGGACGACCTGCGGCGCATCGTCGACATCATCGACCCGCGCAATCGCACCGACCGGCCCATCTGACGTCGAAGCGACTGGTCAATATGTCGACATATTGACCAGTCGCTTCGACGGCTCAGGCCTGCTTCTTGGCCCGTCGGCGCTCGGCGCGGGCGCGCTTCTCCGCGGCGTCGAGCGCCTCGGCCTCCTCCGGCGTGGGCGCGGAGCCCCCGAACCGGGCGGGGGTCCACCACGAGCCGGCCGGCCGCTCGTCGGCCGGGTAGCGCTCGATGGTCTCGTCGAGCATCGCGGCCATCCGCTGGCGCAGCTCGGCGGTCTCGGCGGCGGCGTCGACGCCGGTGGGGTGCATCGGCTCCCCCACCGTCAGCGCGATGGTCTTGCCGCGGGAGAAGTCGCGCGGGTGGTCCTTGGTGAGCAGCCGCTGGGTGCCCCAGATGATCACCGGCACGAGCGGGACGCCGGCCTCGGCGGCGATGCGGACCGCGCCGGTCTTGAACTCCTTGAGCTCGAAGGAGCGCGAGATCGTGGCCTCGGGGAAGATGCCGACGGCCTCGCCCGCGCGCAGGTAGTCGACGGCCTTCTCGGCCGAGGCGACGCCGTCGCCGCGGTCGACCTCGATGTGGTGGAAGGACCGCATGACCGGCCCGCCGATCTTGTGGTCGAAGATCTCGCGCTTGGCCATGAAGCGCACCAGGCGCTTGGAGGGGTTGGCCGCCAGGCCGCCGTAGACGAAGTCGACGTACCCGATGTGGTTGTAGGCGAGCATCACGCCGCCCGAGCGCGGGACGTGCTCGGTGCCGTGCATCTGGAAGCGCTGGCCCAGCACCCGGAACGCGGTCTTCGCCGTGACGATCACCGCGGGGTAGGTGTAGTCGCGCATCGTCAGCTCACGTCCGTTCCCGGGCCGTCGTAGCCCTGGTAGCTGGGAAGACCCCGCTCAGGGGCCTGGGCGCCGAAGGTGGCGCGCAGCTCGATCTCGGCCTCGAGGACGCCGGCCAGGCGTCGCACGCCCTCGCGGATGCGCTCGGGCGTCGGATAGCAGTAGGACAGGCGCATCGCGCGGGATCCGAAGCCGTCGGCGAAGAACGCCGTGCCCGGCACGTAGGCCACGCGCGCGGTGACCGCCCGCGGCAGCATCGCCTTGGCGTCGATGCCCGGGGGCAGGGTCAGCCAGACGTAGAAGCCGCCGTCGGGCACGTTCCAGCTGCAGCCGGCCGGCATGAGGTCGTCGAGTGCGGAGACCATGGCGTCGCGACGCTCGCGGTACATCTCGCGGAACTGCTTGATCTGACCCAGCCAGTCGTGGTTCGAGAGGTAGGCCGAGACCGCCATCTGCGAGAACTGCGGCGGGCACAGGGTGGCCGACTCCTGGGCGAGCACCAGCTTCTCGCGCACCGGGTGCGGCGCGAGCGCCCAGCCGACGCGGAAGCCGGGCGCGAAGGTCTTGGAGAAGGAGCCGAGGTAGATGACGCCCTCGGACTCGTCGGCCCGCAGCGCACGGATGGGGTCGCGGTCGAAGCCGAGCAGGCCGTAGGGGTTGTCCTCGAGCACCAGGACGCCCTCGGCCCGACAGATCTCGAGGATCTCGGTGCGTCGCGCGGCCGAGAGCGTGACGCCGGCCGGGTTGTGGAAGTTCGGGATCGTGTAGAGGAACTTGATGGTGCGGCCCGCGGCCTTCACCGAGGCGATCGCCTGCCGGAGGGCCTCGGGCACCAGCCCGTCGGCGTCCATCTCGGCGTGCACGACCTCGGCCTGGTAGGCCTTGAAGACGCCGAGGGCGCCTACGTAGGACGGCGCCTCGCAGATCACGACGTCACCGGGGTCGATGAAGATGCGGGTGACGAGGTCGACGGCCTGCTGGGATCCGACCGTGACGACGACGTCGTCGGGGTGCGCCTCGATGCCCTCCAGACGCATCACCTCGGTGATCTGCTCGCGCAGCTCCGGGACGCCCTGGCCCGAGCCGTACTGCATCGCAATCGGGCCCTGCGTGGCGATGAGGTCGCCGATGGCGCCCCCGACGACGTCGAGGGGCAGCCCGGTGATGTTCGGCATGCCGCCGGCCAGCGAGACCACCTCGGGGCGGCTGGCGACGGCGAAGAGCGCTCGGATCTCGGATGCGGTCATGCCGGCGGTGCGCGCGGCGTAGCGATCGACGAAGGAGTCGAGGCGGGTCTGCGAACGATCGGGTACGGCATCCATGACCCCCCTAGCATGGACGATGGGGGTCTCCCACGCACGCGTGGCCCGCGGTTTGGTCCAGCGTCACACCGGGGATCGCCACCCACGCGAGGAGACGTCATGGCCCGTCGGATCACCCGGCTCACCCTCGACCGGCTGGCCGAGGTCGACTCCCCCTGCCGCACCTGCCTGCACTGGGAGCTCGACCCCGTGCGCCGGGGGCGCGTGCCGGACTGCGAGCGGCCCAGCGAGAAGGACGCCTGGGTCTCGGAGGTGCTGCGCGAGTGGGGCTCGTGCGGCCGCGTCGCGCTGCACGACGGGGCGGTCGTCGGGATGCTGGTCTACGCGCCGGCCGCGTACGTGCCCGGTGCCGCGGGCTTCCCGACCGCGCCGGTCTCCGGCGACGCCGTGCTGCTCACCACCGCCTGGGTCGATCCGGCGCACGCGGGGGGCGGGCTTGGCCGGATGCTGGTGCAGGGCATGGCGCGCGACCTGCTCTCCCGCGGCGGCATCCGCGCCGTCGAGGCGTTCGCCTCGACCTCCGGCCGGGAGCCGTGCCTGCTGCCCGCGTCGTTCCTGGAGGCCGTCGGCTTCCGCACCCACCGGCCGCATCCGCGCACCCCGCGGCTGCGGATGGACCTGCGCTCGGCGCTGAGCTGGCGCGACGAGGTGGAGGCCGCGCTCGAGCGGCTCGTCGGCGTCGTCCGGCCCGCGCCCAGCCCGGCCCCGGTGCGTCGCGCCGACCGCACCTGAGGACTCACCCCAGGACGCACCCGGAACGCACCAGACCCCCGGACCGATGGTCCGGGGGTCTGGAGGGTCGAGCGAGGTGCGTCAGCCGATGAAGTCGGCGAGCTCGTTGAGGAGCGCCGCCTTCGGCTTCGCGCCGACGATGGTCTTCACGACCTCGCCGCCCTGGTAGACGTTCAGCGTCGGGATGCCGGTGACGCGGTAGGTCGAGGGCGTCACGGGGTTCTCGTCGACGTTCATCTTCAGGAACGTGATCTTGTCGGCGTGCGAGCCGGCGATCTCGTCGAGGATCGGGGCCACCTGGCGGCACGGGCCGCACCACTCGGCCCAGAAGTCCACGAGGACCGGCTTGTCGGACTTGAGCACCTGCGCCTCGAACTCGGCGTCGGTGACGGCACTGATGTTGCCCATGGTGGATCCCTTCTCTGGTGGCGTGTCGGGCTCAACGTCGCCTGCTGCGACGTTGTTCCCCGGTGGTCTCGTGAACCCGCGGTGGGGTGAGGTGCGGCTCAGGCGCCGGAGGTCTGGACGACCTCGTCGAGCACCTCGGCGTCGGCGCGGGCCTGCGCCTGCGGCGCGGTGGACGCGACGTGCTCGAGCTCGGCGAGGAAGCGCTCGGCGTCGAGCGCCGCGGCGCAGCCGGTGCCGGCGGCGGTGATCGCCTGGCGGTAGTGGTGGTCGACGAGGTCGCCGGCGGCGAAGACGCCCGGCAGGTTGGTGGCGGTCGAGGGGTGCTTGACGACGACGTAGCCGTTCTCGTCGAGGTCGACCTGGCCGGTGAGCAGCTCGGAGCGGGGGTCGTGCCCGATCGCGATGAACAGGCCGGTGGCCGGGAGGCTGCGGGTCTCGCCGGTGACGGTGTCCTTGAGCGTGACGGACTCCAGGCGGTCCTCGCCGTTGATCTCCTCGACGACGGAGTTCCACTCGATCTCGAGCTTGGGGTCGGCGAAGGCGCGCTCCTGCATGATCTTCGAGGCGCGCAGCTCGTCGCGGCGCACGATCAGGGAGACCTTCGAGCCGAAGCGGGTGAGGAAGGTGGCCTCCTCGATGGCGGAGTCGCCACCGCCGACGACCGCGATGTGCTGGTCGCGGAAGAAGAAGCCGTCGCAGGTGGCGCACCAGGACACGCCGCGGCCGGAGAGCTCCTCCTCGCGCGGCAGGCCCAGCTTGCGGTAGCCCGAGCCCGTCGACAGGATCACCGCGCGCGCCCGGTAGGTGTCGGTGGCGGTGCGGACGATCTTGATCTCGCCGGTGAGGTCGACCTCGACGACGTCGTCGGGGACCAGCTCGGCGCCGAACCGCTCGGCCTGGGCGCGCATCTCGTCCATGAGCGCCGGGCCCATGATGCCGTCGCGGAAGCCGGGGAAGTTCTCGACCTCGGTGGTGTTCATCAGGGCGCCGCCGGCGGTGACCGAGCCCTCGAAGACCAGCGGGGAGAGGCTCGCACGCGCGGCGTAGACGGCCGCGGTGTAGCCCGAGGGGCCCGAGCCGATGATGATCACGTTGCGGACGGTGGCGGTGTCGGACATGGAGTCCAGCTCTCCTCACTCAAGGCTCGCGATCCCGCTGCGGGATCACGTGGGGCACAACCGATCCTAGGCGAGCGGCATTCCGCCCCGAGCCCCGTCCGTGACGCGCGCGACACCGCCCCTCAGGGCGCTCGTCGGGGGCTCAGTCGCGCTGGAGCGTGGTGGAGCGGACGACCTCCGCCGACCCGCACTGCAGCAGGTCGACGACCTGCGTCTGACCGCTGGCCGGCCGGAAGACGAGCACGGCGGGATCGCCGTCGTAGTCGACGAGGACGGGCGTGCCCTCGCCGTACGCGCCCGGTCCGCAGGCGGCGTTGACGCGGGCGTCGAGCGAGAGCGCCTGGCTCCTCGCCGCGCGCTGCACGCCGGGCTGGAGGCGGGCGACCTGGCGCACGAAGCCGGCCTCGGTGAGCGCGGGCGGGGAGGACAGCGCGCTGAGGTCGGAGTCCTTCGCGCTGTACCGGTCGGCGGAGCCGGCTGAGCTCTGCGGCAGCGCGCCGGCGGAGGGCGCGGGCGCGGCGTCCTCGGCCGCGGAGCCGGCGGCGGCGCCGGACGCGGCGTCGCGTCGCGGGTCGCCGTCGGTGCCCGACGAGCCGGACTCCACCTGGGAGCCGCTGGCGGCGTCGGAGCCGCTCGGACCCGGTCCGAACACCCGGGCGCCGACGCCTCCGACGACGACCACGGCGGCGGCCGCGGCGAGGAGGCGGGTGGCGGTGCGGCGTCGGCGTCGCGCCTCGAGGTCGACGACCGGGGCGGTGGCCTCGCCGTCGCGCAGGCGGGCCAGGACGTCGTCGAGGCGGGCCGCGACGTCGACCGGCACGGGGTCGGTGTGGCGGGCGTCGGCGAGCGCGCGGCGCAGCGCGGCCTCGGCGCGCGGGTCGAGCGACTCCTCGGCGGGGTCGTCGGTCATCGGTCCTCCTCTCGGGTGCGGGGGCGGTGGCGTGGCTCAGGCCGGTGGGGCGCGTGAGCCGCCCGAGGATGGGACGGACGGGTCGACCGGACGGTTCCCTGCGGCCGGGGCGGCCGAGGCGTCGTCCTCGTCGAGGTCGAGGAGGTGGGAGAGGAGGCCGAGCAGCCGGGCCCGGCCCCGCGAGCAGCGCGACTTCACGGTGCCGGCGGCGCAGCCGAGGATCGCGGCCGCCTCGGCCACGGAGTGGCCCTCGAGGTCGACGAGCACGATCGCCGCCCGCTGCTCGGCGGGCAGGCTCGCCAGCGCCTCGACGACGGCCTCGCGCCGCTCCCCCGCCACGACGGTGGTGGCGGGGTCGACGGCGGCGTCGGAGACGACGACCCGCCCGCGGGCGCCGTACTCCTCGAGGTCGTCGGGCAGGGCGTCGGCGCGGCGGACCTTGGCCGCGCGGAGGCGGTCGAGGCAGGCGTTGACGACGATGCGGTGCAGCCAGGTGGTGACCGCGGCGTCGCCCCGGTAGGAGTCGGCGCGGCGGTAGGCGGAGATCAGGGCGTCCTGCAGCGCGTCGGCGGCGTCGTCGGCCTGCCCGCAGGTGCGCAGCGCGACCGCCCAGAGCCGGTCGCGATGGCGGGCGAAGAGCGTGGCGAAGGCGTCGTGGTCGCCCGCGACGTGCGCGGCCAGCAGCGAGACGTCGTCGAGCTCGGCGAGGTGCTCGAGGTGCTCAGCGCCCACGGACGCTCACCTCGTCGATCTCCCCGCGGAACCCGCCGTCGGCGGCGGGCAGCGAGGTGAGCCAGACGACGAGGTAGCGGCCGCGGGCGGCGGAGGTCGGCGTCAGGGTGCCGCGCTCGCCGAGGCGGCCCTGGGCGATCGGCGTCAGGCCGTCGACGGAGGCGGGCGCGGTGTCGGAGAGGTAGAGGGAGACGGCGGTGGGGCGGCCGGTGAGCTGGAGGTCGACCGAGGTGACGGTGCGGGTGGCGCCGAGGTCGACGACCAGGCCCAGGCCGGTCTTGAGCCCCCCGGGACCGAGGTTCTGGTCGTAGGTGAGCGTGCGCCAGCCGGTGTCGGCCTTGCCGTCGACGGCCAGCGGCGCCAGCTCGGGGTTCTCCGAGGCCGGCTGGCCCTCGGGGTCGAGGTCGCGCGCGACCAGGCCGGTGAGCACGGCCGCGGGCGTGCTGGAGGCCGACGGGCGCGCGCTGGGCGAGGGGTCGTCGACGGCGCCGAGCGGGCTGCGTCCGCGCACCAGGTTGACGACCACGACCACCGCGAGCAGCAGGAGCAGCGCTGCGAGGAGACCGCCGGCCACGCGCAGCCAGCGACGTCCGGGCACCGCGGAGCCGGCCTCGGCGTGGTCGTCCTCGACGGGCGGGAGGCCGGCGCCGGTGGCGCTGGACTCGAAGGGCCAGAAGTCACGGGCGTCGGCCGCGGCCGCCGCGACGGCGTGGGGTCGAGGACGCCGCTCGGCGGTGTCGGCGAACAGCGGACGCGCGGGCGGCTCGACGAACGGCGGCGGCGGAGCGGGGGGCGGGCCCGGGGCGGCCATCCAGGACACGTCGTCGTCGTCGCCGAAGATCGGCAGGCCGGCCTCGGTGGGCAGGTCGGTGACCGACGCCCCTGCGTCGGGCGCGGCTTCGGGCGCGGCGTCGGACGCGGCAGGAGCCTGTGCGGAGGACTCGACCGCGGCGATCTCGCCGGTGACGTCGTCGGCGCCCGCCGGCGGGTCGCTCAACGGGTCGGCGAGGGGGGCGGTCAGCGGGTCGGCGAGGGCCTCGGTGGGCGGCTCGGGATCGGCCAGCGGGGTGCCGGCCAGCGGCGCGTCGACGCGCGGCCAGGTGCCTGACGAGGCGTCCTCGCGCAGGGCGAACTCCGGCACGGCGGAGAACGAGACGGTCTCGTCGCCGCGCGAGACCAGGCGGGCCACGAGGGTGCGGTCGATGCCCGTGGGGTCGCCGACGAAGTCGGCCAGCGCCTCGGCGACGCCGCGGGCGGTGTCGAGGCCGCGCAGGCCGCGCGCGGTGCCGTAGGGGTTGAGCAGCTCGTCGCAGACCTCGTCGAGGGCCCGCGGGACGCCGGCGCGGACCTGGCGCGGACGCAGCACCCGGCCGTGCTCCTGCGGCGCGGAGGCGACCGCCGAGCCCGAGAGGCCGGCCCACTTGCCGGTGAGCGCGGCGTAGAGGAGCCCGGCGAGGTCGTTGACGTCGCCGCTGAGGGTGCCCGAGCCGGAGCCGTGCAGGGCGGCGTCGACGCACAGGCCGATCAGGCGGATCGAGCCGGTGCGGTCGACGAGGACGGCCTCGGGGTTCAGTCGTCCGTGCGGGACGCCCGCCGCATGGGCGGTGGCGACGGCGGTGGCCACCTCGCTGACCAGCCACGCCGCGGCGCGCGGTCCGAGGGCGCCTCCGGCGGCGAGCATGATGTCGAGCGAGGTGCCCGCACCCCACTCGTTGACGACGAAGCAGACGCCGTCGCGCACGTCGGCGTCGAGGACGCGCAGGATCCGGGGGTCGAGGACCACCGCCGAGCGCCGAGCCGCCTCGAGGAGCTCCTCGGCGCGCGGGTCGTGCTCGGCGATGACGTGGAGGGCGACGTCGCGCTCGAGGACGTCGTCCTGCGCGCGCCAGAAGCGCCCGCCTCCGCTCTCGCTGAGGAGGTCGACGAGGCGATACCGACCGGCGAGCAGGTCACCGGGGCGGTTCGACTGCGGCACGCGCCTCCTCCTCGGCACCCGGGGGCGGCCCGGGGCGGCCGCACCCGGCCATCGTAGGCGTCAGGCCCGAGCGCCGGGACGCAGACGTCGGGTCACGGTGTCGACGATCTCGGTGACCTCGCTCAGGTGCAGCGCGCGAGCCGCCAGGAGCAGGCCGATGCCCTCCACCGCGCCGATGAGCGCGCCGTGCACGAGCGCCACCGGCCAGGCCGGCTCGGCGTCGAGCCGGTGCAGTCCGTAGGCGACGACGCCGGCCGCCAGGGTGGCGACGGCGGTGACCACCAGCAGGCGGACGACGAACCGCGTCAGGCGGCGTCCGTCGAGGCCGCCGGTGCGCCGGCGCAGCACCGAGAAGCCGAGCACGCTGCCGACGAGGTAGGCGGCGGTGTAGGCGCCGACGAGCGCGGGCGCGGTGTGCTGGGGGTCGGTGACCGCGACGAGCGCGACGGCCACGCCGACGTTGACCAGCGCCACCCACAGCTGGTTGAAGAAGACCGTGCGGGTCTCCTCGATCGCGTAGAAGCCGCGCAGCATCAGGTAGTGCACGGTGAACAGCACGATGCCGGGGCCGAAGAGCGCCAGCGTCGGCACCAGCAGGTCGATGTCGGCCTGGGTGCCGGCGGCGCCGTGGAGCATGACGTGCGCGATCGGCGTCGCGACCAGGGGCAGGAGCGCGGCGAAGGGCCCGACCACCACCAGCGCGCTGCGCAGCACCCCGCTGAGGGTGCGCGCCATCCGTGGCAGGTCGTCGTCGGCGGCGCTGCCGGAGAGGTCGGGCAGGGCCGCGGTGGCCAGGGACACGGTGACGACCGAGTGCGGCACCATCACCACGAGGAAGGCGAAGGAGTAGATCGTGTAGCCGGTGCCGGACGCGCCCTCGGCCACGCCGCCGCTGGCCAGGCGGACGAGCACCGCGTACGCGATCTGGTTGACGACGACGAACGCGATCGTCCAGGTGGCCAGCCGGGCGGTGTGCCCCAGGCCGGTGCCGCGCAGGTCGAAGCGCGGGCGCAGCCGGATGCCGGCGGCGCGCAGGTACGGGATCAGGATGAGCAGCTGGGCGGCGATGCCGACCGTCGAGCCGATGCCCAGCAGGGCCTCCTGCGACATCGAGAACGGTCCGCGCACCTCGGCGCCCCGGGCCGGCCCGAAGGTCATCAGGTAGCCGACCAGCACGATCACCGAGATGACGTTGTTGGCGATCGGGGCCCACATCATCGGCCCGAACCGGCCGCGGGCGTTGAGCAGCTGACCGGCCAGCACGAACATGCCGTAGAAGAAGACCTGCGGCAGGCAGTAGCGCGTCAGGTCGACGATCGACTCGCGCTGAGCGGCCAGGCCCGGGGCCCGGTAGGAGTCGCTGAGGTAGACGTCGAGCAGCAGGGGCGCGACGACGACGAGCAGCAGCGTCACGCCGAGGAGGAAGACCACGGCGACCGTGACGACGCGGTCGATGTAGGCGGCGCCCCCGTCGGCGTCCTCCTTGGCGGCCCGCACCAGCTGGGGCACGAGCACGGCGTTGAAGACGCCGCCGGCCAGCAGGATGTAGAGCATGTTCGGGATCGTGTTGGCGATCGTGAACAGCTCGCCGTGCAGCTGGACGCCGAGGGCCGCGGCCAGCAGCCCCGATCGCACGAACCCGCTCAGGCGCGAGACGACGGTGCCGGCGGCCATGAGCGCGCTGGCCGAGAGCAGCCGGCTCGAGGCGGACGGCGCGGCGGGGGTGGTCACGCGGTGGCCTCCGGTGCGTCGGTGGGTGCGTCGGTGGGGGTCTTGGCGCTCGCCGCGCGGCGGGCCCGGGCGCGCAGGCGGCGCAGGGTGCGCACGGCGACGGTGCCGAAGAGCAGCACCAGGCCGACGCCGAGGATCAGCCAGATCACCATCGAGACCTGCGCCGAGCGGATCGGCACCGAGATGCGGCTGCCGAGGGGCCGGTCCTCGCCGTCGGCGAGCATCAGCGTCAGGTTGTGGACGCCGGCCTCCTCGGTGCTGGCCTCGAGGAGCAGGGTGGTGCGGCCGCGGGCCGGCAGGGTGACGGAGTCGGGCACCGAGACGTCGAGCGGGCGGTCGGAGACGGCGTCGACGCGCACGGTCACCGGCACCGGCAGGTCGTTGACGACCGTGGCGCCGAAGCGGCCGCTCGCGCTGGAGAGGGTGACGCCCTTCGGACCGCTGATGCGCACCCGGCCGAGCGTGCGGCGCACCGCCGTCTCGCCGGTGCGCGCTCGCACCAGGGCCGTGCCGGGCGAGGTCCGCGAGCCGTAGGACACCGTGGCCATCGCCTCGCGCTCGACGACCCGGGCGATGCGGTCGTTGAGGGGGAGGATCGCGTCGAGGATGCGGCCGGCGCGGATCATCGCCTCGGCGGCGGAGAAGACCGAGCGCCCGAGCTCGAGGTCGACCTGGGACTCCGGGTACTGCAGGCGGCTGACGGCCAGCGGCTCGGGCGTGCGGCCGACCGACATCGTCGTGACGTCCTCGAGCCGGGTCCACGGCTGACGCAGGCCGGCGGAGAACTGCGCGGTGCGGCGCGGGCTCCAGCCGGTGGGCAGCGTGACCAGCAGCGGACGCTTCGGACCGGGGGCGAGGAGCCGGAGCGCGGCCTCGCTGAGGATGCGCTGGCGCAGGCCGACGTCGCTGAGCGGGTCCCCCGGGCCGGGGCCGCCGCTCTGCGCGGCGGAGGAGGCCAGCAGCGCGGTGCGGTCGTCGGTGCGCACGACGGTGGGCAGCGGACGCGAGGTCTCGGCGCCGTCGTCGCGACGCACCGAGCGGTCGCCGACGACGACGACGTCGCGATCGTCGACCAGGGCGAGCGCCTCACGGCTGAGGTAGCCGGTGGGCGAGGCGACGGCCGGCGTGGCGGTGAGCTCGAGGTCGGCGAGCGCGGAGGTCGTCCGCTCGTGCGCGCGGGTGTAGAGCGAGGGGTCGTTGCGGGCCGTCGCGGAGAGGTCGGGGTCGCCGTAGGGCAGGGCGAGCACGGAGTCGGCCTCGCGCAGGGCGTCGAGGGCCAGGGGCAGCCACCGCTGGGCGGCCGCGGCGGCGCGGGCGACGACCGGGTCGACGTCGTCGTCGGGGGTGGCCGACGCCGACGGGGACGGGCTGCTCGACGCCGAGGCCGACGGGGAGTCGCTGGGGCTGGCGGGGTCCGGCGAGGCGCTCGGCGACGGCTCGCCGTCGCGCTTGAGGTTGCTGGCCAGCGAGCGCGCGGGATCGCCTGCGGCGATCTGGGCGACGGCGTCGAGCACCGCGGGATCGATCAGCCAGGTGGCCTGCGGGATCTCGCGCGAGAGACGGACGAGCCGGTCGAGCCGACCCTCGGGACGCAGGAGCGCGGTCCACTCGCGCAGCCGCCCGACCCGGCCGTCGGCGTCGTAGGCCACGCGCTCGCGCAGCGGCAGCACGATCGAGACCGGCAGCGGGCTGGGGCTGGTGACGCGGGTGGCGCCGCCGGAGGTGGTGCGGGCGGTGCCGAGGAGCGGGAGCAGGGTGCGAGCCCGGCCGTCGGCGGCGTCGTCGCGCCCGTCGGGGCCCTGGCCGAGGGCGTGGACGCCGAACCAGTAGACGCCCTGCCCGCCCAGGCCGAGCAGCCGCTGCGGCACCGCGATGCGGTAGTCGGCCGACTCCCCCGGCTCGAGGGAGTCGATGGTGATCGACGGGCCGCGGTCGGTGATGCGCGCGCCGACGGGCGTCGTGTCGTCGCCCTGGACCGCGGCGGCCAGCTGCTCGGCGGTCGTCAGCGGGGCGGAGGAGACGAAGGGGTAGAGGTTGACGGTGGTCCACGCGACGTCGTCGGTGTTGGTGACCGTGCCGGTGACGACGACGTCGCCCTGCGAGCCCGGGACGATCCGCGAGGGCGTGAGGGTGTCGATGCGCACCTGCAGCGGCTCGTCGTCGGCCCGCGTGGCGGCACGGACGGCCGCCTGGGCCGGTGCGGGAGCGGCGAGCAGGCTGCCGAGCCCGGCCAGGAGGGCGCCGAGGAGGAGCACCACCAGCGCCCGCGCGCCCGGGCCCCGCGCGCCACGGCGCCCCGGGGCGGGGGGCGTCGAGCGGAGGCGGAGCACGCGCCGACTCTAGGCCAGCACCCTGTGCTCGTTAGACTCCCCGCCCGTGTCCACACCGCCCGCTCCCCTCTCCATCGTGGAGGTCCAGCGCGCGGTCAGCGACGAGCTCGACCGCCTCGCCCCGGTCCTCGACGAGCTGGGCCGCCGGTTCGCCGACGCCGGCCACGAGCTCGCGCTGGTGGGCGGTCCGGTGCGCGACGCGATGCTCGGACGCGCGCACCACGACCTCGATCTCACCACCTCGGCGCGCCCGGAGGAGACCGAGCGGCTGATCAAGGGCTGGGCCGACGCCGTCTGGGACATGGGCCGCAGCTTCGGCACCATCGGCTGCCGGCGCGGCGAGTGGCAGGTCGAGATCACCACCTACCGCTCCGAGACCTACGACCCCGACTCCCGCAAGCCCGACGTCGACTTCGGCGACTCCCTCGCCGGCGACCTCGGCCGCCGCGACTTCACCGTCAACGCGATGGCCGTGCGGCTGCCGCAGCGCGAGGTCGTCGACCTCTTCGGCGGCGTCGTCGACCTCGCCCACGGCGTGCTGCGGACGCCGGGCCGCCCCGAGGACTCCTTCTCCGACGACCCGCTGCGGATGATGCGCGCGGCGCGGTTCGCCGCCCAGCTCGGCTTCGAGGTCGATCCCGGCGTCCGCGCGGCGATGAGCGCGATGGCCGACCGCATCGAGATCGTGTCGGCCGAGCGGGTGCGCGACGAGCTGGTGAAGCTGATCTGCGCCCCGCAGCCGGTGCGCGGCCTGCAGGTGCTCGTCGAGACCGGCCTGGCCGCGCGGGTGCTCCCCGAGCTGCCGGCGCTGGCGCTCGAGCGTGACGAGCACCAGCGTCACAAGGACGTCTACGAGCACACCCTGCGCGTGCTCGAGCAGGCCATCGACCTCGAGCCGCGCCTGGGCGGGGGCCCGGACTTCGTCGTCCGCTTCGCCGCCCTGATGCACGACGTCGGCAAGCCGCGCACCCGGCGCTTCCTCGACGACGGCACCGTCACCTTCCACCACCACGACGTCGTCGGCGCGAAGATGACGCGCAAGCGCATGAGGGCGCTGCGGTTCGGCAACGACGAGACCGACGCGGTGGCCCGGCTCGTCGAGCTGCACCTCCGCTTCCACGGCTACGGCACCGGCGAGTGGACCGACTCCGCGGTGCGGCGCTACGTCCGCGACGCCGGCGACCAGCTCGAGCGCCTCCACATCGTCACCCGGGCCGACTGCACCACCCGCAACCAGCGCAAGGCGCAGCGGCTGCGGCGCATCTACGACGACCTCGAGGAGCGCATCGAGCGCCTCTCCGAGGCCGAGGAGCTCGCCGCCATCCGGCCCGACCTCGACGGCACCCAGATCATGGCGATCCTCGGCATCGCGCCGGGCCGCGAGGTCGGCGAGGCCTACCGCCACCTGCTCGAGCTGCGCCTGGACCACGGCCCGATGAGCGAGGAGGACGCCACCGCGGCGCTCCTCGCCTGGTGGGAGCGGCGCGGCGCGGGCGCCGAGGGATCCCCGACCTGAGACGGATCCCCGTGACGCGGTGTCGCGGCTAGGTTGCGGCCATGACGGACACCTACGAGGCCCTCATCGAGGACTCCATCGAGATCGCCGCTCCCCCCGCCCGCGTCTGGGCCCTCGTCACCGACCTCCCCGCGATGTCGGCGCGCAGCCCCCAGGTCGTGCGCACCAAGGTCAAGGGCGGCGTCGTGCGTCAGGGCGCGACGTTCAGCAACCTCAACCGCGACCGCCTCCTCTTCTGGCCCACCTCGGGCAAGGTCGTCGACTTCGAGCCCGAGCGCCGCTTCGCCTTCCGGATCAAGGAGAACCGCACCGTCTGGTCCTTCACCCTCGAGCCCTCGGCCGACGGCGGCACCCGCCTCACCCAGCGCCGCGAGACGCCGCAGGGCATCTCGGACGTCTCGATGCGCCTGACCAAGATCGCCTTCGGTGGTCAGCGGAAGTTCACCGGCGGCCTCAAGGCCGGCATGCGTCAGACCCTGGAGGCGATCAAGGCCGAGGCCGAGCGCGGCTGAGACCCCTCCGCCACAGGCCGACGGCCCCGGATCCATGGCGGATCCGGGGCCGTCGGGTCGTTCGAGGGCCTCAGTAGTCGTAGTCGAACCGGCCGCAGCCCGAGCCGACGGTGAAGCGCACCGTGCCGGTCAGGTCGCCGTCGGACCTCGACGGACCATTGGTCTGCCCGGCCATCTTCAGCACCTTGAACGACAGGCAGCCGAACTTGTGCACCCAGTTCCCGCCGACGTCGGTGTAGTTGTCGACGTAGCCGCTGCCGCCGTCGCTGTAGGTGCTGCGTCCCGAGGCCGCGGTGAAGGCGGCGTCGGCCAGCGTCGGCGTCATCGAGCCGGGCTGGGGGACGGCGTCCACCGGGGTCTGCGCCGGGTGGTCGTCCAGTCCGACGTTGCCGTAGCCGTGCGCCTCGTCGGTGTAGGCGAGGAACAGGCCCGGCTGCCAGCTGATCGGGTCACGGTCGATCTGGCCGCGGCCGTCGAGGTCGAAGCCGGAGCGGTCGCGCATCTCCAGGTAGTAGGCGTGGTCGAAGTCGGTGGCGGGGTCGCCTGCGCCGACGTACTGCCAGCCGTCGGTGCACGCCGGCGAGCCGGCCTGGCCGGGACGGCAGCCGCCGTTGAGCACCCGCGGGTCGTTCGGCCCGCCGCTGGACTCGAAGTCGGTCTTCAGCAGCACCTTCTCCCCCGACGGCGTCGTGGCGGTGAGCCGCACGTCGTCGATGAACCAGCCGGGCAGCGCCAGGCCGGGGTCGGTGGCGTAGCTGAAGCGCAGGACCGGTGCCTTCGCGCCGGCCAGGTCGCTCACGTCGAAGGAGTCGGCGATGAAGATCTGGTCCGGCGAGGTGCCCAGCGTCCGGTCCTTCTGGACGGTGATCGGGTCGGTGTAGCTGGCGCTGGAGCCGGTGATGCCGTTGCCGTACGCGGCCTGGCAGGCGTTGTTGTTCGGGTTGCTGGTGGCGGTGGTGGTCGGCACGCTCCGGGTGGAGGCGTGGGAGGACCAGCTGTCGCCGCCGTCGGGCGAGGTGAGCACGAATCCGTAGTCGAAGTCCCACTCGGTGCTGAAGGACGACTTCATCGACAGGCTCACCGTCGAGCCGGCCGGCAGCCTCTTCAACGCGGGGACGTAGAGGTCGAGGTTGTGGCCGCCGCCGTCGGTGTTGCAGCCGAAGTCGTTGCCGGAGCCGGAGAACCAGGCGTGCTTCTTGCTCGCCTTGTCGCCGGTGTCGAAGGCCGCCGCGTCGATCTGGATGCGGCCGGGCAGCTTGGCGGTGTACATCCGGGAGTTGTGGACGATGCCGTCCGTCCCGTGCTTCAGGGAGTAGGGCTTGCCCGACGCGGTGCGCCAGTGGATGACGCCGGTGTCCTGCTTGGAGTCGGGGATGTCCGCGATCGTCCGCGTGCCCTTCGGCAGCACCTCCGGCACCACCCAGCCGAGCTCCTGGCGGCCGTAGGCGTCGATGTCCTGCGACTTGTCGGTCGACATCAGCGTCCAGTCGTCGTAGTACGTCGCGCTGCCGGTGTTGTAGAAGTCCGGCAGGCCCAGCGAGTGGCCGTACTCGTGGGAGATCACCGAGGCGTGGTCGATGGCGGTCTCGGGGTTGAGGTTGTACGGCCCGACGCGGACGAAGACCTTGTAGGCGGTGCGCTTGGTGGTCTTCTTCGTGAAGGTCTTGTCGGTCCAGTAGAGCGGGCGACCCTCGAGGTCGCTCAGCTGGTCGTCGGTGGTGAAGCCGGGCAGACCGGTGACCGGGTCGGTGGTGGAGTACTCCAGGGAGCTGGAGTTGGGCCACACGTTGTCGTAGGGGGCGCCGCAGGCGAGGTCGCCGCCGAGGCCCTGGGAGGCGCCGTTGCCGCCGCAGCCGGCGAAGACGACCATGAAGAAGTCGACGACGCCGTCCTTGTCGGTGTCGTAGTCGTCGTAGTCGATCTCCGGGTCGGCGAGCGCGGCGGCGTCGGCGACGACCTTCGAGGGGTCGCCGCAGCCGCTGTCGATGTCCTGGAGCGCGGCCACGCCGGTCGCGGAGCCGACCACCGCCGAGCCCTTGCCGTCCTGCCCGTAGTAGCCGGTGGTGCCGGGCAGGTTGTAGACGCCGTCGGTGATGCGGGCGGGGTAGGCCGGCGAGCCCAGCGCGGCCGAGCCGAGGTCGCCGAGGGTGGCGCCGGTGCAGGTGCTGAGCGAGGTGGGGTCGGTCTGGTGCAGCGGGAAGCCGGGCTTGTAGTCGAAGCCCGCGGTCGCGACGCCCGCCGACGGCACGGTGCCGTCGGGGAAGAGCTGCTTGAGCGACATCTCCTGGTAGAGGTTGAAGGTCGAGCCTGGGTTCGCCGGGTCGTCGATGACCTTCTCCAGCGACGCACCGCTGTGGCTCGTGTCGTACGCGCGGTCGAGGTACTGCACCGGCACCACCGGGAAGGGCCGGTCGCCGTAGCGGGCGGTGTCGTAGGAGCCGCCCGGCGGGATCACCTTCGGGCCGTGGCTGGTCGACGTGCTCCGTCGGCCGGCGCTGGTGAGGGTGGCCCGGGTGGACAGGTCGCGCCACACGATCGTCGCGAGCTGGCGCGTGGAGGACGCCCGCTGGTCGAGGACGAGGGTGGCCGTGCGGCCGGCCTTCAGCGACGGCACCCGCCAGGTGACGCGCGAGCCGGAGACCCTGGCGCTGGCCGAGCCGGCCTTGAGGAACCGGGTGCCCCGGGGCGCGGTGAGCGTGAGGCTCGCGCCGGAGATCGTCCGGCTGGTCGGGTTGGTGACCAGCACGCGGGAGGGGTAGCGCTGGCCGGGCTTGACCCAGCCGAGGGAGGAGACGAACCGGTTCTCCACCACGAGTCCGGTGGCCTTCGAGCGCAGGGTGAGGGCGGTCGCACCGGCGTCGTCGGCCTTCCAGCCGTCGGCGGCGTCGGCGTCCAGGGCCCGCACGGCGAGGGTGGCCGGGCCGCGCGAGAGGTCGGCGCCGCGGGTCAGGTCGGACGGCAGGTCGACGGCGAAGGCGCCGGTCTCGTCGGTGGTGACGGCGCGTCGCCCGAGGGTGCGGCCGGTGGCGTCCTGGACCGCGAGGGTGAAGGTGCCCGGGGTCGCAGCCCCGACGCGGCCGAGCGTCGCCCGGGTGACGCGATGGAGGGTGCCCGACACGGTGACCGGGCGGCCGGCCTGGGCCGGCTCGAGGGCGTCGAAGGAGACGGCGAGCAGCTGGCGGTCCAGGGTGCTGCCGGGCCGGGCGACGGGAGCGGCGCTCGCGCCGGAGTCGGCGTCGGCGGGGTGGCCGGCGAGGGAGAGCAGGCTCACCGCGAGGAGACCGGTGGCGACGAGGGCCGCCGGTCGCCGGACGCGGCGGTGGGGAGGACGAGGGGGCATCGAGGGTCCTTGGCGCAGGGAGCGGGGGATGTTCGCTCGCCCAACGACGATGCAGATTCGTTGGTCACGCACCGGATCGAGACGTCACATGAACGTCACACGCCCGCGGCGGCCGCAGATCGTCCCGAACGCGACGCCGTGGGCGCCGTGAGGTCCGAGATCACGAGATTCCTTGGGGTTGGT
>NZ_JBUZJI010000001.1:126083-209488 GCF_055282735.1 Nocardioides sp. B129/18 | reverse complement strand
CCGGCGGGGGCTCGTCGATGCTGCGGGAGCGTCAGTGACCGACGGTCACTCCTCGCCCTTGATGAACGCCTCGACGCGGCGACGGCCCTCGTCGTCGGGCAGCTGCACCGGCGGGGACTTCATCAGGTAGGACGACGCGGAGATGATCGGGCCACCGACGCCGCGGTCCTTGGCGATCTTCGCGGCGCGGATCGCGTCGATGATGATGCCGGCGGAGTTCGGGGAGTCCCAGACCTCGAGCTTGTACTCGAGGTTGAGGGGGGCGTCACCGAAGGCGCGACCCTCGAGGCGGACGTAGGCCCACTTGCGGTCGTCGAGCCACGCGACGTAGTCGGACGGGCCGATGTGGACGTTCTTGTCGTTGACCAGGCCGGAGAGCGGGCCGTTGAGGTTCGACGTGACGGCCTGGGTCTTGGAGATCTTCTTGGACTCCAGGCGCTCGCGCTCGAGCATGTTCTTGAAGTCCATGTTGCCGCCGACGTTGAGCTGGTAGGTGCGGTCCAGCACGACGCCGCGGTCCTCGAAGAGCTTCGCCATCACGCGGTGGGTGATGGTGGCGCCGACCTGCGACTTGATGTCGTCGCCGATGATCGGGACGCCGGCGTCCTCGAACTTCTTGGCCCACTCGGGGTCGGAGGCGATGAAGACGGGCAGGGCGTTGACGAAGGCCACGCCGGCGTCGATCGCGCACTGGGCGTAGAACTTGTCGGCCGCCTCGGAGCCCACCGGGAGGTAGGAGACGAGGACGTCGACCTGGCGGTCCTTGAGGATCGAGACGATGTCGACCGGCTCGGCCCCCGACTCCTCGATGGTCTGGCGGTAGTACTTGCCCAGGCCGTCGAGGGTGTGGCCGCGCTGGACCTCCACGCCGAGCGTGGGGACGTCGCAGATCTTGATGGTGTTGTTCTCGGAGGCGTTGATGGCCTCGGAGAGGTCCTTGCCCACCTTCTTGTCGTCGACGTCGAAGGCGGCGACGAACTCGACGTCCTTGACGTGGTACTCGCCGAAGGCGACGTGCATGAGGCCGGGCACGGTGCCGGACGGGTCAGCGTCCTTGTAGTACTCGACGCCCTGGATCAGCGACGTGGCACAGTTGCCGACGCCCACGATTGCTACTCGAACCGAACCCATCGGGTCGCTTCCTTCCTGTCTCACTGGTGCTCGGCCCGGGGGCCGGCGTTCGGGAGACCGCCACCGGGGGCGGTCGGGGGGGTGTTGCGCTCTGCGTTGATGAGGTCGGAGAGCCACCGGACCTCGCGCTCGACCGACTCGACGCCGTGCCTCTGCAGCTCGGCGGCGTACCGATCGACCTCCTTCTGGGTGATGGCCAGCTGCTGCTGCACCCGCTCCAGCCGCTCCTGGAGGCGGGTGCGGCGTCCCTCGAGGACGCGCAGCCGGATCTCCATGTCGGTGGAGGAGAAGAAGGCGAACCGGATGTCGAAGGTGTCGTCCTCCCAGGCGGCGGGGCCGACCTCGGACATGAGTCGCTCGAACTCACGGTGTCCGGCGTCGGTGACCTGGTAGACGATGCGGGGTCGGCGGCTGGTCGTCGCCGGCCCGGTGCTCTCCTCGATGAGGTTGCTCCGGAGCATCTTCTTCAGCGTGGGGTAGAGCGAGCCGTAGGACAGCACCCGCCCCCACCCCAGCATGAGGTTGAGCCGCTTGCGCAGCTCGTAGCCGTGCATGGGTCCCTCGTGCAGCAGTCCGAGGACTGCCAGCTCGATGGTCTCCGCGCGACGTGCCATGCGACATATCGTAGCGATATATCCGCGAGACGGAAACTTCCGATGGATCGTGTCGGAACGGGACGTGACGCCGACCACCGCGGACGGGCTGCTTTGGGGTGGACGCCGGGTGTCCGTACCCTGTCGTGGATCGTGATCCCGACCAGCGAGGCCTGACGACGTGAGCGGTAAGCGCAGGGCCGACGGCCCGTCCGTGAAGACGAAGGGCGCCAAGGCGCCCCGTCAGCCCCGGACCTGGAAGGCGCGGATCCTCCGCCTGGTGAAGTGGGGACTGATCGCCACGCTGGCCGGTCTGCTGCTGCTCGCGGTGGGCTTCTTCATCGCCTACCGCAGCATCGACATCCCCGACCCCAACAAGGACTTCCAGATCCAGACGTCCTACGTCTACTACCAGGGCGGCACGAGCGAGGTCGGTCGGTTCGCCGGGGCGCAGAACCGCGAGTCGATCCCCTTCTCCGAGATGCCGCAGACGGTCAAGGACGCCGTGGTCGCGGCCGAGAACCAGACCTTCTACACCGACTCCGGCGTCGACCCGAAGGGCATCCTGCGCGCCGCGCTCAACAACGCCCAGGGCGACGCCGTGCAGGGCGGCTCCACGATCACCCAGCAGTACGTGAAGATCCTCTACCTCACCCAGGAGCGCTCCTACACGCGCAAGCTGCGCGAGGCCGTCCTCGCGCTGAAGCTGCAGCGTCAGCAGAGCAAGAGCCAGATCCTCGAGGGCTACCTCAACACCATCTACTTCGGACGCGGCGCCTACGGCATCCAGGCCGCGGCCAAGACCTGGTTCGGCAAGGACGCCAAGGACCTCTCGCTGCGCGAGTCGGCCGTCCTCGCCTCGGTCATCAACAACCCCACCCAGTTCGACCCCGCGAACGGCGACGCCAACCGCGAGGCGCTGCTGGGCCGCTACCGCTACGTCCTCAGCAGCATGGGCAAGCTGAAGATGATCGCCCCGCAGACCGCCCAGACCGCCGAGAACCGCCTGCCGACCTTCCCGAAGGTGAAGGTGCAGAGCGCCAACGGCGGCCAGCGGGGCCACATCCTCGCGCTGGTGAAGAGCGAGCTGCTGCGCCTGGGCTACAGCGAGGACCAGATCGAGGGCGGCGGCCTCAAGGTCACCACCACCCTCACCAAGACCGGCATGCGCGCCGCCGAGCAGGGCATCAAGCAGGAGCGTCCCGACGGCCTCTCCGACAAGGACCTCCACGTCGCCGCCGCGAGCGTCGAGCCGGGCACCGGCGACCTCAAGGGCTTCTACGCCGGCCAGGACTACCTGAAGTCGCAGATCAACTGGGCGCTGCGCGGTGCGTCGGTGGGCTCGACCTTCAAGCCGTTCGCGATGGCCGCGGCGGTCAAGGACGGCTTCTCCATCAAGGACACCTTCGACGGCAACTCGCCCTACTACTTCCCCGACGGCAGCCGCGTCGTCAACGAGGGCGCCGGGCTCGGCCAGGACTACGGCGCGTCCGTCAACGGCATCTACGCCATGCAGCAGTCGATCAACACCGCCTTCATCGACATGACGATGTCGATGAAGGACGGCCCTCGCAAGATCGTCGACATGGCCTATCGGATGGGCGTCCCGCCGAACCAGCCCAGCGCCCGGTTCCCCGGCCTGCCGAACACCTCCGGCGACCTCACCGACCAGACCCGCGTCACGCTCGGCACCGCCCGCGTCAGCCCGATCAACATGGCCAACGCCTACGCGACCATCGCCAACGAGGGCGTGCGCTCGCAGGTGCACGTCATCGACAAGGTCGTCAGCCCCGACGGCGACGACTACACCTTCAAGAACGACGCCACGCGCGCCATGAGCAAGGACATCGCCGCCGACGTCTCCTACACGCTGCAGCAGACCGTCAAGGGCGGCACCGGCGGCGCGGCGCAGGCGATCAACCGGCCGGCGGCCGGCAAGACCGGCACGGCCACCAACGACGACGGCAACGTCGTGTCGTCGTGGTTCGTCGGCTACACCCCGCAGCTGGCCACGGCGGTCATGTACGCCCGCGGCGACGGCTACGACCCCATCGACTTCAACAAGGACGGCACGCGCTACCTGCCCTCCTACTTCGGCGCCGACTTCCCGACCCGCACCTGGGCCGCGATCATGGGCCTGGACCTCGAGGGCCAGCCGGTCGAGCAGTTCCCGCAGCCGGCCTACGTCGACGGCAAGGCGCCGAGCTCGGGCCACGCGCCGGTGCCGACCCGCCAGCCGTCGGCCTCCGCGAGCGCCTCGCCCAGCGAGTCGCCGACCGCGCCGAGCGGCACCCCGACGCCGACCCCGAGCCAGCAGCCCACGCCGACCCCCACCCCCACCCCCACCCCGACCCCGACGCCGACTCCCACCGGGTGCGGCCTGGTGAGCTGCCCGACCGAACCCTCGCCGACCCCGACCCCGCAGCGTCCCCAGGACCCGCCCGGGCAGCGTGGTCGGGCCTCGACCGTGGCCTACGCCCCGGCGGCGCCGGCCGAGCCGGTCAGCCCGGCCACCTACGCCTACTGGTCGGTGGAGCCGTGGTGGTGGGTCTGAGCGGAGGCGAACCCGCTCCCCTCCCGGGCCCGACCCGGGAGGACCCGATCGCCCGCGCCGTGAGCGAGGGCGTCGGCGGCCCGCTCGGCACCCGCGCCCGCCGTCATCGCTGGTGGACGCCCGTGCGGGTGCTGCTCGCGCTCGCCGCGGTGGTGTTCGCCCTCGGCATGGTGCAGAAGACCAGCTGCGCGACGCAGTCGTGGGCCAACGGCGAGACCCGCTACACCCACATGTGCTACTCCGACCTGCCCTACCTCTACTCCGGCCGCGGCTTCGCCGAGCGCGCGTGGCCCTACTCCGAGGACCCCGTCCTGCGGGCGCGCTACCCGCAGGTCATGGAGTACCCCGTCGGCATCTCCTACTGGGCCTACGGGACGACCGTCGTCGCGCAGGTGCTCGCCGGGGGCGCCGACCTCGCCGCCCGCGCCGACCTCGCGCCCGACCAGCTCTTCGGCGACGCCGCCGTCGAGCACGAGACCGACCTCTTCGTCGCGGTCAACGCCGTCGGCTTCGCGGTGCTGACGCTGCTGGCGGTCTGGCTGCTGGCCGGCGTCGACCCGCGGCGTCCGTGGAACGCCACCTGGTTCGCGGTCTCCCCCGCGCTGGCGCTCACCGCGGTGATCAACTGGGACCTCCTGGCGGTCGTGCTCGTGGCCGCCGCGCTGTGGACCTGGTCGCGCGGACGGCCGGTGGCCACCGGCGTCCTCATCGGGCTCGGCACCGCCACGAAGCTCTACCCGCTCTTCCTGCTCGGGGGCGTGCTCGTCATCGCCGTGCGGGAGCGCCGCTGGCGCGACCTCGCGCTCTCCAGCGCCGCGGCCGCCGCGGCCTGGCTGGTGGCCAACGCCCCCGGCTACCTCACCGGGCCAGCGGAGTGGAAGGTGTTCTGGTCCTTCAACTCCGAGCGCGGCCCCGACCTCGGCTCGATCTGGCTGGTCGCGCAGCAGACGCTCGACCGCGGCGGCATCACCGCGCACACCGTCAACGTCGTCTCCTGGCTCTTCTTCGCCGTCTGGTGCCTGGGGGTCGCGGCGATCGGGTGGCGGGCGCGGCGCACGCCGACCCTGGCCCAGCTGGGGTTCCTCGTCGTCGCCGGGTTCCTGCTGATCAACAAGGTCTACTCGCCGCAGTACGTCCTGTGGCTGCTGCCGCTCGCCGTGCTGGCCCGGCCGCGATGGCGCGACCAGATCATCTGGCAGGCCACCGAGCTGCTCTACTTCGCCGCCGTCTGGTGGTACCTCGCCGGCGACCTCGCGCCCGCGGGCGGCGGGGACGCCGGCTTCTACCAGCTGGCGATCCTCGTGCGGATGGCCGGCGAGATCTACCTCGTCGTGCTCGTCGCCCGGGACGTCCTCACGGCGCGGCCGGACCCCGTCGGGCCGCCGCCGCGCTCACGGGCGCCGCGGCCTCAGCTGACGACGACGTAGTCGAAGGCCGTCGCGGTGTAGCGGACCCGGACGTCGACGTCCTCGCCGACCGCCGGAACCCGGCTGCCCGCCGGCAGGAACAGCATCGAGGCCTGCATGTGCGGCGGCTCGGCGAACAGGCGCTGCTTGCCGTCGATGGAGAACGGCGAGCGCACGAAGCCGAGGGCGTCGAGGCCGCCGCGGGCCAGGGTGCCGGCCCGGCCCTTGAGGCCGAGGTCGCCGGTGGGCGCCTCCAGGCCGATGCCGTGGGCGGTGCCGCCGGAGACGATCAGCAGGTGCCCGGCCTTCGGGGCCGTGCGACCGCGGTAGCCGAAGGCGTCGCCGCGCTCGACGGGATGGACGTCGAGGACGGTGGCGCTGACCTGCAGGGCGCCGCGATCGCCGAGCCACAGCCCGGTGCCGATGCGCGGACGCAGGGTGAAGTCGGGGTAGGCGCCGCGCAGGGACTCCAGCTCGGCGTCGGTGAGGTGGCTGACCCACACGGTGCGCGCGCCCGGGCCGTCGGGCAGCTCGGCGCCCACGACGTCGGTCATCAGCCGCTGCATCTGGGAGAGGTGCGAGCCCTGCGCCAGCGGCAGGTGCATCGCGACGCCCTCGAGCCGCGCGCCCGGGTGCTCCTGGAGGGTGCGGGCCGTCGCCCACAGCTCGCGGGCGGCCAGGCCGTGACGGACCATGCTGGTGAGCCGCTCGAGGACGAACCGGGCGTCGGGACGTCGGCCGAGGAGGTCGGCGAGGTCGGCCCCGCGGCTGACGGTGTGGATGACGCGGCGGGCCAGGGCGTCGTCGGCGGTGACCTCGAGGGCCGGGCCGAAGGGGCGCCACGGCGTCAGCACGACGATGCTGCCGTCGAAGCGGTCGGCGACCTCCGCGACCTCGGGGTAGGTGCCCACGGCGAGGGTGTCGACGCCGAGCCAGGCGGACTTGCGCGCCAGCCGGGCCACGCCGAAGCCGTAGCCGTTGCCCTTGACGACCGGCACCAGGCCGGGGTGGCGCTCGGCGACGCCGCGCAGGTGGGCGCGCCAGCGGTCGCCGTCGACGTGCAGGGTCAGGCTCACGACCGCCTCCGCAGGTAGAGCTCGAAGGCCTTGTAGAGGACCTTGTTCAACGGGAGATCCCACTCGCCGACGTACTCGGCGGCCTCGCCGCCGGTGCCGACCTTGAACTGGATCAGGCCGACGTGGGGGTCGTCGGCGTCGAGGGTGTCGGTGATGCCGCGCAGGTCGTAGACGTCGCAGCCGGCGGCCAGCGCCTCGCGGATCATCGCCCACTGCACGGCGTTGGAGCCGCGCACGTCGCGCTTCTCCGTCGACGAGGCGCCGTAGGAGTACCAGGCGTGGGTGCCGACGCGGATGGCGATCGTGGCCGCCACGAGGTCGCCCTCGTGGTGGGCCAGGTGCACGCGGAAGCGGTCGGGGTCCTCGGCGCCCAGCGCGGCGGCCATCGTGCGGAAGTAGGGCAGCGGGCGCGGCGTGAAGTGGTCGCGCTCCGCGGTGTGCACGTAGAGGGCGTGGAAGGCGGCGAGATCGGCGTCGAGGGTCTCGGGGGTGGCCGTGCGGACCTCGACGCCGGCCTTCTCGGCCTTCTTGATGTTGCGACGCCACAGCTGGTTCATGCCCGCCAGCACCTCGGCCTCGGTGCGCTGCGCGCCGTCGGGGTGGCGCAGCGGGATCCAGAAGACGTACTGCGGCTGGCCGGCGCTGAAGCCGCCCTCGGCGGCCTGCGGGCGCCAGCCGAGCTCGCGCAGCTGGGAGACGACGCGCGCGCCGACGTGGTCGCGCTCGGACGGCGGGAGGTCGCCGAGGCGGTGCACCGCGGGGTCGGCGATGCCCTCCTTGATCTGCGCGGCGCTCCAGGTGCGCACCACCGCGGGCGGGCCCATGCGGATCGCGAAGGCGCCGCGGCCCCTGAGGTGCGCGGCCAGCGGCGTCAGCCACGGCGCGAGGTCGTCGACCGCCCAGTCGATGTCGGGGCCCTCGGGCAGGTAGGCGAGGTAGCGGGAGACCCTCGGCAGCTGGCGGTAGAGCACCAGCGCGGTGCCGACCAGCAGGTCGCCGTCGAACCAGCCCAGCGACTGGTGCTCCCATTCGGCCTTGACCTGTCCCCAGGCCGGGGTCTGCAGGAAGCTCGCCGACCGCCGGGTGGCGAGGTGGGCGAGGTGGTCCTCGGGGGTGATCTCGCGGACGCTCAGCACGGGCCTGAGGCTACCGGCCGGGGTCGGCCGCTCCCGCACGCCCGGGGCGCACCGGCTCAGAGCCGCTCGCGCAGCCAGGCGAAGTCGGCCAGGTGCTCGGCCGCGCCGCCGGGCGTCTCGCAGACGACGGGCGCCTTCGCGGAGCGGACGACGTCGGCCAGCACGTCGCCGATCTCGCCGGCGCCGAACGAGGCGTGGCGGTCGGCGCCGGAGTCGAAGGCGTCGCGGCTGTCGTTGCAGTGCACGAGGTCGATGCGCCCGGTGATGGCCAGGACGTCCTCGACGACGGTGTCGAGCCGGTTGCCGCCGGCGTGGGCGTGGCAGGTGTCGAGGCAGAAGCCGACCTGCTCGAAGCCCTCGGCGCCGGAGACGGCATCCCAGACCCGGGCGAGGCGGTCGAGGCGGCGGACCATCGCGTTGTCGCCGCCGGCGGTGTTCTCGATGAGCAGCGGGACCTTGAGGTCGGTGGCCTCGACGGCCTTGCGCCAGTTGTCGAAGCCCTTCTCGGGGTCGTCGTCCTTGTTGACGTGGCCGCCGTGGACGATCAGGCCGAGCGCGCCGATCTCGGCCGCGGCGTCCATGTGCTGCTGGAGCAGCTTGCGGCTGGGGATGCGGATGCGGTTGTTCGTGGTGGCGACGTTGACGATGTACGGCGCGTGGACGTAGAGCCCGACGCCGGCCTCCTCGGCCGCCGCGCGCAGGGCGGCCGCGCCGCCCTCGTAGGCCACGACCGGACCCTTGTAGGACTGGGGGTCGCCGAGGAACATCTGCACGTGCGCGGCGCCGCGCGCCTGCGCCTCCGCGATGGGGTCGGTCTGGTCGACGTGGGCGCCGAGGGCGACGGAGGATCCGGACATGGCGCTCAGCCTACGGAGGACCACCGACGGCCCCGGCCGGCCCGGGCCGCCCCCAGGGCGCTGACGCGGTCGGGGACGACGGCATGGGCTCCGTCCGCCGCCACCGCCGCCACCCCCGCCAGCAGCGTCCGGGCCTCGTCCATCGTCGGGCGCCAGGAGGGGTCGTCGGCGGCGAGGAGGCGTCCGATCTCCGCGAGGCCGGCGTCGTCGTCCGCGAGCAGCGTCAGGAGGCGGCCGGCCGCCCAGAGGTCCTGCGCCGGGGACGCCGGCGCCCCGCTCAGCGCCTCGGGGGCGCACCAGCCCGGCGTGCCGACGCCCGGGCGCCCGCCGCGTCCGGGGTGGGGGTCGCGGTGGCCGACCGGGACGGCGAGGCCGAGGTCGCCCAGCCGTGCCCGGGGCCGCCCGCCCGGGACGGTCGGAGGGTCGAGCAGCAGGTTCGCCGGGCCGACGTCGCGGTGGACCAGGCCGGCCGCGTGGATCCGCGCCAGCCCCGCGAGCAGGTCGTCGACGAGCGCGGCCGTCGTCGCCGGCGGCACCCGCCCGTGCTCCCCGAGCAGACGGGCCAGGCTGCCGCCGCGCGCCAGCGGCATCAGCAGGACCACGCGCTCGGCGTCGGCCAGCCAGGCGTCCGGCACGAGGACGTGCGGCCCGGCCAGGTGCCGCAGGCCGTGCTCGCGCAGCGCGGAGGCGAGCGTGGCGGCGTCCGGGTGCGGGAGCACCTTCGCGGCGACCTCGCGTCGCTCCAGGCGGTCCCACGCCAGGTGCACCGAGCCGGCGGCGCCGCGTCCGAGCACGCGGCCGAGGCGGACACGGGCGGGGTCGTCGAGGCGCAGGGGCACGCGGATCTCCTTCCCCGCGTCGGTGCGGCCCAGCACCGCTGTCCACAGGCGCCCGGCGGCCCTGCCAGGAGCGCCTCGCGGTTTCGACCCGGGCCCGCGCCGACTGCTAACCTCGCGTGTCCTCGCGCGTGACCCCTCCGAACGGGTGCTCCGGGCGGGGACTGCTCCGTCCGGCTCGTCGCCGGCGGAGGACGCAAGCCCTCCTGCCACGGAGAGACCGTGGCCGCTCTAGTCCAGAGGAGGTGGAGACCGCTTTGCGTGCATATGAAGTGATGGTCATCCTCGACCCCAGTCTCGAAGAGCGCAGCATCGCGCCCTCGCTCGAGAAGTACCTCGGCGTCGTGACCAAGGACGGCGGCTCCGTGGAGTCCGTCGACGTCTGGGGCCGCCGGCGCCTGGCGTACGAGATCAAGAAGAACGCCGAGGGCATCTACGCCGTCATCTCTCTGACGTCGGAGCCTGCCACGGTCAAGGAGCTCGACCGTCAGCTCACGCTGAACGAGTCCATCCTGCGCACCAAGGTCATCCGCCCCGGCGCTCGCTGAGCATCGGGGGCTCCTCGAGCCCCCGCTCACGACGTCGTCTGTGGACGACCCCTGTCCGGCTGTCGGCGCCCTCGGTCACGATGGCCCCACATCCGGACGCACCCGCACCAGGATCAGCACCAGACCAGCACTAGGGAGACCTCATGGCAGGCGAGACCGTCATCACGGTGGTCGGCAACCTCGTCGACGACCCGGAGCTGCGCTTCACCCCCTCGGGGGCGGCCGTGGCCAACTTCCGGATCGCGTCGACGCCGCGCACCTTCGACCGGCAGACCAACGAGTGGAAGGACGGGGACTCCATGTACCTCTCCTGCTCGGTCTGGCGGCAGGCCGCGGAGAACGTCGCCGAGTCCCTGCAGCGCGGCATGCGCGTCGTCGTGCAGGGTCGCCTGAAGTCCCGGCAGTACGAGACCCGCGAGGGCGAGAAGCGCACCGTCTTCGAGATCGAGGTCGAGGAGGTCGGTCCGTCGCTGAAGTACGCCACCGCCAAGGTGACCCGCGCCAGCCGCTCCGGCGGCGGCGGGGGCGGCTACTCCGGCGGCGGCGGGGGCCAGCAGGCTCCCTCCGGCGACGACCCGTGGGCCTCGGCCCCGCCCCAGGGCGGTGGCCAGGGCGGCCAGGGTGGCGGTCAGGGAGGCGGCGGCTACGGCCAGCAGCGTCCCGCGGCCGGCAACGATCCGTGGGCCGCTCCGGGCGCCACCGAGGAGCCCCCGTTCTGAGTCGTGGGCCCGTCCCACGCGTGCTGATCCACGCACACCCTCAACCATTCCGACCCGGTAGCCAGTCCGGGACGGGCTTCTAGAAAGGAAGCACCACAATGGCCAAGGCAGTGATGCGCAAGCCGAAGAAGAAGGTTTGCCAGTTCTGCAAGGAGAAGGCGACCGGCGTCGACTACAAGGACACCGGCCTGCTCCGCAAGTTCATCTCCGACCGCGGCAAGATCCGCGCTCGTCGGGTGACCGGCAACTGCGTCCAGCACCAGCGCGACGTCGCCACCGCCGTGAAGAACGCGCGCGAGGTCGCCCTGCTGCCCTACACGTCCACCGGTCGCTGAGAGGAGTCGAGGAGATGAAGCTCATCCTGACCCAGGAGGTCACCGGTCTCGGTGGCCCCGGCGACGTCGTCGAGGTGAAGGACGGCTACGGCCGCAACTACCTCGTCCCCCGTGGTCTCGGCATCCGCTGGACCCGTGGCGGCGAGAAGACCGTCGAGTCGATCAAGGCCGCTCGCTCCGCTCGCGCGGTGCGCGACCTCGACCACGCGGGCGAGGTCAAGGCCAAGCTCGAGTCGGCGTCGGTCAACGTCAAGGTCCGGGCCGGCGAGGGCGGTCGCCTCTTCGGCGCCGTCACCGTCGCCGAGATCGCCGGTGCCCTCTCCGAGGCCTCCGGCGAGCAGGTCGACAAGCGCACGATCGCGGTCAAGAACCCGATCAAGGCGCTGGGTGCCCACGAGGTCACCGTCCGCCTGCACGACGAGGTGTCCGCCACGGTGGCCCTCAACGTCGTCAAGGGCTGACGCACCCCAGCAGCACAGCACCACACACGAAGGCCCGGTCCCCTCGCGGGGGCCGGGCCTTCGTGCTGCTCGGAGGAGGCGCTCAGTGCGCCAGGATCGCGTCGAGCAGCAGGGTGCGGGAGCTCTGGCTGGTGATGGTGATCGTCCCGCCGGTCTTCTTCGCCCGCCGGTCGCGCAGGACGAACACGGCGTGCTTGTCGCGCTGGGGCAGGTTGAGGTCGAGCAGGTAGCGCTCTCCGTTGGAGAGGCTGACGACCATCGAGCCGTAGCCCGGCCCGACCGGGGCGATGACGCGCAGCTCGCGGAAGCTGGTGACGCGGGTCGAGACGCGGGCGCCCTTCTTGGTGGTCTTCAGGTAGTCGCCGCCGACGAAGCCGGAGGCCTTGACGGTGCTCCAGCCGGCCTTGGTGCTGGCGGCGAGGTCCTTGGGCACCGAGAAGCGGGTGGTGAACGGCGTCGGGTCGACGTTGCCGGCCGCGTCGGTGGCCGTGATCTTCAGGGTCGCGTCGCCGGCGGGCAGGCTGCGGAAGGTCGTGCGGCCGGGCTTGCAGGCGTAGCGGCGTCCGTTGATGGTGCACGCGAGGGTGACGTCGGACTCCGAGGTCTTGATCGTGAAGGTCGGGCTGTCGCTGGCGACCATCGGCCAGGTCGGGTTGTAGTAGTCCGCCGGGAGGCCGTCGACCGCGACGTTCGGCGGCGTGGTGTCGGGCGTGGTGTCGACCGTGAAGGTGACCGCGGCGGGGGTCTGGTCGACGTCGGGCCTGTCGCTGGACGCCCCGGCGCCGCCGGTGCCCGGCGAGGAGGTCGCGTCGATCTTGGCGTCGGTGTCGTCGATGGCCCGCACGCGGAAGGTGTAGGTCCCGCCGTCCTGGAGGCCGGTGAAGCTCGCCGGGCTCTGGCAGGCGGTCCACGACGTCGGAGCGGTGCTGCCGGTGTAGACCTGGCACTCGTAGGCCAGGGCGCCGGTGTCGGCGTCGGCGTAGGTGCCGACGAAGGGGATCTTGACGTCGGTGGAGCTGACGAAGCCGCCGCGGATGGCCGGGGTGGCGGTCTGGATGACCGACTGCGGCGGGGTGACGTCGTCGCAGCGGCGCTGGCCGACGCCGCCGGTGAGACCGCCCTGGGGCGCCTCGGTGAGGCAGCCGCCCGACGGCGTCGAGGAGCCGGTGGTGAAGGTGACGGTGGCCGGGCTCTGGTCGACGTCCGGGGTGTCGGTGGCCGCGCCGGTGCCGCCGGGGCCGGGCGAGGTGGTGGCGTCGATGGCGTTGTCGGGGCCGTCGATCGCGCGCACGGCGAAGGAGTAGCTCGTCGAGGGGTCGAGGCCGGTGAAGGTGGCGGGGCTGGTGCAGGCGCTCCAGGCGGGCGGGGTCGCGGTGGACTTCGCGAACCGGCACTGGAAGGTGATCGCGCCTCGGTCGGCGTCGGTGTAGGAGCCGGTGAAGGTGAACCGCGCGGCCGCGGTGTTCGGGGCGCTGCCGACCGGCTCGGTGGCGGTGACGGTGGTCTCCGGCGGGGTGACGTCGTCGCAGCGGCG
The DNA here is from genome assembly GCF_055282735.1 of Nocardioides sp. B129/18. NCBI lineage: Bacteria > Bacillati > Actinomycetota > Actinomycetes > Propionibacteriales > Nocardioidaceae > Nocardioides > Nocardioides sp. B129/18. The sequence goes on along the minus strand of NZ_JBUZJI010000001.1, from coordinate 196,302 downwards.
CTGGCCGAAGCCCAGGACGCCGCCGGTGCCCTGCTCGGTGAGGCAGACGGCGGCCGCGGCGGGAGCGCCGTCCGCGGCGTCGGCGGCCGGGGCGGTCGCGAGGAGCGGGAGGGCGCCGGCCACCAGGCCGAGCGCGGCCAGGCGCGCGAGGGCACCGAGACGAGAGGTGATCATGGGGGAGGTCCTTGGGGCGGGAAGGTCGACGACGTCGGCGGACCGCCTCAGGTTAAGCACCCGTGACGTCGTCCGGAGCCGAATCGGAGAGTCCGCGGGCCCAGGGCCGCTCGGCGTAGATCAGGACGAGCGCGAGGGAGACCAGCGTCACGACCAGCTGGACGAGCGCCGCGGCGTTCCCGGCGAGGTCGGAGCCCGCGCCGAAGGCGAGGATCGGGAGCACCGCCATGACGCCGACGCCGGTGCGCGTCGCGACGAGCCAGCCCGCGGCGGCCGGGTCCTCGCCCGCGGTCGCGAGCGCGGCCAGGTGGGTGAGGAGCGCCGCGATCGCGGCCAGCTGGGGCAGGCTCACCGCCCAGCCCAGGGACGGGTCGGCGTCGGAGAGGCGCTGGGCCAGCGCCGGCACGGCGAGGGGCAGGGAGACCAGCAGGGCGAGCACGGCCAGGCCGCGGGCGAGCGGCAGCCGCGGGCCGGGCAGGCGGCTCAGTCCGAGGATCACCAGGATCCAGCCGAGCGGGTCGGGCGCGAGGTCGAGCCCGCCGGGGGTGGCCAGCCGCAGCCAGATCAGCACCAGGCCGATCGCGAGCAGCAGCAGAGGACGCACCCGCGGATCCTAGAGCGCACCGAGCACGAGCCAGCGTCCGCTGCGTGCCCGGCGGCCCAGGACGACCGCCCGCCCGCCCATGAACACCGCTCCGAAGGCCACCCACACCCACAGCAGTCCGCCCAGGTGCGCCGCCACCAGCACCGCGGGGGCGTACGCGGCCAGCACCACGACGCCGGCGCGGGCGAGGTAGGGCCCGTCGCCCGCGCCGATCAGCACGCCGTCGAGCAGGAACACGTAGGCGGCCAGCGGCTGGGCGAGCGCCGCGATCACCAGGACGCCGACGAGTCGGTCGCGCACGGCGTCGTCGCCGGTGAAGGCGAGCCCGAGGACCGGGCTGGCGGCGGCCAGCGCGAGGCCGGTGAGCACGCCGACGCCCAGCGCCCAGGTGGTGAGGCGGCGGGTGGTGGCGCGGGCGGCGTCGGCGTCCCCGGCCCCCAGGGCGCGTCCGGTGAGGGCCTGCGCGGCGATCGCGAGGGCGTCGAGGGTGAAGGCGAGGAAGGTCCACAGCGTCGTGGCGAGCTGGTGGGTGTCGAGGTCGACCTCGCGGGGGCGTCCGGCGGTGGAGCCCAGGGCGACGGCCGCCGTCGTCGTCAGCAGCGCCGCGCGGAGGGTGAGGGTGCGCACGACGAGGGGCACGCCGGTGCGGGCGGCCTCGAGGATGCCGCCGCCGCGGGGACGCAGGTCGACGCCCTCGCGGCGGGCGCCACGCACCACCACCGCCGTCAGCGCCGCCGCGCTGCCGACCTGGGCGAGCAGGGAGCCGAGCGCGGAGCCGGCCAGGCCGAGTCCGGCGGGGTAGACGAGGACGACGTTGAGCACGAGGTTGGCCAGGTTGCCGACGACGGCGACCACCAGCGGCGTGCGGGTGTCGAGGAGTCCACGCAGCACCCCGGTGCTGGCGAGCATCAGCAGCAGCGGGGCGATGCCGAGGCCGGCGATGCGCAGGTAGGAGGTGGCGGCGTCGGTGACCTCGGGGCCGCCGCCGAAGAGCCCGACCAGCGGGCGGGCCAGCAGCAGGGTGGGGACGGTGGTGAGCGCGCCGATGAGGGCCGCGAGCCACAGGCCGTCGACGCCCTGGGCCAGGGCGGTGTCGCGCTCCCCCGCGCCGAGCAGCCGCGAGACCCGGGCGGTGGTGCCGTAGGCGAGGAAGACGCACAGGCCGACGACGGTCTGCACGACCGCCCCGGCCAGCCCCAGGGCGGCGAGCTCGACGGTGCCGAGGTGGCCGACCACGGCGGCGTCGCCGAGCAGGAACAGCGGCTCGGCGACGAGGGTGGCCAGCGCCGGCAGCGAGAGCCGGAGGATCTCGCGGTCCAGCGCCCGTCCGGTGGGAGCGCTGGCGGTCATGGTGGCACCCTAGGGCGCCGTGGTCCGGGACCAACGGCCCGGCCGGGATGGCCCGTGAGGCGCATCCGGATGATCCGTTGGGACTATGGCGCGCAGCGGTGGATAACTGGCACAGACTTGTGCACAAAGCGCTCACCCGGTGCTTTGTCGACAAACCTCCCCGAGCCCTCGGCGTGTCGCGGTCACCGTCGCCAGCAAGTCGTCAACGAATCTGTGTGCACACCGTGAGGACGACGTCGTCGCAGGTCAGAGGCCTGATGTGGACAAGACCGCCCCGTCTGTCCACATGGTTCTCCCCAGGCTGTGCACACGAGTCCACCGCTCCTCCACGGGCTCACCCCGGTTGTCCACAGGGGGCTGTGGACAGGCTGCTGTCGCTTCGTCGCGCGGACGCCTAGCGTCTCCCGCGGCGTGCGCGCCCGACCTCGTTCCTCCCGGACTCTGTCGGTGCCGGGATCTAGCGTCGTGGACGAGCGGGTCCGGCCGACCTCGGCCGGCCCCCGCGGGCTATCGGGCGGTGGCGAGAGCGCCGGAGAGGGGAGTCGCGTGAGCATCGCGGAGCAGGACGCACCGGCGTTCGAGGAGTGGGGCGACGGCCCCGCCGCGTACGAGCCGGGCGAGGCGCCCTCGCGTCCGAACGACCGCACCCCGCCGCAGGACATGGCCGCCGAGCAGTCGGTGCTCGGCTCGATGATGCTCTCCAAGGACGCCATCGCCGAGGCCGTCGAGGTCATCCGCGGCACCGACTACTACCGCCCCGCGCACGAGACCATCCACGACGTCATCGTCGAGCTCTACGGCCGCAGCGAGCCGGTCGACATGATCACCGTCGCCGCCGAGCTGCAGCGGCGCGGCGAGCTCCAGCGCATCGGCGGCGCCCCCTACCTGCACACGCTCTCGGCCAACGTCCCGATCGCCGCGAACGCCGCCTACTACGCCCAGATCGTGCACGAGAAGTCGGTGCTGCGGCGCCTCGTCGACGCCGGCACCAAGATCGTGCAGATGGGCTACGCCGGCGAGGGCGAGGTCGACGACATCGTCGACACCGCGCAGGCCGAGGTCTTCAAGCTCGCCGACAAGCGCTCCACCGAGGACTACGTCCCACTGAGCGCGATCATGGACGGCGTCCTCGACGAGATCGAGGCCATCGGCAACCGCGAGGCCGGCCTCTACGGCGTGCCCACCGGGTTCAGCGACCTCGACGACCTCACCAACGGCCTCCACTCCGGCCAGATGATCATCGTCGCAGCTCGTCCGGCCATGGGTAAGTCGACCCTGGCCCTCGACTTCTGCCGCGCGGCCTCGATCGCCAACAACCTCACCAGCGCCTTCTTCTCCCTGGAGATGACGCGCTCGGAGATCACGATGCGTCTGCTGTCGGCAGAGGCGAAGGTGCCGCTGAACCACATCCGCAACGGCCAGATGGGCGACGACGACTGGAACAAGCTGGCCCGCAAGATGGGCGAGGTCTCCGGGGCGCCGATGTTCATCGACGACTCCCCCAACATGACGATGATGGAGATCCGCGCGAAGGCCCGGCGCCTCAAGCAGCGTCACGACCTCAAGCTGATGGTCATCGACTACCTCCAGCTGATGAGCTCGGGCAAGAAGGTCGAGTCCCGTCAGCTCGAGGTCTCGGAGTTCTCCCGTCAGATCAAGCTGCTGGCCAAGGAGCTCGAGATCCCGATCATCGCGCTCTCCCAGCTCAACCGTGGTCCCGAGCAGCGTGGCGACAAGCGCCCGATGATGAGCGACCTGCGTGAGTCGGGATCGATCGAGCAGGACGCCGACATGGTGATCCTGCTGCACCGCGACGACGTCTACGAGAAGGAGTCGACCCGCCCCGGTGAGGCCGACCTCATCGTCGCCAAGCACCGCAACGGCCCGACCCGCGACATCACCGTGGCCTTCCAGGGTCACTACTCGCGGTTCGTGGACATGGCGCACTGACGCTCGGGTGCCGACGGTCCGCACAGACCTCTGGTGATGGCGGCGAGGCGGGCGCAGCCGGAGGACGCACCGCTGATGGCCGCCATCGCATGGACGGCCGGCGGTCTGCTCCGATGGACGCGGACCACGGGGCGGTGACCGACTCCGAGGCATGGGTCGTCGACGTCGACGGAGCGGTCATCGGCTTCCTCGTGCTGGTGCGTGAGCGGAACGGCATGCTGCTCGACGACGTCGCGGTCCGCCCCTCGCCCCGCGGCGCACCGCGTGACGGAGCAGGGGCTCCGGAGGGTCTTCTACGAGAAGACGTGGTCGGACTGACGCGCCCCGTGCCTCGACGGTGCCTGGCAGCACGCCGAGGAGCCGTCTACGCTGACGCCATGACGAATCCGCGCTCCTCGTGGTGGTGGCCGACCAGCTAGGCGGCCGCCGATCTTCGTCATCCTTCATCCGAGCCGCCCGCGGGCGGCTCGATCTGCATGGTGCTCAGCACCGGCGCTGCTCCCCGTGGGCCCCACCAGGGAGCAGGACCATGACCAGCACCATCTCGACCACCAGCTCGTCGCTCGACGCCGCGACCGCTCGCAGCCGGGAGCTCGCGGGGTCGATCGCCGAGCAGCCGGCCCGGCACCGCATGCTCACCGGCGACCGACCGACCGGTGACCTCCACATCGGCCACTACCTCGCCAGCCTGCGGACGCGGGTGGCGCTGCAGGAGCAGGGCGTCGACTCGCTCGTGCTCATCGCCGACTACCAGGTCATCACCGACCGGGACTCCGTCGGCCGGATCAAGGAGCACACGCTGTCGCTGATGGCCGACTACCTCGCAGCCGGCCTGGATCCGGATCGCTCGACGATCTTCGTCCACTCCGCCGTGCCCCAGCTCAACCAGCTGATGCTGCCGTTCCTCAGCCTGGTCAGCCGCGCCGAGCTCGAGCGGAACCCGACGGTCAAGGACGAGCTCGCCGCCAGCCAGCGACCGCTGTCGGGCCTGCTGCTGACCTACCCGGTCCACCAGGCCGCCGACATCCTGTTCTGCAAGGCCGACGTCGTGCCGGTCGGCAAGGACCAGCTGCCGCACGTCGAGCAGACCCGGACGATCGCCCGACGGTTCAACACCCGCTTCGCCGACGGCGTCGAGGTGTTCCCCGAGCCGGTGGCGCTGATCAACGACCAGCAGCTGATCCTCGGCACCGACGGTCAGAAGATGTCCAAGAGCCGGGGCAACGTGATCCGGCTCGCCGCCTCCGAGGACGAGACCGCCGAGGTGATCGGCCGGGCGCGCACCGACTCCGAGCGCGAGATCACCTACGAGCCGGAGCGCCGCCCGGAGGTCGCCAACCTGCTGACGATCGCCGCGGGCCTCTCCTCGACGCCGCCCGACCGGCTGGCCGAGCAGGTCGGGTCCGGCGGCGGCAGGGCGTTGAAGACCCTCGTCATCGAGGCGGTCAACGAAGGGCTGCGCGACCACCGCGAGCGGCGACGCACCTACGCCGCCGACCCGGCCGCCCTGCGGCAGGTGCTGCGGGAGGGCAACCGTCGGGCCGAGGCGGTCGCGTCGGACACGCTTGCCGAGGTGCGCGCCGTGATGCAGATGGACTACTGAGGTCGGGCCCGCACCAGTCGCTCGAGCAGGTCGACGCCGAGTGGCAGGGCCGCCTCGTCGAGGTCGAAGGCGCGGGTGTGGTGGCCCGAGGGGAGCGTGGAGCCGAGGCCGACGTAGGTGGCCAGGCCGCCGTGGGCCTGCACCCGGCGCATGAGGGCGGTGGCATCGTCGCTGGCCACCGAGGAGCCGGCCGACTCCTCGGCCACCTGGAGTCCGACGGCGCGGGCGGCGTCGACGACAGAGGCCACGGCGGCGGGGTCGGCGGTGGCGGTGGTGACGGCACCGATGAGCTCGACGTCGACCTCCAGACCGTGCATCTGCGCGGCGCCGGCGAGCATGGCGCGGGCGCGCGCCTCGAGGTCGGCGTTGACGTCGCCGTCGTCGGCGCGCACCTCGAGCAGCATCTCGGCGGTGTCGGGGACGATGTTGCTCGACGTGCCGCCGCTGATGCGGCCCACCGACACCCGGGTGGCGTGCCCGGCCACCCGCGTCATGCCCTGCAGGGCGAGGGTCGCGGACGCCGCGCCGAGGAGGGCGTTGCGGCCGTCCTGGGGGTCGAGCGAGGCGTGGGCGGCGCGGCCGCGGAAGGTCGCGCGGATCTTGGAGTTGGCCAGCAGCGCGTCGTTCGAGGGCTGCAGGACGCCGGTGGGCAGGTCGAGCCCCAGGTGCAGGGCGACGAGCAGGTCGACGTCGTCGAGGAGTCCGGACGCCGCGACGGCGGCACCGCCGCGTCCGCCCTCCTCGGCCGGCTGGAAGACCAGCGTGACGCGTCCGGGCGGCGGGTCGGCGGTGAGCCGCTCGGCCAGCTCGATCGCGATGCCGACGTGGCCGTCGTGCCCGCAGGCGTGCATGACGCCGGGGCGCCGGGACGCGAACCCGGCCGCGACGGGCGGGTGCGCGGGGTCGTCGGTCTCGGCGATGGGCAGGGCGTCGATGTCGGCGCGCAGGGCCAGGTGCGGCGTCCCCGAGCCGAGGGTGGCGACGACGGCGGTGTGCCCGCCGCGCATGGCGGGCAGGAAGCGCGGGTCGCCGCCGTCAGCCTCGGCGCGGCGATGGGCGTCGTCGAGCTCGGCCTCGCTCGGCACGCCGAGACGGTGCTCGGGCGGCATGGCGTCCGGCCCGACGATCACCTGCCAGCCGAGGTCGGTGAGGTGGCCGGCGATGCGGCTGGCGGTGCGCAGCTCGGTGAAGCCGACCTCGGGGTGGGCGTGCAGGTCACGTCGCCAGGCGACGGCCGTCGAGAGGCCGTCCGGCGTGGTGGAGCCGCTCACAGGTGCACCGGGGCGCCGGGCCCGGTCGGGATGCCGAGCAGGTAGAACACGATCAGGATGATCACCCAGAACAGCCCCACCGGCAGCACGAAGAGCGCCATCCGCGCGATGACCTTGCCGAGGTCGAAGTCGGGGTCGTAGCGCTGCGCGTTGTCCTGCAGCACGTAGAGGTAGGGGTTGAGCGGGGAGATCGGGTTCGCGATGGAGTCGCCGATCCGGTACGTCGCCTGGATGGTGGCCGGGTGGATGCCCAGGCCCACGAAGATCGGCACGAACACCGGCGAGAGCACCGCCCACAGCGAGGAGCCGGAGAAGATCACCAGCGCCAGCAGCGAGGTCACCAGCAGCGCGAGCAGCAGGGCCGGGAGGCCGCTGACGTTGGCGTCGCGCAGCACCGAGGAGCCCTCGACGGCGATCCAGTCGCCCACGCCGCTCCAGGCGAACATCGCGATGAACTGCCCGGCCGAGAACGCCACGACGATGAAGAACCGCATGTCCATCACCGAGTCGGCCATCAGCCGCGGCACGTCGTCGGCCCTCGTCAGCGTGCCCGCGGCGATGCCGGCCACCAGGAACGCCAGCGTCACCAGCGGGACGATGCCGTCGAAGAACGGCGACTCGATGAGCGCACCGTCGGCGCCCTGCAGCGGGCCGCCGGGCACCAGCCAGGCCGCCACCACCGCGGCGAGGTAGACCAGCAGCGCCAGCCCGCCGATGCGCAGCGCGCGCCGCTGCCGCCGGGTGACGGTGGCGAGGTCGTCGTCCTGCTCGGACCCGGCCTCGGCGTCGTCGCCAGCGGAGGGGTCGTAGGGCGCTAGGCCCGGCTCGACCCACCGCACCAGCACGGCGGCGACGACGATCGGCAGCACGAGCCCGGCGGCGGCCTGGAACCAGTAGTTCATCAGCACCGACGTGCTGGCGTCGGTGCCGGTGGGGACGGCCGCGGTGGTGAGCGCGGAGAGGTTCGCGTCGAGCGCGCCGATCAGCAGGCCCGAGCCGTAGCCGGCCGAGAGCCCGGCGAAGGCGCCGAGCATGCCCGCCACCGGGTGGCGTCCGACGGCGCGGAAGGCCAGCGCCGCCAGCGGGGGCAGGACGATGAAGCCGGCGTCGCCCATCACGTGGCCCTGGCCGGCGACGAAGCAGACCGCCAGCGGCATCCAGCGCCGTGGAACCCGCGAGAGCGACGCCGCGACGGCGGTGCGCAGCAGCCCGGTGCGCTCGGCCACGCCGACGCCGAGCAGCACCACGAGCACGACGCCGAGCGGCGGGAAGCCGATGAAGTTCGGGACGAGGCTGGTCACCAGGTGCTGCAGCCCGGTGACGGACAGGATGTTGCGCACCTCGGTGGGCTTCTCCGCCCCGGGCAGCTGGGCGGTGGCGTCGTTCGCGGCGAGCACCGCCGAGAGGACGCCGGTGGCCAGCAGGAGGTACCAGAACAGGTAGAAGGGGTGCGGGACGAGCCGACCCACCCGCTCGATCGCGCCGAAGATCCGCCCCGGCGCGCGGGGCGTCGTCGCGGAGCTCATCGTGCGCTCCCGGCGCCACCGGCCGGCGGCGGGATGACGCCGTCCTTGGCCAGCGTCGGGACGTCGACGGTGACGGTGTCGGGGTAGATCAGCCCGCTGCCGGTGTTGAGGACGACGACCTCCTCATCGCCCCGCAGCCAGCCCGACTCCCGCAGCTGGCCGACCGCGGCGAAGCACGCCGCGCCCTCGGGGCAGATCCACGCGCCCTCCTCGCGCGCCAGCGTGTGCTCGGCGGCCAGCAGATCGGCGTCGTCGACCGCGACGGCCGTGCCGCCGGTCTCGTAGACGGCGTCGAGCACCAGGAAGTCGCCTAGCGCCTTCGGGACGGTGATGCCGAACGCGACCGTGCGCGGGTCGGCCGGCGCGACGCTCTCGCGAGCACCGCGCTCGAAGGCGTCGACGATGGGCGCGCAGCCCGAGGACTGCACCGCCACCAGCCGCGGGAGGTCGCCGGTGACCCAGCCGAGCTCCTGCAGCTCGCGCATCGCCTTGTGGATCGCGATGATCCCGACGCCGCCGCCGGTGGGGTAGAGCAGCACGTCGGGGAAGCGCCAGCCCAGCTGCTCGGCGATCTCGTAGCCCATCGTCTTCTTGCCCTCGATGCGGTAGGGCTCCTTGAGCGTGGAGGTCTCCTGGTAGCCCGGCCGGTCGGCGACCGCCGCGTGGACCAGGCGGCCGGCGTCGCCGATGAGGCCGTCGACGAGGAACAGCTCGGCGCCGGCGACGACGCACTCGCGTCGGGTGATCTCCGGGGCGTCCACCGGCATCGCCACCAGCGCGCCGAGGCCGGCCCGGGCGGCGTAGGCGGCCCAGGCGGCCCCGGCGTTGCCGTTGGTGGGCATCGCGACGCCACGCACCCCGAGCTCCTTGGCCCGGGAGACGCCGACCGCCGCGCCGCGGGCCTTGAAGGCGCCGGTGGGCACCAGGCCCTCGTCCTTCATCAGCAGGTGCGGGACGCCGAGCCGGGCCCCGGCCCGCGGCGTCGGGAGCAGCGGCGTCATGCCCTCGCCGAGGGTGACGACGTGCGCGGGGTCCCGCACCGGCAGCACCTCGTGGTAGCGCCACAGGTCGGGCGCCCGTCCCGCGATCTGCGCCGGGGTGACGGTCGCCGCCACCCGCTCGAGGTCGTAGCGGGCCAGCAGCGGCGCCCCCACCGGCGAGGTGCCCTGGACGACGTCGGCGTCGTGCCGGGTGCCCTCCCGCGAGCACTCCAGGTGGCTGAGGTGGGAGAAGGCGGACGTGCCGGGGTCGTGCTCCGAGAAAGGCATCCGTCCTTACTAGCAAACTCCGGTTCAGATCCCCTGGCCGCCCGGAGTGCGGACCGGGCTGCTCACCCGATCGGGGCCACCCAGCGCTGGCGATGTCCTGGAGGGGGCCTCCGTGACCCTGGGCGGGGCCGAACGGGGGATAGTCCCCCCGGGGGCATGCAGGTTTCCCCGGTCAGCCGGGGAAACTGCCACCGTCTGACGTGTCCCGCAGGATCTTCCGCCGCCGAGTCTGCGAGACACGCCCCGCGGTGAGGAGTTCCCCGGCCATCCGGGGAGCTTCTCCGAGCGGGGTGCTCGGCAGGATCCCGACGCCGCTCGACCGCGCCCGGCCTGTCGACGCCCGGCGAGGCCTGATGGGATCGGCACCGCCCGCCCGTCGTCCCCGAGGAGCAGCCCGTGCCCGCCGACACCGCCCCGCTGACCGAGCCGCACACCGCCCCGCTCACCGTCGGGATCCTGGCCTTCGACGACATGGAGGTCCTCGACTTCGCCGGGCCCTACGAGGTCTTCAACGTCGCCGGCGAGCTCGGCGGGGCAGGCCCGGTGGAGGTCCGCGCGATCGGGGTGGACGCCGGCCCGGTGCGCGCTCGGGGCGGCTTCACGGTGCTCCCGCATCACGCCCTCGCCGACGCGCCCACGTGCGATGTCGTCGTGGTGCCCGGCGGGCTGGGCGCCCGCCGCCTCCTCGAGCGCGACGACGTCCTGGCCTGGACGCGTGAGGCCGCGGCGTCGGCGCGGCTGCTGATGTCGGTGTGCAGCGGCTCGCTGGTGCTCGCCGCCGCGGGCCTCCTGGAGGACGCCACGGCCACCAGCCACCACACCGTCCTCGACGAGCTGCGTCGCCTCTCGCCCACCACGACGGTGGTCGAGGGACGCCGGTTCGTGCAGGCCGGGGAGCGGCTGTGGACCTCCGCGGGCGTCTCGGCCGGCGTCGACCTCGCGCTGGACGTCGTCGAGCAGCTGCTCGGCGCGGACGCCCGCGCGGCCACGGTGGCCGAGATGGAGTGGGGCTGGGGCTCCTGAGCTCGGCGCCGTGTCGCCTGCCGCGGCGACAGGCGTCAGAGCCCGACGGAGGTGCTGCGCCGCTCGAGCAGGACGACGTCGCGCCAGGTGCCGGCGAGCGGGCCGTGGGCCATCCGTCCGACCCGCTCGCGGACGCCGACGACGCGGAAGCCGCAGCGGGCGTGCAGCGCCAGGCTGGCGGTGTTCTCGGGGAGGACGCCGGACTGGATCGTCCAGATCCCGGCGGCCTCGGTGGAGGCGATGAGCGCGTCGAGCAGCAGCCGCCCGACGCCCTGGCCGCGGGCCGCGTCGGCGACGTAGACCGAGTGCTCGACGACGCCGGCGTACACGCAGCGCGACGACACCGCGCTGACCGCGGCCCAGCCGAGGACGGTCTGACGTGCGGCGGTGGCGTCGACGGCGACGAGGCGATGCTCCGGCAGGCGGGCGGCGTCGAAGTCCTCCCAGGACGGCGGCGCGGCCTCGAAGGTGGCGTGGCCGGTGGCGATGCCGTCGGCGTAGACGGCCTCGACCCCCGGCCAGTGCCCGTGGGTCAGGGGCGCGATGTCGACGGCCATGTCGACGACCATGCCACGGCCACGACCTCAGACCAGCTCGGCGAGCAGCGCCTCGACCCGGCCGCGGATCTCGTCGCGGATCGGGCGGACGGCCTCGAGGCCCTGGCCGGCGGGATCCTCGAGCGCCCAGTCCTCGTAGCGGGTGCCGGGGAAGAACGGGCAGGCGTCACCGCAGCCCATGGTGATGACGACGTCGGAGACCTCGACGGCGGCGTCGGTGAGCACCTTCGGTCGGTTCCCGGCGATGTCGATGCCGACCTCGGCCATCGCCTCGACCGCCACGGGGTTGATGGTGTCGGCCGGCGCGGACCCGGCTGAGAGCACCTCGACGCGGTCGCCGCCGAGGTGCTGCAGCCAGCCGGCGGCCATCTGGGAGCGGCCGGCGTTGTGCACGCAGACGAACAGGACGGTGGGACGGCTCACGAGGGCTCCTCGGCGGGGACGGGCGGGACGGGCACGTGCAGCACGCGGACGGCCAGCGCGCCGAGCGCTCCGCCGAGCAGCTGCATGAGAACGAACGGCGCCACGGACGACGGCGCGATGCCGGCGAAGGTGTCGCTCAGGGTGCGGGCGACGGTGACGGCGGGGTTGGCGAAGCTGGTGGAGCTGGTGAACCAGTAGGCGGCCGCGATGTAGCCGCCGACGGCGAAGGCGACGGTCTCGACGCGCTCGGAGCGCAGCGCCCCGAAGACGACGAGCACCAGGCCGAAGGTGGCGACGGTCTCGGCGAGCAGCAGGTGGCCGCCGCTGCGCACGGTGCTGGAGGTGGTGACGGCGTCGAGGTCGAACATGAGGTTCGCGAGCACGCAGCCCACGGCGCCGCCGACCATCTGGGCGACGACGAGCACGAGCGCGTCGCGGGTTCCGAGGCGACCCAGCGCTCGCTCGACGAGCGTCACCACCGGGTTGAACGACGCCGACACCGGCTGCAGCGCCAGGATCAGCGCGACCAGGCCGGCACCGGTGGCCAGGCTGTTCTCCAGCAGCTGGAGGCCGGGGTCGGACGTGAGCCGCTGGGCGGCGATGCCCGAGCCGACCACGATGGCCACCAGCAGGGCGGTGCCGAGCAGCTCGGCCAGGGCGCGACGCATCAGCATCCCGGTCACGGAGCCACCCCGCCGAGCAGGGCGGCGAGCGCGCCGAGGGCGTCGGGGCGCACCCGGTAGTGCACCCAGACGCCGCGCTTCTCGCGGTCGAGGAGCCCGGCCTCGTGGAGCACCTTGAGGTGGTGGCTGATCGTCGGCTGGGAGAGGTCGAAGGCGTCGTTGAGGTCGCACACGCAGGCCTCCCCGCCCTCGCCCGCGGCCACGAGCGAGAGCAGCCGGAGGCGGACGGGGTCGGCGATCGCCTTGAGCAGTGGGGCGATGCGCTCGGCGTCCTCGGTGCTCATCGGCTCCCGGGTGAGCGGGGCGCAGCACACGCCGGCGGCGACCTCGGCGGCCAGAGACTTCGACATGCGTCGATATTGACAGAGGTCGATGGCCTCACGCGAGCCGGGCCTTCCGCCTCCGAGGGGGGACGCGGGCCGACGTCACTCGCCGAGCGGCTCCGCCGGCCGCCCGAACCGCAGCCGCACCACGGCCACGGCGAGCACGCCACCGACGAGCTGGGCCCCGATGAAGGCCAGCGCCGAGGTCGGCGCGATCCCGCCGAAGGACGAGGTCAGGATGCGGGCCAGCGTCGAGGCGGGGCTGGCGAAGCCGCCGGAGCTGGTGGCCACCGACACCACCACGGTCATCAGTCCGACCGCCGCCGCGACCACCTCGGTGCGGCCGGTCCGCAGCGCGGCGAGGGCGACGAGCACCACCGCGAAGGCGGCGACGCCCTCGGACAGCTCGAGGTAGCGCTGGAACCGGTCGAACTGCGAGCGAGCGACGAGGTCGAGCTGGAACATGGCGTTCGCGACGATCACGCCCAGGACGGCGCCGACCAGCTGCGCGAGCACGTGGGCCGCTGCCTCGGTGGTGCCGATTCGGCCCTCGAGCCGCTGCGCCAGGCTCACGAGCGGGTTGAACGAGCCGGAGACCGGCCGCAGCGCCAGCACGAGCGCGGCGAGCGCCGCGCCCGTCATGAGCGCGGTCATGAGCAGCACCAGGGGGAAGTCCGCCGCCGCCTGGCTGGCCAGGATCGTGGTGCCGGTGCCGGACACGAGCAGCAGGAACGAGCCGACGAGCTCGGCGACGGTCGACGGCAGCAGGGAGGGTCGTGCGGACCCGAGATGAGTGGACACGCTCGGATGCTGGCAGATCCGCGGGCCGGTGGTCGAGCGGGTCGAGACCGCCCTCACGCCTCCCGCGGGCGCCAGCGGACGTCGGCGAGCGGACGCCGGTCCGGCTCGGCGGGGGCCGCGAGCGGCTCGGCCGGCACGCCGACGGCGGCCAGCGTCGTCACCTCCCACTCCGGCGGGACCCCGAGGTCGGCGGCGAGGCCGTCGCGGTCGAAGGCCCGCATCTGGTGGACGCCGAGGCCCAGGGCGTGGGCCTGCACGGTGAGGTGGGCGACGGCCTGACCGAGGTCGTAGTGGGAGAGCTCGGAGTAGGTCAGGCCGCCGCCGTCGACCTCGAGCCGCGCCAGGCAGGCCACCAGCAGGCCGGCGTCCGGAGCCCACTGCGCCGAGCTCGGCGCCAGCCGCGTCACCAGCGTCCGGTGCACGGCGTCGCCGCGCACGCCGACCGCGAAGGCCCACGGCTGGGAGTTCCCGGCCGACGGGGCGCGCCGTGCGGCCTCGAGCAGCAGCGTCACCTGCGCCTCGCCGACCTCCGCGTGCGGGTCGAACCGGACGGGGCTGAAGCGCTCGCGGACGAAGGGGAGCAGGGCGTCGACGGGAGGCACGCCACCAGAGCGTCGATGCCCGGCCGGACATTCCGGGATGCCGGTGCGCTCGAGGGCAGCGCCTAGGCTCCTCAGGTGCCCGACACCCGTCCCCGCCGCACCTTCGCCGTCATCAGCCACCCCGACGCGGGCAAGTCGACCTTGACCGAGGCGCTGGCCCTGCACGCCCGGGCCATCCACGAGGCCGGCGCGGTGCACGGCAAGGGCGATCGGCGAGCGACCGTCTCGGACTGGATGGCCATGGAGAAGGCCAGGGGCATCTCGATCACCTCCGCCGCCCTCCAGTTCGTCTACCGCGACCACGTCGTCAACCTCGTCGACACCCCCGGCCACAGCGACTTCTCCGAGGACACCTACCGGGTGCTCTCGGCGGTCGACTCGGCGGTGATGCTCGTCGACGCCGGCAAGGGCCTGGAGCCGCAGACCCTCAAGCTGTTCCGGGTCTGCGCGCTGCGCGGCATCCCGGTGATCACCGTCATCAACAAGTGGGACCGTCCGGGCCTCTCGGCGCTCGAGCTGATGGACCTCATCCAGGAGAAGATCGGCCTGCGGCCCACGCCCCTGACCTGGCCGGTCGGCGAGGCCGGCGACTTCCGCGGCGTCCTGGACCGACGCACCGGCGAGTTCGTGAAGTACACGCGCACCGCCGGCGGCGCCACCCGCGCCCCCGAGCGCCGGATGAGCGCCGAGGAGGTCGAGGAGCCCGACCTGCTGACGTGGACCGCGGCCGTCGAGGAGCACGAGCTGCTCACCCTCGACGAGGCCGACCACGACCAAGAGCGCTTCCTGGCCGGCGCCACGACCCCGGTGATGTTCGCCTCGGCCCTGCAGAACTTCGGCGTCGCGCAGCTCCTCGACCTGCTGCTCGACCTCGCGCCCGCGCCCGGCCCGACCCCCGGCGTCGACGGCGGCGTGCGCGCCGTCGAGGACCCCTTCAGCGCGTTCGTGTTCAAGGTGCAGTCGGGCATGAACGCCTCCCACCGCGACCGGCTCGCCTACGCGCGGGTCGTCTCGGGCACCTTCGAGCGCGGCATGGTGGTCACCCACGCCGCCACCGGTCGGCCGTTCGCCACCAAGTTCGCCCAGGCCGTGTTCGGACGCGAGACGACGTCGGTCGAGACCGCCGAGGCCGGCGACATCATCGGCCTGGTCAACGCCACCGCGCTGCGCGTCGGCGACACCATCTACGTCGACGAGCCCGTCGAGTACCCGCCGGTGCCGACCTTCGCCCCCGAGCACTTCCGCACCGCCAGCGCGGGCGACATCAGCCGCTACAAGCAGTTCCGTCGCGGCATCGAGCAGCTCGACCAGGAGGGCGTCGTCCAGGTGCTGCGCTCGGACCTGCGCGGCGACCAGAACCCGGTGCTGGCCGCGGTGGGCCCGATGCAGTTCGAGGTCGTCGAGGACCGCATGGTCAACGAGTTCAACTCCCCCATCCGCTTCTCCCCGCTGGACTACCAGGTGGCGCGGCGCACCGACGCCGCCGGCGCCGTGGCGCTCGCGGGGCTGCGCGGCGTCGAGGTGCTGCAGCGCAGCGACGGCACCCACCTCGCGCTCTTCGTCGACGCCTGGCGCGCGAAGGTCATCACCCGCGACCACCCCGACGTCCTGCTCGAGGACCTGCCCGCCGGCGGGTAGCCCGCACCTCAAGCGGGCGGTGGGGATCCTCCGGGTCCCGAGTCACCCCTGCGACGGCACGTGGTGGGATGGCGGGGTGCCTGACGACGAGCCCCGCCTGGCCGGACGGCTCGCCGTCGGCGCCGGCCCCGACTCCCCGGGGGACGTCCCCGGGGGCCCCGGGACCACTGGCTGGAGCATCTACTGGGAGGAGTGGGGCCGACCCGAGGGCGTGCCCGTGGTCCACCTCCACGGCGGTCCGGGCGGCACGCTCGGGCGCAGCCTCTACCGGCGCCGCTTCGACCTCGACCGGGTGCGCCTGATCGGGCTGGAGCAGCGAGGCTGCGGCCGCTCGACCCCGCACCTCTCCGACCCTGCGGTGCCGATCGAGGAGGTCGACACTGCCGCCCTCGTCGCGGACCTCGAGGCCCTGCGCCGCGACCGCGGTGTGGAGCGATGGATCGTCAGCGGCGTCTCGTGGGGCACCACGCTGGCGCTCGCCTACGCCGCCACCCACCCCGAGCGGGTCCTCGGACTGGCGCTGGTGGCGGTGACGACCACCGGCCGGGCCGAGGTCGACCAGATCACCGAGGGCGTCGGAGCCGTCTTCCCCGAGGCCTGGGACCGGTTCGCCGGCCACGCCGAGGCCGCGGGCATCGGCTACCGCCGCGGCGAGGGTCGCCTGATCGACGCCTACGCCCGGCTGGTGGAGCACCCGGACGCCGCCGTCCGCGAGGCCGCGACGCAGGAGTGGTCGCTGTGGGAGGACACCCACGTCTCGCTCACCGCCGGGGAGGTCGTCCGCGATCCGCGCTGGGAGGACCCGCGCTTCCGGCTGGCCTTCTTCCGGCTGACCGCGCATCTGTGGCGCCACGACGCCTTCTGCGAGCCGCCGCTGCTCGAGCAGGTCGACCGCATCGCCCACCTGCCGGCGGTGCTGATCCACGGCCGGGCCGACGTCTCCTCGCCCCTGGTCACCGCGTGGCGGCTGGCGCAGCGCTGGCCGGCCGCACGCCTGGTCGTCATCGAGGGCGACGGCCACGGCGGCGCGGACCTGTTCGCGGCCTGGGAGGCGGCGACCGCGGAGCTGGTGGAGAGGTGCGCGTCCCGGTGATCGGCTCGGTGATGGTCTTGACGCCCGGCGCGCCGGCGGTGATCGGGCTCAGCGAGCAAGGGCGCCGCGAGATCGCGACGAGCAGCGCCCGCGAGGACTCCCGGTTCCGGATCGCCTCCCTCACCAAGCCCGTCACCGCCGTCGCCGCGGTGCGGGCGGCCCGGGCGGCCGGAGCACCGGACCTCGAGGTGCGGCTGCGTGACCTCCTGCCGGGCACGGACCCCTGGCACCTGGCCCCCGACCTCACCCTCGCGCACGTGCTCGCGCAGGTCGCGGCGCCGGCCGGCACCGTCACCGCGGCCGACGTCGCCGCGCTGGGCGAGGGCCCCGACGTGCTCGTGCGGGTGGCCGCCGCCGTGGCCGCTGCGGGCGGCGCGCCGGACGTGCCCGCCCCCTGGCGCTACGAGAACGCCCACTACCTCCTCGCCGGCGCCGCGATCGAGGCGCTCGGACTCGCCTTCGAGGACGCCGTCCGCACCCTCGTGCTGGAGCCGGCCGGCATGGCGAGCACCGGCTTCCTCGCCGACGAGGCGACGCTGCCGGCGCTGGCCCACCCGCGGGGGCGCCGCCCCAGCGGCGGGCTCTGCTCGACGGTGCCCGACCTGCTCTCGTTCGCCGAGTGGCTGCTCGGGCAGCGCGACCTGCTCGCGGTCGTCGCCGCCGACCGCACGCGCCGCGACGATCCGGCCCGCTACGGACTCGGGTGGGCCCTGGGCCCCTCGGGCCAGCTCTACCTCAACGGGAGGCTGCCGAGCCTGCGCGCCGCGATGGTGCTGGTGCCCGACGCCGGGCTGGCGGCCGTCGGCCTGTGCGCCCACGAGGACTCGCTGCCGGGGCTGGCCGCGGCCCTCGACGAGCTCCAGCGGCCGACGACCGGCGACGTCCTGGCCTCGCTCATCGACGCCTTCGCGACCTGACCCGCCCCGGCCGGGGGCCGCCTGCCACGATGGGAGGACGCCGACCTCTGGAGGAACCGCCGTGACCACGCACGACCCGCTCGACCTCGCCGGCATCGACGACCTCCTCAGCGACGACGAGCGCGCGATCCGCGCCTCGGTGCGCGCCCTGTGCGAGGAGCACGTCGAGCCGTACGTCGCCGACTGGTTCGAGCGCGGGACCATCGACGACGTCCGCGGCCTGGCTCGCGAGCTCGGCTCGCTGGGGCTGCTGGGCATGCACCTGGAGGGCTACGGCTGCGCGGGCACCTCGGCCACCGCGTACGGCCTGGCGTGCCTGGAGCTCGAGGCCACCGACTCCGGCCTGCGCTCGCTGGTCTCGGTGCAGGGCTCGCTGGCGATGTTCGCGATCCACCGCTTCGGCTCCGAGGAGCACAAGCAGACCTGGCTGCCGCGGATGGCCGCCGGCGAGGCGATCGGCTGCTTCGGCCTCACCGAGCCCGACGCCGGCTCCGACCCCGCGAGCATGCGCACCCGAGCCCGACGCGACGGCGCCGACTGGGTGCTCGACGGCCGCAAGATGTGGATCACCAACGGCTCGGTGGCCGACGTCGCGGTGGTGTGGGCGCAGACCGAGGAAGGCGTGCGCGGCTTCGTCGTGCCCACCGACACCCCCGGCTTCAGCGCCCCGCTGATCCACCACAAGCTCTCGTTGCGCGCCTCCATCACCAGCGAGCTCGTGCTCGAGGGCGTGCGGCTGCCCGCCGACGCCGTGCTGCCCGACGTCGTCGGCCTCAAGGGGCCCCTCTCGTGCCTGAACGAGGCGCGCTTCGGCATCGTCTGGGGCTCCATGGGCGCCGCGCGCACCTGCCTGCGGGCCGCGCTGGACTACGCCGGCTCCCGTGAGCAGTTCGGCCGTCCGATCTCCGCCTTCCAGCTCACCCAGGCCAAGCTCGCCGACATGGCCCTCGAGCACGCCAAGGGCGTCCTGCTGGCGCTGCACCTGGGGCGTCGCAAGGACGCCGGCACCCTGACGCCGCCGCAGGTCAGCCTCGGCAAGCTCAACAACGTCCGCGAGGCGCTGGAGATCTGCCGCACCGCGCGCACCATCCTCGGCGCCAACGGCATCTCGCTGGAGTACCCGGTGATCCGCCACATGAACAACCTGGAGTCGGTGCTGACCTACGAGGGCACCGTCGAGATGCACACCCTGGTGGTGGGCCAGACCCTCACGGGGCACCAGGCCTTCCGCTGATCGAAGAAGCCGGTGCCCAGCGCCCCGTGAGGGGATCGGCCGCGGGCTGAGCCTCAGCGCGCGGGCAGCGGGAACGCCGCCGGCGAGCGGCGTCCGCCCCGGCCCACGGCGCGCAGGCCGAAGACGACGTTGTCCTTCGACAGGTCGATCGTGGCGGTCGAGACCGCGCCGACGGGGATCACGTGGGTCCACGTCGGCTCGGTGGTCGGGCGCCAGACGACCTCGTAGCCGGCGGCGGCGGGGTCGCGCGTCCAGCGCAGCGTGGTGTCGTTGGTGAGCGCCGTGGTGTCGACGACGACGTCGCGCGGGGTGCCCGGCGCGGTGGCCAGCGACCAGAGGGCCGCGCCGTTCACGCGGGCGACCCGGGCGATGTAGTCCATGTCGCAGAACTCGGTGAGGTCGCCGTACTGCTTCCCGCCCTCGACGCGGACGTCCTGGTGCTGGTGGGCGAAGTCCTCGTTCGGCTCGGTGAACCGGGCCGCGGGGTAGCCGGCCTTGAGGAAGGAGAGGTGGTCGCCGCCGCGCAGGTAGCGGTCGAGGCGGTAGATCACCTGCACGTCCATGCCGCTGACCTCACGGCCCGCGACCTCGCCGACGAAGCGGGCGAGCTCGCGCGCGGGGGAGTCGTTCTCGCCGTCGACGGCCAGCCGGGCGAGGTCGTCAGCCGTGGGCGGACGCTGCAGGCCCTCGGCGAAGAGCCGCACGGTGCGGCCGTCGGTGGTGCCGTCGTCGGCCAGGCTGGCGCCGATGATGTCGTTGGTGAACATGCCCTGCACGTCGGTGCCGGCGGCGCGGTACTGCTCGGCGGTGTAGCCCGAGCCGTAGAGGCCCTGCTCCTCGCCGGCGACGGCGAGGAAGACGATCGTGGCGTCGGGACGCCGGGTGGCCATGATCCGCGCGAGCTCCAGGCTCACCGCCACGCCCGAGGCGTCGTCGTCGGCGCCGGGGGCATCGGAGGTGAAGTCCATGACGTCGGTGCAGCGGGAGTCGTAGTGGCCCGAGACGACGTAGACGCGGTCGGGGTCGGTGCTGCCGCGCAGCGTGGCGCGGACGTTGCTGATGCGGGTCGGCGTCGGGATCCGGCTGGCCGGCTGCTGCACGTAGGAGGGCACGTCGACGACCATCCGGCCGCCCGACGCCGCGGCGTAGCGCCGCATCTCCGCCTCGATCCAGTCGCGGGCGGCGCCGATGCCGCGGCGCGGGTCGTCCTGGCTGGAGAGGGTGTGGCGGGTGCCGAAGGCGACGAGCGTCTCGATGGTGCGGCGGATGCGACGCGGGTCGACCTCGCGCAGGATCGCGCGCAGCTCGGCGCTCGGCTCCTGCGGGCGGTTGCGGCGGCCCGGCCCCTCCGGCCAGGAGCCGCCGGAGCTCGAGGAGCCGGAGCCGGGACGGGCGTCGGCGCGGCCCGGCGCGAGGCCGGCTCCGGCGACGACGCCGCCGGCGCCCGCGATGAGGCCGCGACGGGTGGTGGAGCCGGTGGTGCCGGCCGTGGACGGGGTGGCTGAGGTGTGCGGGTCCGAGTTTCCCATCCGCCCTTCCTACCCGGTGGGACCACCGATGCCCAGGGCCTCGGCGCTGCGCTCGCGCATCTCGACCTTGCGGACCTTGCCGGTGACGGTCATCGGGAACTCCTCGACGACCAGCACGTAGCGGGGGATCTTGTAGTGCGCCAGGCGGCCCTCGCAGAAGGCCCGCACGCTCGCCGCGTCGAGCCGCTCGGCTCCCGGACGCAGCCGCACCCAGGCGCACAGCTCCTCGCCGTAGCGCTCGTCGGGCACGCCGACGACCTGGACGTCCTCGACGTCGGGGTGCGCATGCAGGAACTCCTCGACCTCGCACGGGTAGACGTTCTCGCCGCCGCGGATGACGAGGTCCTTGATGCGGCCGTTGATGACGCAGTAGCCGTCCTCGCGCATGACGGCGAGGTCGCCGGTGTGCATCCAGCCGTCGGCGTCGATCGCCTCGCGGGTGCGCTCCTCGTCGTCCCAGTAGCCGAGCATCACCGAGTAGCCGCGGGTGCACAGCTCGCCGGTCTCGCCGCGCGGCAGGGTGGCGCCGGTGACGGGGTCGACGACCTTCACCTCGACGTGCGGGTGCACCCGGCCGACGGTCGCGGTGCGCCGTTCGAGGTCGTCGTCGGCGCGGGTCTGGCAGGAGACCGGCGAGGTCTCGGTCATGCCGTAGGCGATCGAGACCTCCGCCAGGTGCATCTCCTCGATGCAGCGGCGCATCACCTCCACCGGGCACGGCGAGCCGGCCATGATGCCGGTGCGCAGCGAGGCGAGGTCGGCGTCGGCGAAGCCGGGGTCGGCGAGCATCGCGATGAACATCGTCGGCACGCCGTAGACGGCCGTGCAGCGCTCCTGCTCGATGGCCCGCAGCGTCAGCGCGGGGTCGAAGCCGGGTGCTGGGATCACCATGGTGGCGCCGTGGGTGGTGCAGCCGAGGTTGCCCATGACCATGCCGAAGCAGTGGTAGAAGGGCACCGGGATGCACAGCCGGTCGGCGGCGGTGAGCCGGATCGTCTCGGTGACGAAGAAGCCGTTGTTGAGGATGTTGCGGTGGCTCAGCGTGGCGCCCTTCGGGCTGCCCGTGGTGCCGGAGGTGTACTGGATGTTGATGGGGTCCTCCGGCGAGGTGGCCGCCATCCGCTGCGCGACGGCGTCCTCGGGCAGGGGCCGGCCGCCGTCGAGGAGGGCGGCCCAGTCGTCGGTGTCGATCAGCACGACGTGCTCGAGGCCCGGGAGGTCGGGCCGCACGGAGTCGATCATCGCGGCGTAGTCGCTGGTCTTGAACCGCGAGGTGGCCACCAGCGCGCGCAGCCCCGACTGCCGGACGACGTAGGCGAGCTCGTGGGTGCGGTAGGCGGGGTTCACCGTCACCAGCACCACGCCGATCTTCGCGGTGGCGTACTGCAGCAGCGTCCACTCCGCGCAGTTCGGCGCCCACACGCCGAGGCGATCGCCGTGCGCGAGGCCGAGCGCGATGAGCCCGCGGGCGACGGCGTCGACGTCGCGGTCGAGCTCGCCCCACGTCCAGCGCCGGCCGCTGGCCACCTCGACGAGCGCCTCGCCGTCGCGGTGCGCGGCGACGGTGCGCTCGAGGTCGACCCCGATCGTGTGCTCCAGCAGCGGGGTCGAGGTGTCGCCGGCGGCGTGGGACGGCGTCGTGGGGGCCGGGCTCATGGGCTGCTCCTCGGGAAGCCCCCGGGCCCCCGCCGCGACTGCGACGGGGGCCCGGGGGGTCGGGTTCGGGTGATCGGGATCAGTAGGACGTCTGCGACTGCACGTTGAGCTGACGCTGCTGGACGCGCAGCGCCGGCGCGATGCGCGGGTCGCGCACCGACAGGACGTCCAGGCCGCGCTGGATGTCGCTGGAGTAGATGTGACCGTCATACCAGTACGCCGACCACGATCCGCCGAGGACGAGCCGGTCCGCGGCGAGCGGCCCGCGGTCGAACCAGGCGATCTCCTTCGGGTGCGAGGAGTCGGTGAAGTCCCACACCGAGATGCCGCCCTGATACCAGGCCTGCACCATGATGTCGCGGCCCTTGACCGGGATCAGCGAGCCGTTGTGGGCCACGCAGTTCTCGGTGGCCGCCTGGGTGCGCGGGATCTTGAAGTAGGAGCCGAACACCAGGCGTCCGCGCCGGATGTCGTAGACGCCGTCGGCGCCCTTGACCGGGCCGGTCTCGGGGTTGCAGGTGGGCCCGCCGCCGCCGCCGAGCTCGTCGGTGAAGACGACCTTCGTGCCGGCGTTGTTGAAGGTGGCGGAGTGCCAGAAGGCGAAGTTCTCGGTGTCGCGGACCCGCTCGGTCACCCGCGGGTGCTCGCGGTCGGAGATGTCGAGGAGGATGCCGTCGCCCATGCAGGCGCCCGCCATGAGGTCCTTCTTCGCGTACGCGGTGAGGTCGTGGCAGCCGCTCGTGGTGGCGGAGTAGCCGCCCGGCTGGTTGCCGCCGTCGGGGAAGAGGACCGGGGTGCCGACCAGCGTCGCCCGTTCGGGCGCCCGGGTCGGGATCCTGACGACGCTGATGCGGTCGTGGGGCGGCTGGCAGTCGGGGAACGTGGCGTTCGGGCCGTAGGAGGAGACGTAGACGAACACGTCGCGCTTGCTGCGCGAGGGCGCGAGGGTGTGGGTGTGCGAGCCGCACGGGGTCTCGACCGAGGCGACGTAGCGCGGCGCGGTGGGCCGGCTGATGTCGAAGACCCGGATGCCCTCCCACGACTCCTTGATCGTGGCCGACTGGGCGACGTTGTCGCAGGAGTCGTTGCTGCGGCTGGAGTCGACGCTGAGCACGAGCAGGTCGCCGTAGACCGACACGTCGTTCTGCGAGCCGGGGCACACGACCTGGGTGGCCAGGCGCGGCTTCGCGGGGTTGCGGATGTCCCACACCGAGAGGCCGTCGTAGTTGCCCTGGAAGGCGTAGTTGCCCTGGAAGGCGAGGTCGGTGGAGAAGGAGCTCTCGCCGGCGAACGCACCGGACTTGGGCACGTTCGCGATCAGCTCGATGTTGCGGCTGTGGGCGACCTCGCCGGGCTGGAGGACGTCCTCGCCCGGGGCGCCGGCGTCGTCGACGCGGGCGAGGTCCTGGCCGGGCAGGCAGGCGAGGCGGAAGTTGTCGTCGGCCGTGGCCAGACGCCGCTGCTGAGCGGTGGTGCAGGCGGGGGTGACGGCGGTGGACGCCGCGGCCTGCTCGGCGTGCTCGGTGCTGTGCTCGGTGCTGTGCTCGGTGCCGTGCTCGCCGTCGTGCGCCTGCGCCTGCAGGACGCCGACGCCGAGCGAGGCCGGGGCCAGCGAGAGGAGCAGGGTCGCGCCCAGGAGGCGCGCGCGCCGCGATCGGCGTCGAGGGGTGGGGTCAGGGACTGTCATGGGGGTCTCCCGAGAAGGATCTGGACAGGACCGGGTCCCCCGACCCTGCCCTATGGTGGTCTAGACCACAACCCCGTTCCCGGAGCGCCGATGTCCCCCTCGCCCGTCGCCCAGCAGCCCGTCCAGCCCTCGATCCGGCCCTCGATCCGGCGCGGTCTCGCCGTCGCCGCGGCCGCCCTGCTCCTGCCGGCCCTCGCCGCCTGCTCCGGCGGTGCGGACGCGGCCGACGAGCCCGCCGCCCGGGCGGACGGCTCCGCCTCCGTGGTGCGGCCCGGAGGCCCCGGTGAGGCGGCCACCACCCTGGGGGCCGACGCCTCGGTCGAGCCCGCGGCAGCCGTGCACGACGACATCGCGTTCGCGCAGATGATGATCCCCCACCACGCGCAGGCCCTGACGATGACCGACCTCGCCCGCACCCGCGCGGCCTCGCCGGCAGTCAAGGCGCTGGCGCAGCGCATCTCGGCCTCCCAGCGTCCGGAGATCCTCACGATGGGCGCCTGGCTGCGCGAGCAGGGCGTCGACGTCCCCCGCGCCTCCGACGACGCCGACGCCTACGACCACGGCGACCACGGTCACGCCACCATGCACGGCATGCTCACCGACGCCCAGATGCGCACGCTGGCGCGCTCGCGCGGCACCGCCTTCGACCGCCTCTTCCTCCGCGGCATGATCCAGCAGCACGAGGGCGCGGTCGAGATGGCCGAGGTCGTCGAGGAGAAGGGTGCCGACGTCCGCATCAGCGAGCTCGCCACCGAGATCGTCGCCGGTCAGGGCGCCGAGATCGGCCGCATGGAGGACCTCCTGCGTCGCCTTCCGGCCTGAGTGCGCTCGAGGCTCAGGCGCCCGCGCGGCTCAGCGGCGGGTGCAGGCGCTCGGCCGGCCCGAGGCGGAACAGCGCGGCCGGACGACCACCGCCCCGGGTGGTGGTCTCCCCGGTCGGCACCAGGAAGCCGGGCGTCCCGGTGACCTTGCGGTGGAAGTTGCGCGGATCGAGGGGCTGGCCCCAGACGGCCTCGTAGACCGCGCGCAGGTCGTTGACGGTGAACGGGTCGGGGCAGAACGCCGCGCCGAGCGGGCTGTACTCCAGGCGCGCGCGGGCGCGCTCGAGGCCGTCGGCCAGGACGCTCGCGTGGTCGAAGGCCAGGCGGGCCTCGGTGAGCTCGTCGACGCGCCGCCAGGCGGCATCGCTGGCGTCGCCGCCGGCCGCGGGCTGCCCCAGATCGGGCAGCAGGGCGAGGTGGGCCACGCTGACGACCCGGCCGCGGGGGTCGCGGCGAGGTGCGCCGTAGGTGCGCAGCTGCTCGAGGTGGCCGACGTCGCGCAGCCCGGTCTCCTCGGCGAGCTCGCGGGCCGCGGCGTCCTGGAGGTCCTCGCCGGCGCGGACGAAGCCGCCCGGGAGCGCCCAGGCGCCGCGATGCGGGCTCTCGCGGCGTCGGACGACGAGCGCGTGCAGCGCTCCGTCGCGCAGCGTGAGCACGACGAGGTCGACGGCGAGGGCCACGGGGACCACCTCGGACGGGAGCGCCATGCCGTCGACCCTACCAATAATCGTCATCTTGACGATATCGAGCAGAGGTGGTGGACTAATCGTCATAACGACGATTAAAGCGATCGTCGTGGACGTCGAGGAGGACGCCATGGCCGACATCCGCCGCTACCCCTTCGTGCGCCACCTGCGCACCGCCGAGACCTCGCACGTGCGGGTCGTCCGCAACGGCGCCCTGCTGCGCAGCACCACCGGCGGCAGCCTGTGGTTCCGTCCCCTCAGCAGCGCGCTCTCCGAGCTGCCGGTCGACGACCAGGAGCTGCCCTCGCTGGTGCACGCCCGCACCGCCGACCTGCAGGACCTCGCGGTGCAGCTCACCGTCACCTTCCGCTTCGCCCGGCCCGACCGCGCCGCGACCCGCATCGACTTCGGCATCGACCCGGCGACCGGCCAGTGGCGGGGGACCCCGCTGGCGCAGGTGCAGGCGATCCTCGCCGAGGCCGCCCAGCAGCACGCCATGCAGGTGGTGGCCGGACTCGACCTCGTCGAGGCCGTGACCCGCGGCGCGGCCCCGGTGCGCGACGCCGTCCGGGCCGGCCTCGTGGGCGACCAGCGGCTCGCGGACACCGGCATCGAGGTCGTCGACGTCCGCCTGGTGGGGCTGCGTCCCGAGCCCGAGGTCGAGAAGGCGCTCCAGACCCCGGCGCGCGAGCGGCTCCAGCAGGACGCCGACCGCGCCACCTACGAGCGGCGCGCGGTGGCCGTCGAGCGGGAGCGCGCCATCGCCGAGAACGAGCTGGCCAACCAGATCGAGCTGGCCCGGCGCGAGGAGCAGCTGGTGGCCCAGCGGGGCCAGAACGAGCGGCGACGGGCCGAGGAGGCCGCCGCCGCCGACGCGATCAGCCTGCGCGCCGAGGTCGCCCGCACGCGGGAGCGCACCCAGGCCGAGGCCGACGGCCTCGCCGCCACCGGCGTCGCCGCCGCCGAGGCGGAGGCCGCCCGCGTGGCGCCCTACCGCGATCTGGAGCCGGTGATGGTGGCCGCGCTCGCCCTGCGCGAGCTCGGGGGGCGACTGCCTGAGATCGGCACGCTCGTGCTCACGCCCGACCTGCTCTCCAGCCTCGCCGCCGGCTGGGGTGCCCAGGCCGCCGGCACGGTCGACGCGGGGAGCGCCGCCGAGGCTCGGCGATGACGCTCTCGCCGCGCGTCGTGCTCGTCCACCGGGCCAGCGAGCTCAGCGCCCTGGTGGCCCAGCACGGCACCCTCGGGCAGGCGCGCTTCTTCCTGCGCTCGCGCGACCGCAACCCCGCCGAGCTCCAAGCCCACGACGACGCGCTGGGCGCGGCCCTGCGCCGGGTGGAGGCGGCCGTGCCCGAGGGGTGGCGCACCGGCCGCGTGGAGCGGGCCGACCTGCCGCGC
The DNA here is from genome assembly GCF_055282735.1 of Nocardioides sp. B129/18. Classification (NCBI taxonomy): domain Bacteria; kingdom Bacillati; phylum Actinomycetota; class Actinomycetes; order Propionibacteriales; family Nocardioidaceae; genus Nocardioides; species Nocardioides sp. B129/18. The sequence goes on along the minus strand of NZ_JBUZJI010000001.1, from coordinate 169,485 downwards.
TTCGCCTTCAGCCCCGAGGACCTCGTGGTCGTCGTCGGCCAGGACGGGCTGGTGGCCAACGTGGCCCGGTTCCTCGACGGGCAGCCGGTGATCGGCGTCGACCCCGAGCCGGGCCGCAACCCCGGCGTCCTGGTGCGCCACCGCGCCGAGGAGGTCGGCGCCCTGCTGCGGGCGGTGCACGACGGCGCGCGCACGCCCGAGGAGCGGACGATGGTCGGTGTCGTCACCGACGACGGTCAGCGGCTGAACGCGCTCAACGAGCTCTACCTGGGCCACTCCTCGCACCAGACCGCCCGCTGGACGCTGCACTCGCCGGGCGAGGGCGACGGCCGCGACGCGGAGCGTCAGGCCACCTCGGGCCTGCTGGTGGGCACCGGCACCGGGGTCACGGGATGGTGCGGCTCGGTGGCCCGTGAGCGCGGGTCGTCCCTGCCCGTGCCGACGCCCACCGAGCGCGAGGTCGTCTGGTTCGTCCGCGAGGCCTGGGCCTCGCCGGTGACCGGCACGACCCTCACCGAGGGGCGGCTCGGCGCGGGCGCCTCGCTGGTCGTCCAGGTGGAGTCCGAGCGCCTGGTGGTCTTCGGCGACGGCATCGAGGACGATCGGCTCACCCTCGGCTGGGGCCAGCGGGCGTGGATCGGCGTCGCGGATCGCGTCCTCAGGCTCGTGTGAGCGCCGCCAGGCGGTGCAGCAGCACGACCTCGGTGCCGGCCAGGCCGGTCGAGAGGTGCACCCGGCGTCCGGTCGTCGGGGCGGCGACGGCCCCCGCGGCGACGGCCGAGAGCGGGACGACGGCGTCGGCCAGTCCGAGCGAGCGGGCCAGCGACGGCGGCTCGTAGGCGGCCAGCTGGGCGGGGGAGTCGGTGGTGAGGAACGACGCGCCGGTCAGCACCTCGGCGGCGATCTCGCTGCGGGGCGGCTGCTTGGGCCCCACGGTGACGATCAGGACGTCCTCGCCGAGCGCGGCGGCGTCCAGCACCGGGGTGGGGGAGGAGGTCGCCACCAGCACGACGTCGGCTCCGGCGACGGCGCTCGCGGCGTCGGCCGCGGCTCTCGCGGGCAGGCCGAGCTCGTCGCGGGCGCGGGTGACGAGAGCGTCACGGCGCTGGGGGCCGCGGGAGTGCACGCGCACCTCGGCGATCCGCCGCACCGAGCTCAGCGCCCAGAGCTGGGTCCAGGCCTGGAGGCCCGCGCCGATCACGGCGACGACGACGCCCTCGCGCGGCCGCGGGGCGAGCAGGTCGGCCGCCGCGCCCCCGAGGGCGCCGGTGCGCAGCGCGCCGAGGAGGTCCCCGACGGCGACGGCCGCGACCCGACCGCTCGCGTCGTGGGCGACGACGATCTGCTCGGCGTCGGGCAGGCCGAGCGTGTCGTAGGCGCGGAACCCGTGGGCCTGTCCCTCGAGCCGACCGGCGGTGACGACCAGCGCGCCGTCGCCGAGGTCGGCCCGCAGTCGGGCGGGGGCGGTCAGCCGACCGTCGTGGAGGGCCACGAGAGCGTCGTGCATCGCGGCGACCGCCAGCGCGGGCGTGGCCAGCCGGGCGACGTCGGCGTCGGTGAGCAGGAGGGGCGTCCGGGACATGACGACGACGCTAGGACCTCCACCTAGGTCGAGGTCCAGCCGTCCGCCTCGGCGTGAGATGCGAGGGACCCCGCGTCGACCGGTGGTCGGCGCGGGGTCCCGGACGGCGGACCCAGCCGGCGTCAGTGGTCGTGACCGCCGTGGTGCCCGTGGCCCCCGTGACCGCCGGCGGCCCGGGTGCGCAGGCCGAAGCCGTAGCGGTAGAGCGGGTCGTAGTCGGCGTCGCCGACGTTGATCGGCTCCTGGGCCACCGAGCGCGGCCAGGTGACGGGAAGCCGACCGGTGAAGGGCTGCGCGCCCAGCAGGACGTCCGCGACGCCGCGGCCCTCGGAGCCGGGCAGCCACGAGGCGACCAGCGCGTCGATCCGCGGGAGCAGGGTCGGCGGGATGATCATCGGCCGGCCCGACACCACGAGCACGGTGCAGCTGGCGGCCGCGGCGCAGGTGGTGCGGATGGCCTGCTGGTCGGCGGCGGAGAGCTCCATCGTCTTGGCCGGACGCTCCACGCCGGCGTCGTTCCAGCGCGGGCCGTTCACGTCGCCGAAGCCCTCGGCGTAGGGCGTCTCGCCCACCACGACCACGGCGTCGGCGCTCGCCGGCACCGGGGCCGAGGCGTCGACGCTGACGGTGACCGGACGGCGGGTGGCCTTGCGGATGCCGTCGGCGATGGTGTCGCCGGGGATGGTGGCGCCGCTGCCGCCCTGCCACTGCACGGTCCAGCCGCCGGCCTGGTTGCCGAGGTCGTCGACGTTGCTGCCGGCGAGGTAGAGCGGGCGCACGCCGCGGGCGGCGAGGGGCAGGGTCTCGGTGCGGTTGCGCAGCAGCACCTGCGAGCGGGCGACGGCCTCGCGGGCGACCGCCCGGTGCGCGGCGCTGCCGACGTCCTTGAGGTGGCGGCGGTTCGTGTACGGCTGCTCGAAGAGGCCGAGCTCGAACTTCTTGGTGAGGATCCGCCCGACCGCGTCGTCGATGCGGGCCCGGCTGACCTCGCCGTCCTCGACCAGCGAGGTCAGGGTGGTGATGAAGTCGCGCCAGCCGTCGGCGTTGCCGCTGTAGGGCTCCATGAACATGTCGACGCCGGCGTTGACCGAGGTGCGCACCTGGTCGCGGTAGGTGCCGGGGATCTGGTGGATCGCGCGCCAGTCGGAGATGACGAAGCCGTCGAAGCCCATCTTCTGCTTCAGGACGCCGGTGAGCAGCTCCTTGCTCGCGTGCATCTTGGTGGGGTTGCCCAGGCCGTCGTCGGTCCAGTCGACGCTGGAGTAGGACGGCATCACCGTGCCGACGTCGTAGCGCTCGACGGCGTCGACGAAGGGGCGCAGGGCCAGGCGGGCGAAGTCGCGGCGGGAGACCTCGTCGACGCCCTGGTCGACGGTGTAGTCGCCCTCGCCGGTGCCGTAGGTGGTCAGGCCGTCGCCGGCGAAGTGCTTGGCGCTGGCGAGCACGCGGTCGGCGTCGTCGAGCTGGCCGCGGCGGCCCTGGAGGCCGCGGATCGCGACCGACATCTCCTCGGCCAGGCGCGGGTCCTCGCCGAAGGACTCGTACGTGCGGCCCCAGCGGTCGTCGCGGGCCACGCACAGGCAGGGCGCGAAGGCCCACTGCGGCCCGGTGGAGCGGGTCTCCTCGGCGGTGACGTGCGCGATGCGCTCGACCAGGCGGGGGTCGCGGGTGGCGCCGAGCCCGATGTTGTGCGGGAAGATCGTCGCCCCGAGCACGTTGTTGTTCCCGTGCACGGCGTCGATGCCGTAGAGCAGCGGGATGCCCAGGCGCGTGGTGAGCGCGGCGCGCTGGTAGCGGTCGACCATGTCGGCCCAGGCCGTCGGGGTGTTCGGCGTCGGTGCGGAGCCGCCGCCGGAGAGGACGCTGCCCAGGCCGTAGGAGGCGATGAGCGCGGGGTCGGCGTCGATGTCGGCCCGCTCGGCCTGCGTCATCTGGCCGATCTTCTCCGCCAGCGTCATCCGGGAGAGCAGGTCCTCGACGCGGCGCTGCACCGAGGCGTGGGCGTCGCGGTACACAGGGCCGGCGGTGCCGCGGGCGTCGGCGGACGGCGCGGGGTCGGCCCCTGCGGGTGCCGTGGCGAGGCCGGCGGTGACGAGACCGGCCGCGAGGAGCCCGGCCGCGAGCGCGGCCGGACGGGATCGTCGGAGCATGGGGGTCCTCCCGAGAGAGGGGGCGGTCGACCGCCCCCGATGGCTGTGACCGCGGTCACCGTAGGTCTCGCCTTCTGCACGGATCAATGCGTAATCTCGCCTCCCTCGCCGGTCTTTTGTCAGAGGTCCGGACGAATCACGGAGGTCTCGGGACGTGACGATCAACGACGGCGCCCTGGCGCGCCTGCGCCAGGACCATCGCCGCGCCGTGGTGCGCGCGCTCGCCGCCTCGGGGCCGGCCAGCCGGGCCGAGCTGGCCCGGCGCATCGGCCTGTCCCGCACCACGGTCTCGGGCCTGGTGGCCCAGCTGATCGCCGACGGCGTGGCCTGCGAGACCGGCGTCACCGGCCGCCCCCACAAGGGCGGCAGCGGCCGTCCGCCCGTGCTCGTGGCGCTGCGGGCCGCGCCCGGCGTCGTCGCCGGGATCGACGTCGGGCACGGCCACCTGCGGGTGGTGGTGGCCGACGCCGAGGGCACTCCGCTCGCCGAGGCGCTCGAGGCGCTCGACGTGGACGGTCGCGGCGTCGCGACGCTCGAGCGCGCCGCCGTCGTCGTCGGCCGGCTGGTGCGCGAGGCCGGCTCCGGCGCCCTCACCACGGTCGGCGTCTGCGTGCCCGCGCCGCTGGATCGGCGCACCCGGCGGGTGTCCACCGGCGTGCTCCCTGGCTGGCTGGGCATCGCGCCCGGGCCCGAGCTCGAGCGACGCCTCGGGGTGCCGGTGGAGGTCGACAACGACGCCAACCTCGGGGCGCTGGCAGAGGTCACCCGCGGCGCCGGCCGCGACGTCGACGACGTCGTCTACCTCAAGCACTCCGGCGGACTCGGCGCCGGGATCGTCCTCGGGCGGCGACTGCACCGCGGCAGCACCGGCCAGGCCGGCGAGATCGGGCACGTGCAGATCGGCGAGGACGGGCCGGTGTGCCGCTGCGGCAACCGCGGCTGCCTGGAGACCCTCGTCGCCGCGCCGCGGCTGCTCGGCCTCCTCCAGCCCGCCCACGACGAGCCCCTCGACGTCCCCGCCCTGCTCGCGCTCGACGCCGAGGGCGACGCCGGCGTCCGGCGGGTGCTGGGCGACGCCGGGCACCTGATCGGACGTGCCGTGGCCGACCTCGCCAACTGCCTCAATCCGGGGCTGGTGGTGCTGGGCGGCGCCCTGGGAGCGGCGGCGTCGGTGCGCTCCGGCGTCGAGCGGGCGCTCGAGCGCTACGCCCAGCCCGACACCGCCGCGGCGCTGCGGGTGGTGCAGGGCGCGCTCGGCGAGCGCGCGGAGGTGGTCGGCGCGGTGGCCCTCGCGGTCACGGGCGCGGCTGCGGGGTGAGCCCGCGCGGCACTCAGGCGGCGGCGGGAAGGGCGAGCGGCCCGGCCGGAGCGGGCAGCGCGAGCGGTTCGGTCTGCCCCGCAGACCCGGCGAAGCGCAGGCTCAGGTGGGGGAGGCGACGCAGCCGCCACACGCCCCACAGCAGGCAGCCGCCGGTCGAGCCGACGGTGCAGACGATGCCCAGCCCGCTCTGGACGACGACGGCCTGCTCGAGCGGCAGGCGCATGACCAGCGCCCCGAGCCCGGCGCAGACCACGTGGACGCCGCCCCAGATGAGCGCCATCCCGCTGAAGACGCCGCGCACGGCGTGGTCGTGGACCACCTCGGCGGGCAGCCGCACGAGGTCGCCGGCCAGCCGCAGCGTCACGGGGTGGCCGATGAGCCCGGAGACGCAGAAGAACACGCCGAGGGCGAAGGAGATCAGGATCGGCTGCCACAGGTAGAAGGCGACCGACGCGACGGCGGCGGCCGAGCCGACCCGCACCACGAACATCGACGTCGTCAGCCACACGGCGGTGGGCACCCGGCGTCGACGCAGGACCCGCACCAGCGGCATCCCGCAGCGCCAGGCCAGCACGAGCGCCAGACCGGTCGTCGCCCCGCCGAGCCGCAGGCCCAGCACCAGCAGCACGGCGGGGACGACGACGGTCTCTGCCAGCAGCGCCGCGCCGCGCCGGGCGACGTCGCGAAGACGTCCCAGCTCGACCACGTGGACGGCCCGGGAGGGGGCCTGCGGTGCGCTGCTCACGCCCACACGATCGGCCGCCGTCGCGGCTCCTGAGCCTTTTGCGGGTGAATGCCGAGGGACGGGACGGCGACGCCTCGGACGCGGGGTCAGCCGCCCAGGTCAACCGCGCAGGTCAACCGCGCAGGGCGACCGGCGGCGCCAGATGGCGCTCGAGGTGGCCGCGCAGCACGTCGTCGAGGGCCCAGGCGCTGCCGGTGCGGTGGTCCCACATGACCAGCGCGGAGTCGGCGATGAGCGCCGGCGCGCCACCGGCCTCGACGCGCAGCTCGGTGGACACCGAGAACGACGTCCGGCCGATCCGGCTGATCCACAGCCGCACGTGGAAGGGCTGGAACGGCGCGAAGCGCATCTCCGCGTGGTAGTCGACGCGCTGGGATCCCATCAGCTCCGCGACCCCGTCGGGCGCACCGCCGAGCAGGCCCGGCCGCTCGCCGGTGAGGCCGGGCGCGAACCGCAGGAACAGGATGCGGGCCTCGTCGATGATCCGGATCGCCTCGACGTTGTCGACGTGTCCGCCGAGGTTGACGTCGCGCATGCGGGGGTGGATCTCGCAGTCGAACACGGCGGGGGAGGGCTGCTGCTCGGTCACGCCCGCATCATCGCCGATGCCCGCGCGACCCCGGCGGGCCGGTCCGCCGGCTGCTGCGATAGGCAGGAGCCATGGCCTACTTCGAGCGCACCGGACCCAGCACCCTCCGCCCGAGCCCCCTGGTCGGCGGTGCGTGGAACCAGGCCGAGCAGCACGTCGCGCCCGCGCTCGGGGTGCTGGCCCACGCCGTCGTCAGCGACGCCGCGCGCCGGCGCGACGACGTCGTCCTGGTCTCCCGACTGTCCTGGGACATCCTCGGCACCCTGACGCTCGACGAGGTCGAGGTGGCCGTCGAGGTGCGGCGTCCGGGACGCACGATCGAGCTCGTCGAGGCGACGATGAGCCAGGGCGGACGGCCCGCCGTGCTGCTGCGCGCCTGGCTGCAGCAGCCGCGGGACTCCGCCGCCGTCGCCGCGACCCGCGAGACCGCCCTGCCGGCGCCCGTCGACGTCGAGCCCTGGGAGCCCACCACCGACTGGGCGGGCGCCTTCATCGCCAGCATCGAGGTGCGCCGCCGACTGGTCGCACCCGGCCGTGCGCAGGTGTGGGCGCGCACCGGCGTCCCGCTGGTCGACGAGCCGTACGGGCCGCTCGCCCGGCTCGCCGGGATGCTCGACGTCGCCAACGGCATGAGCGTGCTCGCCGACCCTCGCCAGGTGGCCTTCCCGAACCTCGACCTCACCGCCCACCTGGTACGCGAGCCGGTCGGGGAGTGGCTGGGCCTCGACACGACGGTGACCTTCGGCCCCACCGGCCTCGGCCTGACCCGCTCGGTGCTGCACGACGTCGAGGGCCCCCTGGGCTCGTTGGCGCAGACCCTCACGGTGCGCCCCGGCTGAGCCTCCGTCGCTGGTCGAGCGCGTCCGGTGGGGCGGCTCGATCACCGGTGGGGCGGCATCACCGGGCGCGGGCGTCGTCCTCGGCCAGGCGGGCCAGGGTGAGCAGCTGGCGTCGGGCCATGACGAGGTCGCCCGCGGAGACCAGCGGGGCGGCCCAGCGGGGCCCGGCCATGACGATCTTCATCAGCAGGCGCGAGCCGCCGGGCGCCGGGCGCACCCGGTAGGAGAGGTGCGAGGCGAGGATCGTGCCGGTGAGCTCGACGCCGGGCTCGACGGCCGCGACCCGCCCCACCGCGCGTCCGGCGCAGGCGGTGAACGGGTCGCCGGGGGCCGGGTCGGGGAGATCGAGCAGCTCGTGGGGCGAGCGGCGGCCGAGGTTGTCGATCCAGTCGTAGGAGTAGGGAGCGAGGCGAATCTGGACGAGCCGCCGCCACGTCACCTCCGGCGGGGCGGCGACGTCGACGCCGCGCCAGGCCTCGAGGGCGGGGGCGGCGACGAGCGCGTCGCAGCCGTAGGGCTCGCGGGTCTCGGCGTCGGTGACGCCCCATCGGTCGGCCAGCACCCCTCCAGCCTGCCAGGCGGGCCAGGCGGGCCAGGCGCGCAGGCGGACGGCCACCCCCGGTCTGGGACGATGGGCCCATGCGCTTCACCGAGCACGAGATGACCACCGCCCTCCACGGGTTCGTGAAGGCCGGGCTGCATCGCGACCCCGAGCAGGCGGAGGAGATCTGGCGCACCATGCCGCGCTTCCCCCGCTTCGAGCGCATCCAGATGGTCGGCGAGGTGGCGCTGCCGGTGATGGTGCGGCTCCCCGAGATCGACGTCGAGACCGGCACCCAGCCGCAGTTCAGCGACGAGCAGGTCGCCGACACCGTCCGCCCCTGGCTCGAGGAGCGCTTCCGCGCGCAGACCCTCGCCCAGGCCGAGGCCGACCAGATCCCCGCCGCCGACGCCGAGGCCGAGTTCGAGCACTGGTGGGAGTCGCAGGCCGAGGACGCCGTCGCCCAGCACGTCGAGTACGTCCAGGGCGTGCTCGCCCACCTGCCGCTGCGCTCGGAGGACGCCCAGCCCGCCGACCGCCAGGCCCCGCGGCCGGCGCCGCGCGATCCCGCCGAGCTCGCCGAGGACGACCTGCCCGACCTGCCGGCCGACTTCGTCATCCCCGACCACCTCTGAGGCCCGGACGCCCGTGCACGCCGTCGGCATCGACCTCGCCTGGGGGCTGCGCAGCCCCACGGGGCTCGCCGTCGTCGACGGCGCCGGCCGGCTTGTGCGGATCGCCGCCGTGCGCACCGACGAGGAGATCGTCGCGTTCGTCGAGCCGTTCCTGGCGGGCGGCGTCGTCGCGGGCATCGACGCCCCGCTGATCGTCGTCAACCCCACCGGCTCGCGCCCGGCCGAGCAGGCGCTGGGCCGCGACTTCCGCCGCTTCCAGGCCGGCTGCCACCCCTCCAACACCGGCAAGCCGGAGTTCGCCGCCGGCACCCGCGGCGCCGGCGTCGCCGCCCTGCTCGGCCTCACGCTCGACCACGAGGCCGATGGGCCGCGCGCCCTGGAGGTCTACCCGCACGCGGCCACCGTCGCGCTCTTCGACCTGCCGCGGATCCTGCGCTACAAGGCCAAGCCCGGCCGCGACCAGCCGCTGCTGCGCGCCGAGCTGCTGCGACTGATGGACCTCGCCGCGAGCGTCGTCGACGTCGGCGCGCAGGCCCCCGCCCACGAGGCCTGGGCCGCCCTGCGCGCCACCGTCGAGCAGGCCACCACCAAGGCCGCGCTGCGCCGGGTGGAGGACCAGGTCGACGCCGTCGTCTGCGCCCACGTCGCCTGGCTGGCGCTCCACGAGCCGACCGCGCTCACGACCTACGGCGACCCCGACACCGGCGTCATCGTCACCCCCGCGCTGCCGCCCGACCGCCTGCCGGGGTGACCTCGCGGCGGCCGACCGCGCCCTAGCGTCGGGGCATGGACGTCGCCGCGCTGCTCAAGGACGCCTTCGGCCGCCTGGAGGAGTCGCTCGACGGCGTCCTCGACGACCTCACCGTCGACGAGCTCGCCTGGACGCCGGCGCCCGGCACGAACCCCATCGCCTGGCTGGTCTGGCACCTTGCGCGCGTGCTCGACGACCACGTCGCCAGCGCGTTCGACCGGTCCCAGGTCTGGGAGGCACAGGGCTTCCGCGAACGGCTCGCGCTCGACCTGCCCGCCGACGACACCGGCTACGGCCACGGCCCCGACGAGGTGGCCCGGGTGCGGGCCACCGGCGAGGACCTCGCCGCCTACGCCCGCGCGGTGCTCGCCGCGAACGCCGACGACGTCCGCGGTCTCACGCCCGCCGCGCTCGACCGCGTCGTCGACGAGCGCTGGGATCCGCCGGTGACCCTCGGCGTCCGCCTCGTCAGCGTGCTCGACGACGCCACGCGACACCTCGGCCAGGCCGAGTACGTCCGGGGGCTGCTCGACCGCACCTGAGCGGGACGGGTCCGCCTCAGCCGGCGGCTCGCACGCTCCCGAGGATGGCGGCGACCACCGCCCGGTCCGGGCCCTCGGCGTAGGCGACCATCGACCCCGCGGTCGCATAGCCGCCCCAGGCGGGGTCGTCGCCCCGGCCGCGGTGCACGCCCGGGCCCACGGCGGGGTCGAAGGTCGCCGAGCCGTAGAAGGCCAGGCCCGTGGCCGGGTCGCAGGCGTCGGTGCCCTCGGGGCCCCAGCGCTCGAAGGCGAGCTCGCATCGGGACGTGTCCAGGCGGCGCCAGGAGGCGGGCACGTCGACGCGCAGGTCCTCGAAGGCCACCGTGCGCCAGCCCTCCCGCGGCGCCTCGCCGACCGTGCGCGAGCGAGGCGCCGGATCCGCGTCGCGGTCGGTGAGGAGCACGACGCCGAGCACCGCCACGGCGCAGGCGAGCAGGACGACGACGCGACGGGCGAGGGGGCTCATGGCACTGCGACGCCGCGCCCCGACGTCAGGTTCCCTCAGGCGGGGTCGGTCTGGGAGTCGGCCCGGGAGTCGGCTTGGGGGCTCGCCGTCCGCACCAGCCGGTAGCGCACGAACGACGGCACCGCGAGCGCGGCGACGACCGTGCCGACGATCACCAGCACTCCGCCACCCGCCGCGGCGGCGGCCGCTCCGACCGAGGCCGCGGCGGCGCCGTGGGCGACATCGCTGATCCGCGGTCCGCCGGCCACGACGACGATGAACACGCCCTGCAGCCGCCCGCGGACGGCGTCGGCGGCGGCCGTCTGCAGCATGGAGGTGCGGAACGCGGCCGACGCCATGTCGGCGGCGCCGCCGAGGGCCAGCATCGCCACGGCGACGACGAGCATCGGCGTGCGCCAGTGGTCGGCGAGCGCGACGGCCACGCCGAAGCCGAGGATCGCCGCGCCCCACACGAGGATGCAGACGATGACGGCCAGGCCCTGACGCGTGACGCGGGAGACCCAGCCGCTCAGGACGCCGCCGATGACGGCGCCGGCGGGGATGGCCGCGAAGAGCAGCGCGAACACCAGCCCGCCCTGGTCGGGGCCGCCGAAGTCGCGGTGCGCGATCTCGGGGAACAGCGCCCGCGGCATGCCGAAGATCATCGCGATCAGGTCGACGACGAAGCTCATCAGCAGCACCGGCTGGGTGCGCAGGTAGGTGAGGCCCTCGATCACCGAGCGCAGGCCGGGCGCGGCGGCGCCGGCGATCGCCTCGATCGGCAGCGGGGGCAGCCGCACCACCGCGCCGAGGGTGAACAGCAGCGAGAGGGCGTCGAGCAGGTAGAGCCAGGAGAAGCCGAGCACGGGGATGAGGGCCCCGGCCACCAGCGGGCCCGCGATGCCGCCGGCCTGCATCACCGTCATGCTCAGCGAGTTCGCCGCCGGGAGCAGCTCGGGCTCGAGGAGGCGCGGCAGCACCGCGCTGCGAGTCGGCTGGTTGACCGCGAAGAACGCCTGCTGCAGCGCGAAGAGCCCCAGCAGCAGCCACACGTCGCCCGACCCGAGCGCGGCCTGCACCCAGAACAGCGTGCTGGTGAGGATCAGGCCCACGGTCGTGCAGATGAGCAGCGTCCGGCGGTCGACGTGGTCGGCCAGCGCCCCGCCGTAGAGCCCGAAGACCACCAGAGGCACCAGGCCGAACAGCCCGGTGAGGCCCACGTAGGCCGACGAGCCGGTCTCGGCGTAGATCTGGGCGGGCACCGAGACGACCGTGAGCTGCGCCCCGATGACGGTGACGATGTTGGCCAGCCACAGGCGTCGAAAGTGGGGGTTCTGCAGAGGTCGGGTGTCGGCCACCAGTCCACGGATCCCCACGGTCCCCGAACCTACGTCGTCGCCGCGCTCGCGCGTAGGTTGGGGTGGTGCGCATCGGAGTGACCCTGCTGACCGACCTGCCCTGGAGCCAGGCCGCTCCCCGCTGGAAGGCGGTGGAGGACCTCGGCTTCGACCACGCCTGGACCTACGACCACCTGGTCTGGGGCGGGCTCGTCGGCGCGCCATGGCGCGGGGCGACGCCGGTGCTCGGCGCGGCCGCGGTCGTCACCGAGCGCATCGAGCTCGGCACGCTCGTCTCGCCGCCGAACTTCCGCCACCCCTACCAGCTCTTCCGCGACGCCCAGGCCCTCGAGGACCTCTCCGACGGCCGGTTCGTCCTCGGCGTGGGGGCCGGCGGCGACATCGACAGCGTCGTGCTCGGCACCGCGCCGATGACCCCGCGCCAGCGCGCCGACCGCTTCCACGAGCTCGTGCTCATGCTCGACGCCCTGCGCAGCGGCGACCACGTCGACGTCGCCGGCGAGCACTTCTCCCTCGCCGACGCGCGCACCGCCCCGGGGCTGGACCGCACGCCGCTGATCGTCGCGGCCAACGGCCCGCGGGCGCTGCGCCTGGCCGCCCGCGTCGGGCAGGGCTGGGTGACCACCGGTCCGTTCCGCACGCCGCTCGAGGAGTGGTTCGCCGGCCTGGAGGAGTCCGCGCGGCGGCTGGAGGAGGAGCTCGAGGTCACCGGCCGCGGCGAGGGCTTCCGTCGCCTGCTGCTCCTCGACACCACCTCGACCCCCGAGCTTCCGGGCGGACGGGTCTCGCTCTCCAGCGTCGGGTTCTTCGAGGAGCTCGTCGGCCGCGCCGACGCGCTCGGCTTCACCGACGTCATCACGCACTGGCCGCGGCCCGAGGAGCCCTACGCGGCCTCGGAGTCGACGCTGGAGCAGGTGGCCGCCGAGGTCCTGCCCCGCTGGCGCTGACCCCGATCCCGGCAGCGGGCCGGGACCGGGGTCGAGGCGGCGCTCAGCTCTTCGGGGTCGCTCCCTCGAGGATGATCGGGTACGACGCGTGCGCGCGCTCCAGGGGCAGCGTCAGCAGGGTGGTGCTGCTCGGGAAGCAGGAGCGGGGGATCGTCAGGGCCCAGGTGGTCTTGGTGGACGTGACGCGGCCGCGCTCCTGCGCGCAGGTCCAGCGCGACCGGTCGGTGTTGTAGGCGTCGACGCGATAGCCGGTGCTGGTGGTGGAGTCGCGCACGATCCGGGCGCTCCAGCGGCGTCCGTCGCCGGAGGGGCTGGCGTCCTCGAAGACGAACCCGGTCTCGCGATCGGCCGCGGGCGGCACCTTCGTGCTCAGCCAGTTGCGCTCGACGTAGACGGTGTCGTTGGTGGCGGTGGAGTCGTTCCACCGGAACTCGGTGCGGATGTCGGACTTGTCCCAGCTGAACGGGCTCTCGATCGCCCCCTGGTCGGAGTACTGCAGCCAGGTGAGCGTGAGCGGCCGAGCCACGCGCGTGGTGAACAGGTCGGTGGTGAGGTAGCCGATGTCGACGCTGGCGGCGTTGCGGGTCTTCGGGACGACGCCGGGGTCGTGACGGTAGGCGGTGAGGGTGGTCGTGACCGACACGGGCGTGTCGTTGTTGTAGACCCCGCCCAGGCAGGTCACCGGGACCCGGTGCTCGAGCCCGCGGATGGCCGGGGTCTTGGTGCCGTTGGTGCTGGGCATCGTGGTCTGCACCCGCATCGCACGGCCGGCCACGGTGACGCGTCCGGGAAGGCTGCTCCAGCCGTCGCAGGTGACCGGACGGTCGTTGCGGGTGACCGTCCAGATGTCCTTGGCCGGGCCGTCGATGATCGGCCGGGAGCCGTCGGCCTCGTAGGGCCACAGCGGGGCGTTGCGCCGGGTGTGGGTGAACTCCATGCGCACCGGGCCGCTGCGGGTCTGGTAGCGGAAGGTCAGCGTGAGCGTGAGGTTGGGCAGCGCCGTCGCCGGGCCGCGGTTGAGCGAGGTGCGGACGTAGACGTACTTGCGCTGGGTGCCCGGCATGACCTCGGCGAAGAGGTTCGAGCCGATGGTCTGGTCGACGGCGGCGTCGAGGGTGGTGTCGCTCAGGTAGCCGGTGGCGGCGTGGGCGTCGGTGTCCTCCTTGGAGTTCGGGTCCCACAGCTGCATCTCGGCGAACGACATGTAGGGGTTGGCCAGCGCCTGCGCGTCGTTGAGATACCAGAGGTCGCCGGTGACGCCCTGAGGGCGGTAGGAGCCGAAGTTGGGGCCGGCGTTGAACCCCGGCGCGACCGCGGACTGGCTGGCGCGGGGCACCGGCGCGTTGTCGGCGAGCGCGGGCGGGGCGAGGACGGAGACGGACGCTGCGGCGGCGGTGGCCGCGAGGAGCGTCGTGACCCGAGAGGCGTGAGGCACGAGGAAACCCTTCGACGAGGTCGGACCGTCGCAGCCTGCCCTGCCGGGGGCGTCCTCATGCCTGTGCCGGCATGAGGACGCCCTCAGGAGACGGACCCGGGCTCGGGCCGGACGTGCTCAGCCGAGCAGCGCCTCGACGGCCTCCACCACCGCGGGGTCGCGCGGCTCGACGCCCGGGGAGAACCGGGCCAGGATCGTGCCGTCGGCGGCGAGCAGGAACTTCTCGAAGTTCCAGGTGATGTCGCCGGCCTCGCCCTTCTCGTTCGCGGTGGGGGTGAGCGCCTCGTAGAGCGGGTGCCGGTCGGCGCCGTTGACCTCGATCTTCTCGGTCATCGGGAAGGTGACGCCGTAGGTGGCCGAGCAGAACTCCTCGATCTCCTCCGCGGTGCCGGGCTCCTGGCCGCCGAACTGGTTGCACGGCAGCCCGACGACGGTGAACCCGCGAGGGGCGTACTCCTCGTGGAGGGCCTCCAGGCCGGTGTACTGCGGGGTCAGGCCGCACTTGCTGGCGACGTTGACGAGGAGGGCCGGCGCGCCGCCGGTGATCTCGCCGAGGGTGGCGGCCGAGCCGTCGAGCCGGGCGATCGGGGTGTCGAGGATGCTCATGTCCTCAGAGCGTAGAGGCGGTCTCCAGGGCCGCGTCCCCGGCCTGTCCCTGCTCGCCGCGCTCGCTCGGCGGGGTCCATCGCCGGCCCGGCAGGGCCGCCAGCGCGCCGAGCGCGCCGACCAGGCACAGCACGCCGATCACCAGGCAGCCGGTGGAGAGGCCGTCCATGAAGGCGGTCTCCATCGCGGCGCGGACGGCGGGCACGCTGCCGCCGAGCGCGTCGGCCACGCCGACCGACTCCTGCGCCGCCTCCAGCCGGCCCTGCGGCAGGCCGCCGCCGGCGAGCAGCTCGCCGAGGCGGCTGGCGTAGACGCTGGAGAAGACCGAGCCGATGACCGCGACGCCGAGGGTGCCGCCGAGCTCGCGGGTGGCGTCGTTGACCGCCGAGCCGACGCCGGCGCGCGCCGGCGGCAGCACCTGCATGATCGACTCGGTGGCCGCGGTGCTCACCAGGCCGAGGCCCAGGCCCATCAGCACCATCTGCGGGACGATCGTCATGGGGTAGGAGATGTCGACGTCGCCGGTGGAGATCCACAGGAACGAGCTGCCGAGCAGCGTCAGGCCGAGGGTGACGACGGCCTTGGTGCCGAGCCGGGGCGCGAGCAGCCCGCCGAGGATCGAGGCGAGCGCGATGCACGTGGCCACCGGGATCGTGCGGGCCCCGGCGCCCAGCGGGGAGTAGTCGCGCAGGAACTGGAAGAACTGCGTGATGAGGAAGATGAAGCCGAAGAGGGAGAAGAAGGCGATCGTCACCGCGCCCGAGGCCGCGCTGAAGCGGGGGTCGGCGAAGAGGGCGACGTCGAGCATCGGGTGCTCGGCCCGGCGCTCCACCGCGACGAAGAGCGCCACCAGCGCCGCGGCGCCGAGGAAGCCGCCCAGGGTGGCCGCCGACGACCAGCCGCGCTCGGGGCCCTCGATGATCGTGTAGGTCAGCAGGCCCAGCGCGGCCACGGAGACGCCGAGGCCGGGCAGGTCCAGGCGCGGGACGCTCGCGTCGCGCGACTCCGGGACGAACAGCGCGCTCATCGCGATGGCGAGCACCGCCACCGGCACCAGCGCCCAGAAGACCGCGTGCCAGGTGAAGTGCTCGAGGAGCCAGCCGCCGGCGACCGGGCCGAGCGCGACGCCCATGCCGGTGCTCGCGCCCCAGGCCCCGAGGGCGGCCGCGCGCTCACCGCGCTCGGGGAAGGTGTTGGCGATGACCGAGAGGGTCGTGGGGAAGATCAGCGCGGCGAAGACGCCCATGACGAAGCGCAGCGCGATGAGGGCGCTCGCGCTGTCGACGAGGGCGGCCGCGCCGCTGGCCATGCCGAAGCCGGCCAGGCCCAGCAGCAGCGCGGGACGACGTCCGAAGCGGTCCGAGAGCGAGCCCATCGCCAGCACGAGGGCGGCGAAGGCGAGGTTGTAGCCGTCGACGATCCACAGCAGCTCGCGGGTGCCGGCGTCGAGCGCGGTGGCCAGGTCGGGGATCGCGACGTTGACGATCGTGGTGTCGAGGTTGATGGTCAGCGCCGCGAGGCAGACCGTGACGAGCACGAGCGGCTTGCGGATGGTGGTGGGTGACATCGGGGCTCCTGCGCGTCTCGCCGGGTCGAAGTGGACGGTGTCAACATCCGTCGTGGACGAGTGTGCGGTCGTTATGTGTCCGGTGTCAACATCTCCTCCCCGGTGGTCTACCCTCGTCGCGTGAGCACCGCCCGCGCCTACCACCACGGCAATCTGCGGGCCGCCCTCGTCGAGGCCGGCGTCGAGGCGCTGCGCGAGAAGGGCGTCGAGGGCCTGGCCCTGCGCGACCTCGCGCGCCGCGTCGGCGTCAGCCACAACGCCGCCTACCGGCACTTCGCCGACCGTGACGCCCTCCTCGGCGAGCTCGCCGGCGTCGGCATGCAGGCCCTCACCGCGGCCGGCGCGGCTCGGCTGGCGGCCCTCGACGACCCCGATCCGGTGCACCGTGCCCGGCAGGGCCTGCAGGAGATCGGCCGCAGCTACGTCGACTTCGCGCTGCGCGAGCCCGGGCTGTTCCGCGCCGCCTTCGTCGCCTTCCCGAGCCTGCCCAGCGCGACGCCGATGGTGCCGGCCGCCGAGGCGCTGGTGGAGGGCAGCCCGTTCGGCCAGCTCACCGACTGCCTCGACGCCCTCGTCGACGTCGGCTTCCTCGCCCCGGACGCCCGTCCGGGCGCGGAGTTCACCTGCTGGGGCATCGTCCACGGCCTGGCGATGCTGCTGCTCGAGGGCCCGCTGCAGGGCCTCGACCAGGCCGCGCGCACCGAGGTCGTCGACGGCGCGCTGGCCAGCATCGACCGCGGCTACGGCGCCACCACCGGCACCTGGCCCCCGCTGACCTGACGCTCCGCCGGCCGGTCAGCGAGGAGCGGGCGCGCGCAGCGCCGAGCGGGCCATCTGCGCCAGCAGCGGCGCCATCGCCTCGTCGGGCAGCAGGGCCGAGCGGGGCGTGGAGTTGATCAGCCCGAAGGTGGCGTGGGCGCGGGCCCGGGCGGTGGCGAGGTCCAGGCCCGGGTCGAGCTCGCGCAGCCGGGCGGCCCACACGTCGACGTAGGCCCGCTGCAGGGTGCGCACCTGCTCGCGGGCGTCGGGCGGCAGCGACTCCCAGTCACGGTCCTGGACGATGATCAGCGGCCGGTGCCGCAGCGCGAACTCCACGTGCCAGGCGACGAGCGCGTCGAGCGCGCCGGCGGCGTCCTCGGCCTCGGCGACCCGCTCCAGCCCGACGGCCAGCAGCCGCTCGCTGATCGAGACCAGCATCTCGGCGAGCAGCGCGTCCTTGGAGGCGAAGTGCTTGTAGAGCGCGGGGCCGGAGATGCCGCAGGCGGCACCGAGGTCGGCCACCGAGACGCCGTGGAAGCCGCGGCGGGCGAACAGGTCGGCGGCGATGTCGAGGATCTGCTCGCGCCGGCTCACGCGGCTCAGGGTAGTGCGGGCACCGGCGCCTCGAGCGCCGCCCGCACCCGCTCGTGGTAGCCGGGTGGATCGAGCAGGAACGAGTCGTGGCCCCACGGCGAGGCGATCAGGGCGTCGTCCACCGCGACGCCCGCCGCCCGCAGCGCCGCGACGATCGGCGCCGACTGCGCCGGGGCGAAGCGCCAGTCGGAGTCGAAGGAGGTCACCGACACCTGGGTGCCGTGGGCCGCGAGCCGGGCCAGGGCGTCGGGCGTGCCCGGCTCCGCCAGGGGGTCGTAGTAGTCGAGGGCGCGGGAGAGGTGGAGGTAGGTGAGGGCGTCGAAGCGGCGCAGGAAGCTCTCGCCCTGATGCTGCAGGTAGCTCTCGACCTCGTAGTCGACCTCGAAGGTCGGGGCGTCCGCGCGCCGCTCGTGGCCGAACTTCTGCTCCAGCGCCTGCGCGGAGACGTACGTGATGTGCGCGAGCATGCGGGCCACCTTCAGCCCGCGGGCCGGGACGACGCCGTGCTCGGCGTAGCGCCCGCCGTGGAAGTCGGGGTCGCTGGTGATCGCCTCGCGGGCCACCGCCGAGAACGCGATGTTCTCCGGCGTCAGGCGCGCGGGCGTGGCCACCAGCACGGCGCGGTCGACGCGCTCGGGCTCGGCCAGCAGCCACGAGAGCGCCTGCATGCCGCCGAGCGAGCCGCCGACGAGCGCGTGGATCCGTCCGATCCCGAGCCGGTCGAGCAGCCGTCGGTGGGTCGTGACGAGGTCGGCCACCTCGAGCAGCGGGAAGTCAGGGCCGTGGACGCGGCCGGTGGCCGGGTCGATCGACGAGGGGCCGGTGGTGCCGCGGCACCCGCCGAGCAGGTTGGCGCAGACCACGAACCAGCGGTCGGTGTCGACGGCCAGGCCCGGCCCGACGAGGGTCGACCACCAGCCGCCCTCGCCGGCCACGTGGGCGTCGCCGGTGAGGGCGTGCAGCGCGACGACGACGTTGTCGCGCTCCGGCGTCAGGGTGCCGAAGGTCTCGTAGGCCACCTCGACGTGGGCGAGCGCTGCTCCCGAGCGCAGCCGCAGCGGGTCGTCGGCACGACGACCCGCTGCGGGCCGGACCACTCGCTCACGGCCGGGTTCCGTGGGGATCGGCCATCACTTGGCGGCGTTGAGCGCCTGCTCGAGGTCGCTGATGAGGTCCTCGACGTTCTCGATGCCGACCGAGAGCCGCACGAGGTCCTCCGGGACGCCCGCCTTCTCCAGCTCCTCGGCGGTGAGCTGGCTGTGGGTGGTCGTCGCGTTGTGGATGACCAGCGACTTCGCGTCGCCGATGTTGGCGAGGTGGCTGAACAGGTCGAGGGACTCCACGAACCGGCGCCCGCCGTCACGTCCGGACTTCAGGCCGAAGCTGACCAGGCCGCCGTAGCCGCGGCCGGTGTAGATGCGGTCGGCGACGTCCTTGCTCGGGTCGCCCTCCAGGCCGGGGTAGCTGACCCAGCTGACGGCGTCGTGCTGCTGGAGGTACTGCGCGATGGCCAGCGCGTTGGAGCTGTGCCGCTCGATGCGCAGGTGGAGGGTCTCCAGGCCCTGCAGGAAGAGCCAGGAGTTGAGCGGGGCGATGGCCGCGCCGGTGTTGCGCAGCAGCACGGTGCGCGCGCGGATGATGTAGGCCAGGTTGCCGACGGCCTCGGTCCACACGACGCCGTGGTAGGCGCCGTCGGGCTGGGTCAGGCCGGGGAACCGCTCGGCGTGCGCGGCCCAGTCGAAGGTGCCGGCGTCGACGATGATGCCGCCGATCGAGGTGCCGTGGCCGCCGATGTACTTGGTGGCCGAGTGCACCGACACGTCGGCGCCGTGGTCGAAGGGACGCACCAGCAGGGGCGTCGTGGAGGTGTTGTCGACGATCAGCGGCAGGCCGTGGGCGTGGGCGGCGTCGGCCCAGGCGCGCAGGTCGACGACGTTGAGCCGCGGGTTGCCGACGGACTCGGCGAAGACCAGCTTGGTGCGCTCGTCGACGGCGGCGGGGTCGTTGGGGTCGACGAAGCGCACCTCGATGCCGAACTGCGGCAGCGTGTGGGCGAACAGCGCGTAGGTGCCGCCGTAGAGGGTGGAGATCGCGACGATGTTGTCGCCGGCGTAGGTCAGGTTGAGCACGGCGTAGGTGATCGCCGCCGAGCCGGACGCCACGGCCAGGGCGCCGACGCCGCCCTCGAGCTGGGCGATGCGCTCCTCGAAGACCGACTGGGTCGGGTTCATGATCCGCGTGTAGATGTTGCCCGGCTCGGCCAGGGCGAAGAGGTTGGCGGCGTGCTCGGTGTCGTCGAAGACGTAGGACGTCGTCTGGTAGATCGGCACGGCGCGCGCGTTGGTGGCGGGGTCGGCCTGCTCCTGGCCGGCGTGGACCGCGAGCGTCTCGGGGCGGTAGGTCATGGGGTTCTCCTGGACCGGGGGTGGCGACTGGTGCTAGCAGCATAAAGTCCAGCAAGTAACGCGACAATGCTGCCGTCCATCCCTCGGCCCGCCCTTCGAACCAGGAGTCCGCTCGTGAGCCAGCCCGACCCGACCCCCGCGCCGATCCGCTTCAACGCCTTCGACATGAACTGCTCGGGCCACCAGTCGCCGGGTCTGTGGCGCCACCCCGAGGACCGCTCGCGCGACTACCGCGACCTCGACTACTGGACGGGCCTGGCCCGCACCCTCGAGCGGGGCGTCTTCGACGGCCTGTTCATCGCCGACGTGCTCGGCACCTACGACGTCTACGGCGCCGACGACCGCGCCGCCCTGCGGGCCGGCACCCAGGTGCCGGTGAACGACCCGATGCTGCTGGTCTCGGCGATGGCCCACGTCACCGAGCACCTCGGCTTCGGCATCACCGCCGGCACCGCCTACGAGCACCCGTACCCGTTCGCGCGGCGGATGTCGACGCTCGACCACCTGACCCGCGGCCGCGTCGGCTGGAACGTCGTCACCGGCTACCTGCCCTCGGCCGCGCGCAACATGGGCCACGACGACCAGCTCGAGCACGACGAGCGCTACGACCACGCCGAGGAGTACCTCGACGTCCTCTACCGGCTCTGGGAGGGCTCGTGGGAGGACGACGCCGTCGTGCTCGACGCCGAGCGCGGCGTGTTCACCGACCCCGACAAGGTGCACCCGATCGGCCACCACGGCCGCTTCTTCGACGTGCCGGGCATCCACCTGTGCGAGCCGTCGCCGCAGCGCTCGCCGGTGATCTTCCAGGCCGGCTCCTCGCCCCGCGGCGTCGCGTTCGCGGCCAAGCACGCCGAGGCGATCTTCGTCGCGCCGCCCACCAAGGAGATCCTGGCCGACACCGTCGCGCGCATCCGGGCCGCGCTGGTGGAGGCCGGGCGGGCGCCGGACTCCGCGCGGGTCTACGCCCTCATGACCGTCATCACCGACGCCACCGAGGAGGCCGCCCGCGCCAAGCACGAGGACTATCTGGCCCACGCCGACCTCGAGGGCGCGCTGGTGCTCTGCTCGGGCTGGATGGGCGTCGACCTCGCGCAGTACCGCCTCGACGAGCCGGTGGGCGCGATCCGCTCCAACGCGATCCAGTCGGCCGTCGCCGCGTTCAACCAGGCCGACCCCAAGGGCGGGGAGTGGACCGTCGGCGACATCGCCCGCTGGGCGGCGATCGGCGGTCTCGGCCCGCGCATCGTCGGCTCGGGGGAGCAGGTGGCCGACGAGCTGGAGTCGTGGGTGGCCGAGACCGGCGTCGACGGCTTCAACCTGGCCTACGCCGTGACGCCGGGCAGCTTCGAGGACGTCGTCGAGCACGTCGTCCCGGTGCTGCAGGAGCGCGGCCGCTACCCGCGCTCCTACGAGCCCGGCACGCTGCGGCGCCGCCTGCTCGGACGCGAGGACCGGCTGCCGGCCGAGCACCACGCCGCGCAGTTCCGACGCGCGGCCACTCGACCCGCTGGTTAACGATCGCTAACCTGTGGTGGTGGCCACACCGAACGCATCTGCGAGCCCGGACCTGCGGGCCCTCACCGTCGAGCTGCACGAGCGCCTCGCGCGCGTGCGCCAGGGCGGCAGCGAGTCGTCGCGACGCCGGCACGTCGAGCGCGGCAAGCTGCTCGCCCGCGACCGCATCGACCACCTGCTCGACCCCGGCAGCCCCTTTCTCGAGATCGCGCCGCTGGCCGCCTACGGCATGTACGGCGAGGACCCGTGGTCGGTGCCGAGCGCCGGCATCGTGGCCGGCATCGGGCGCGTGCAGGGCCGGCTGGTGGTGGTGGCCGCCAACGACGCCACCGTCAAGGGCGGCACCTACTACCCGATGACGGTCAAGAAGCACCTGCGCGCGCAGACCATCGCCGCCGAGAACCACCTGCCCTGCCTCTACCTCGTCGACTCCGGCGGCGCGTTCCTGCCGATGCAGGACGAGGTCTTCCCCGACCGCGAGCACTTCGGCCGGATCTTCTTCAACCAGGCGAACATGAGCGCCCGCGGCATCCCGCAGATCGCCAGCGTCATGGGCTCGTGCACCGCCGGCGGCGCCTACGTGCCGGCCATGAGCGACGAGACCGTCATCGTCCGCGGCCAGGGCACGATCTTCCTCGGCGGCCCGCCGCTGGTGAAGGCCGCCACCGGCGAGGTCGTCACCGCCGAGGAGCTCGGCGGCGGCGACGTCCACGCCCGCACCTCCGGCGTCGTCGACCACCTCGCCGAGGACGACGACCACGCGCTGGCCATCGTCCGCGGCATCGTCGACACCCTGCGTCCCGACCCCGCTCCGGCCTGGGAGGTGCGCGCGCCCGAGGAGCCCGAGCTCGACCCCGCCACGCTCCTCGACGTCGTTCCCGCCGACACCCGCACGCCCTACGACGTGCGCGAGGTCATCCGCCGCGTCGTCGACGGCTCGCGGTTCAGCGAGTTCAAGCAGCTCTACGGCGAGACGCTGGTGTGCGGCTTCGCGCACGTCTGGGGCCACCCCGTGGGCATCGTCGCCAACAACGGCATCCTCTTCAGCGAGTCGGCCCTCAAGGGCGCCCACTTCGTCGAGCTGTGCAACCAGCGCGGCATCCCGCTGCTGTTCCTGCAGAACATCTCCGGCTTCATGGTCGGCCGCGAGTACGAGAACCGCGGCATCGCCCGCGACGGCGCCAAGCTCGTCACCGCCGTCGCGTGCTCGGTGGTGCCGAAGCTGACGATCGTCATCGGCGGCTCCTTCGGCGCCGGCAACTACGGCATGTGCGGCCGCGCCTACGACCCCCGCTTCCTGTGGATGTGGCCCAACGCGCGCATCTCGGTGATGGGCGGCGAGCAGGCCGCCACCGTGCTGGCCACCGTCGCCGGCCGCGACCAGGACGCGGACGTCGACGAGTTCAAGGCGCCGATCCGCGCCCAGTACGAGGAGCAGGGCTCGCCCTACTACGCCACCGCCCGCCTGTGGGACGACGGCGTCATCGACCCCGTCGACACCCGTCGCGTCGTCGGCATGGCCCTCGAGACCGTCAGCCGCGCACCCGTGGCCGACCCCTCCTACGGCGTCTTCCGCATGTGATGGGAGCCCTCCAGATGAAGACCCTCCTGATCGCCAACCGCGGCGAGATCGCGCTCCGCGTCATGCGCACCGCCGCCCGTCTGGGCCTCGAGACCGTCGCGATCCACACCGACCTCGACGCCGACGCGCCGCACGTGCGCGAGGCCGACCGGGCCGAGCGCGTCGAGAGCTACCTCGACGTCGACGCCGTCGTGGCCGCCGCCGTCGCCGCGGGCGCCGACGCCGTGCACCCCGGCTACGGCTTCCTCTCCGAGCGCGCCCCGTTCGCCGCGGCCGTCACCGCCGCCGGACTGGCCTTCGTCGGCCCCTCGGCGCAGGTCATCGAGCAGATGGGCCGCAAGGACGCCGCCCGCGAGATCGCCGAGGCCGCCGGCGTGCCCGTGGTGCCGCGGGGCGACGCCACCGACGGCGAGACCCCCACGGCGTACCCCGTGCTCGTCAAGGCCGCGGCCGGTGGCGGCGGCAAGGGCATGCGCATCGTCCGGTCCGCCGCGGAGTTCCCCGAGGCCGTCGTCGCGGCGCGTCGCGAGGCCGAGCGGGCCTTCGGCGACGGCACCCTGCTGGTCGAGAAGTACGTCGAGCGCGGCCGCCACATCGAGGTCCAGGTGCTCGCCGACGCCCACGGCGGCGTCGTGCACCTCGGCGAGCGCGACTGCTCCAGCCAGCGCCGTCACCAGAAGGTGCTCGAGGAGGCGCCCGCGCCCGACCTCGACCCGGCCGTCCGCGCGCTGGTGTGCGAGGCGAGCGTCGCGCTGGCCCGGCAGGTCGGCTACGTCAACGCCGGCACCGTGGAGTTCCTCCTCGACGTCGACTCCGGCGAGGCCTACTTCCTGGAGATGAACACCCGCCTGCAGGTGGAGCACCCCGTCACCGAGCTCGTCACGCGGGTCGCGGGCGCGCCGCTCGACCTCGTCGAGCAGCAGCTGCGGGTGGCCGCCGGCGAGCCGCTGACCTTCGCCCAGGACGACGTCAGGGTCGTCGGGCACGCCATCGAGGCGCGGGTCTACGCCGAGGACGCCTACGCCGGGTTCCTGCCGCAGGCCGGCACCGCCACCCATGTGGTGTGGCCCGCGCACGTGCGCGTCGACCACGCGCTGGAGTCCGGCCAGGTCGTCAGCACCGCCTACGACCCCATGCTCGGCAAGGTGATCGCCTACGGCGAGGACCGCGACGAGGCGCGCGAGGAGCTCGTCGAGGCGCTCGGCGCCACCGCGATCCTCGGGCTGACCACCAACGTCGGCTACCTGCGGGCGCTCGCCGACACCCCCGAGTTCACGGCGGGCGCCCTCGACACCGCCTGGCTCGACCATCACGCCCTGCCCGCGCCGGACGACGCCGCCGCGCGCCGCATCGTCGGGATCGTGCTCGCCGAGGAGCTCGCCGCGGCCCCGCGCGGTCCCTGGCAGCCCGACCGGTTCCGCTCCGCCGGCGGCTCCCCGGCGCTGGTCGAGCACGGCCGCGAGGTCTCCTCCTCCGGCTGGACCACGGGCGTGAGCCGCCGCGGGGGGCTCCTGCACGTCGCGACCTTCGAGGACGGCCCGGCGTTCGTGCTGCGCTCGCCGCACCGCACCGAGGTCGTCGTCGGCGGCCAGCGGTTCGTCCTCGACGCCCGTGACACCTCCTGGACCGGCGTCAGCGCCGGCGACGGCACCCTCACCGCCCCGATGCCCGGCACCGTGCTCGACGTGCGCGTCCAGCCCGGCGCGAGCGTGGCCGAGGGCGACGTGCTCGGCGTCGTCGAGGCGATGAAGATGGAGCTCGCGCTCACCGCGCCGTTCGCCGGCACGGTCGGGTCGGTCGATGCCGTCGTCGGGGCCCAGGTGGCGCTCGGGGCGCCGCTGTTCACGGTGACGCCCGAGGCCGGGGCATGAGCGGCGCCGCCGACGTGGGCCTGCCGATGCGGATGCCCGCGCCCGGGCTGCCCGAGCGCGTCACGATCTACGAGGTCGGCCCGCGCGACGGCCTGCAGAACGAGCAGGCGATCGTGCCGCTGGCGGTGAAGGCCGAGCTGATCACGCGGCTCCTCGACGCCGGGCTGCCGATCGTCGAGGCCACCAGCTTCGTCCACCCGCGCTGGGTGCCGCAGCTCGCCGACGCCGCCGACCTCCTCGCGCTGCTCGGCGAGACCCTCGGGGAGCGGGTGCGCGAGCTGCCCGTCCTGGTGCCCAACGAGAAGGGCCTCGACCGCGCCCTCGCGCTCGGCCAGCGGCACGTCGCCGTCTTCGGCTCGGCCACCGAGACCTTCGCCCAGCGCAACCTCAACTGCTCCTTCGACGCCCAGTTCGCGATGTTCGAGCCGGTCGTCCGCCGCTCCCTCGACGCCGGCCTCGACGTCCGCGCCTACCTCTCGATGTGCTTCGGCGACCCGTGGGAGGGCGGCGTCGCGCTCGAGCGGGTCGTCGAGGCCGGCGTGCGGCTCCTCGACCTCGGCGCCCACCAGCTCAGCCTCGGCGACACCATCGGCGTCGCCACCGCCGGCCACGTCACCGCGCTCGTCGAGGCCTTCGCCGCCGCGGGCGTCGGCGTCGCGCGCCTCGCGCTGCACTTCCACGACACCTACGGCCAGGCGCTCTCCAACGTCCAGGCCGGCCTGCGCGCCGGCGTCACCACCTTCGACGCCTCCGCCGGCGGCCTCGGCGGCTGCCCCTACGCGCAGAGCGCCACCGGGAACCTCGCCACCGAGGACCTCGTGTGGATGCTCGACGGCCTCGGCATCGAGCACGGCGTCGACCTCGCCTCCCTCGCCGCCACCAGCGCCTGGCTGGCCGGCCACCTCGGTCGCCCCTCGCCGTCCGCGGCGGCCCGCGCGCTGGCGTGAGATCGGCACGTTTCATCGGTCAGCCGATGAAGCTGGCCGACCCGCCGGGACGAGCCTCGCGCCGCGCTCAGACCTGCGGCAGCACCCGCTCGGCGTAGCGGCCGAGCTTCCAGGTGGCGTAGCCGTCGGCGCCCATGCCGACGACGCCGCCGACGACGGGCACGCGGCGTCCGACGGTGACGGCCAGCCGCTTGCCGGCGACGCGGGTGAGGAGGTCCTGGGCCACCTGGCCGGTGATGGTGCGGTCGAGGGTGGGGTCGGCGAAGGAGGCCGTCGCGAGCCCGGCCGGGCCGGCGGGCAGCACCTTGTCCTTGACGAGCCGGTCGACGGTGTCCTCGCCCATGAGCACGGTGAGGACGGCGTTGCGCACCCGCGGGTCGGAGAGGTCGTGGCCGCGCAGGTGGGCGATGGCCGCGACCATGCGGCACTGGATGAGCGCGAGGCCCGTGAGGTTGGCCGGCACGGTGACCGCGGCGCTGACGACGCCGCCGATGTTGGTGAGGAACCCCTGGCCGCCCGCGTAGCGCACGTGGTTCTCGATGACCTCGTGGATGGCGCGCTTCACGTCGCCGTCCTGCTCGCGCAGCTGGGTCTCGGCGGCCTTGGCCGCCGGCGGCAGCGGACCGACGCCGACGATCGCGCGGTGCAGGGCCTCGCGCACGAACGTCGAGGTGGCGCCCGGGGCGAGGTCGGTGACCTTCGGGGCCAGCCGGCGGGCGGCGGCGCCGGCGATGGTCTTGCGGCGGGGGCTCATGGGGGTCGCTCCTGCGAGGCTCGGCGGACGGACACCTCGATCGTACGGAGCGCGGGCCCCCGGATCCCGGAGTCGGCCCGGTGCCCTACGTTCGGGGGATGGGCATCGAGCCGGAGCCGACGACGTGGGTCTTCCCCACGCCCGACCGCTTCGACCCCGAGGACGACCTCGTCGCGATGGGCGCCGATCTCGAGCCGGGGACGGTGCTGGCCGCCTACCGCCGCGGCCTGTTCCCGATGCCCGCCGACCCGCCGTGGGGCGTCCGGCGTCGGGTGGCGGCGGTGGGCTGGTGGTCGCCGGTGCGTCGCGGCGTCCTGCCGCTGGACGGTCTGCGGGTCTCGCGCTCGCTGCGTCGCTCGCTGCGCGACTACGACATCCGCATCGACACCGCCTTCGACGCCGTCCTCGAGGGCTGCGCCGATCCCTCGCGCGACGGCTCCTGGATCGACGACGACGTCGTGCGCGCCTACCGCCGTCTGCACGACCTCGGCTGGGCGCACTCGGTCGAGGCCTGGCACGACGGCGAGCTCGCCGGCGGGCTCTACGGCCTGGCGATCGGCGGCCTCTTCGCGGGGGAGTCGATGTTCCACCGGCGGCGCGACGCCTCCAAGGCCGCGCTCGTGGGGTTGGTCGAGGCGCTGCGCGACGAGCACGCCGAGGCTCGCGTGCTCGACGTCCAGTGGCGCACCGACCACCTCGCCTCGCTCGGCGTCGTCGAGGTCGACCGCGCCACGTACCTCACACGCCTCTCTCAGGCTCTTGACCTACCGTTGCCGAGTCCGTTCGCCGCGCGCGGCGAGCCGGACGCTCGATGACCTCGATCCCGAAGGGGAGCCACGCATGACCCGCCGTCCCACCCTCGCCCTCGCCACCGGAGCCCTGCTGCTCGCCGGCGCGCTCTCCGCCTGCGGGGGCGGTGGCGACCAGGCCGACGCCTCCAGCACGCCCTCGGC
Organism: Nocardioides sp. B129/18; assembly: GCF_055282735.1. Classification (NCBI taxonomy): domain Bacteria; kingdom Bacillati; phylum Actinomycetota; class Actinomycetes; order Propionibacteriales; family Nocardioidaceae; genus Nocardioides; species Nocardioides sp. B129/18. Next base: position 142,049 of record NZ_JBUZJI010000001.1, on the reverse strand, counting down.
CGACTCCTCGGCGACGACCGGTGCGGCGCCGTCGGCCGCGGCCTCCGCGTCCGGCTCGGCCAAGGCCACCACCGCGGACGCGCAGAAGTTCTGCGACGCCTACGCCACGATCGTGAAGTCCGGCGCCGAGGACCTCCCGGCGCAGAAGAAGGCGATCGCCACGCTGGCCAAGGTCGGCACGCCGTCGAGCATGGACGCCGACGCCAAGAGCGGCTACGACCTCATGGTCAAGGCGATCTCCGACTCCAAGACCAGCGCCGAGCTCGAGAAGCTCGGCAAGTCGCTGAGCGAGGAGCAGACCCTCAAGCTCTTCGCCTTCTCGCAGTACCTCACCACCACCTGCGCCGACCAGCTCGGCGTCGCGTCGCCGTCCGCGTCCCCGTCGGCGAACTGACGCGGGGCTCGTCACGGGGCTGCTCGCAGGCCTCCCCGTACGGGCTCCCCGCACGGCCTCCGGGGCCCGTGGGTCACACGACCCGCGGGCCCTCGCCGTTCTCGCTGACCATCGGGCGTCCGGCCTCGGCCCAGTCGAGCATGCCGCCCTCGAGGTTGACGGCGTCGTGCCCGAGGCCGGTGAGGTAGGCCGTCGCCTGGGCGGAGCGCCCGCCGATCTTGCAGACCACGAGCACCTGACCGTCGGGCACCTCCCCGACGCGCTCGACGAGCTCGCCGAGCGGCACGTGGAGCGCTCCCTCGATGTGCCCGTGCGCCCATTCCAGCGGCTCGCGCACGTCGAGGACGGTGAGGCCGTCGGGGAGAGGCTGGGGGACCTGGTCGACCGAGACGGTGGGGATCACGTCGGTCAGTCTTCCCGCGGTCGCGCCCGCCATGCCTGACGGCCGCGAGGACTCGCATAACCCCCCAGGGGGTTGTACGATGATCCCATGGAGACGACCTACACCCTGAGCCGCACCGTCGCGCGTCCCTACGCCGAGCTCGTCGACGCCGTCCGCGCCGGCCTGGTCGAGCAGGGCTTCGGCGTCATCACCGAGATCGACCTCGCCGCCACCCTCCGCGCCAAGCTCGGCGTCGAGGTGCCGCCCCAGATCATCCTCGGCGCCTGCCGTCCGCAGCTGGCCTACGAGGCGCTCCAGGCCGACCCGTCGGTGGCCGCGATGCTGCCGTGCAACGTCGTGGTCCGCAGCGTCGACGACGGGTCCTGCGTCGTCGAGGCCTTCGACCCTGACACGATGACCGCCATGACCGGTCGGTCCGACGGCGGTGGCGCGCTCGCCACGGTCGCCGCCGACGCCCGGACGCGCCTGCTGGGCCTGCTCGACGCCCTCGCCTGAGCCGCCCGACCTGCCCGACCTCGCACGCCACCCCGCACCTGCACCGGAGGACACCCATGGAGCTCCCCGCCGACGACCTCAAGCCCGTCATCACCCGCATGAAGCGCGCCCACGGGCACCTCGCCTCCGTCATCCGGATGCTCGAGGAGGGCGCGGACTGCGAGGACGCCCTCACCCAGCTCGCCGCCGTCAACAAGGCCATCGCGCGCAGCGGCTACGCCCTCGTCGCCACTGGCCTCCAGCAGTGCCTGGCCGCCTCCGAGGACGGCCTCGACGGCGTCGACGTGAAGAAGATGGAGAAGCTCTTCCTCTCGCTGGCCTGAGCCGCGGCGCTCGTCGGTCGCTCGCCCGGCAGACTGGGCCCATGGAGCGCTCTCGGGTCCACGTCGTCGGCGCGAGCGGCTCGGGCACCTCGACGCTCGGCCGCGCACTGGCCGACCACTGGTCGGTGCCCTTCGCCGACGCCGACGACTACTTCTGGCTCCCCACCTCCCCGCCGTACTCGACCAAGCGGCCGGAGGCCGAGCGCGTCGCGCTGATGCGCCAGGTGTTCGTCCCCCGCGAGGCGTGGGTGCTCGCCGGCGCGATGTCGGGCTGGGGCGAGGAGGTCGTCGCCGAGTGCGACGCCGTCGTCTTCCTGACGCTGGACCCCGACGAGCGGATGCGCCGCCTTGAGGACCGCGAGGTGCGTCGTCGCGAGGGCCAGCGTCCCGACCCCGAGGCGTGGGCCGCGTTCCTCGACTGGGCCCGCGGCTACGACGACCCCGGCTTCGACGGCCGCAGCCGCCGGCGTCATGAGGAGTGGCTCGCCGGGCTGCGTCAGCCCGTGCTGCGCCTCGACGCGGCGGCGCCTGTCGCCGAGCTGCGCGACGCCGTCCTCGCCTGGACGCCCGCCTGAGCGACCTCCTCCTCGTCCCCAGGCTGTGGACCACCACGCGATTGGTCAGGGGAAGTTGGGCGTCAGGGCCCCCAAGTTTCCCTGACCAACGAGAAGTTCCCCGGTCAGCCGGGGAACTTCTCAGAACTCGCCCCTACTTCAGCAGCCGACTCATCCGACGATCAGCCAGCGGCTTCCCGCCGGTCTGGCAGGTGGCGCAGTACTGCAGGCTGGAGTCGGCGAAGGACACCTCGCGGACGAGGTCGCCGCACACGGGGCAGGCCTGGCCGGTGCGGCCGTGGACGGCGAGGTTCGACTTCTTCTCGCCCTTGAGCTCGCTGGCGGCCAGGCCGCGGGAGCGGTCGACGGCGGCGCCGAGGGTCTCGCGCAGGGCGTCGTAGAGGGTGGCGAGCTCGGCCTCGGAGAGGGAGTCGGCGGGCTTGAACGGCGACATGCGGGCGGCGTGGAGGATCTCGTCGGAGTAGGCGTTGCCGATGCCGGCGATGGTGCCCTGGTGCCGCAGGACGCCCTTGAGCTGCTTGCGGCCCTCGGCGGCGAGGATGCCGGCGAGCCGGTCGCGGGTGAAGTCGTCGGTGAGCGGGTCGGGGCCGAGCGAGGCGATGCCGGGCACGTCCTGAGGGTCGCGGACGACGTAGGCGGCCAGGCTCTTGCGGGTGCCGGCCTCGGTGACGTCGAGGCCGGAGCCGTCGTCGAGCACGACGCGCAGGGCGAGGGTCGACTTCGAGCTGGGCTTGGGCGGGATCGTCGGCACCTCCTCGCGCCACCGCACCCAGCCGGCGCGCGCCAGGTGCAGGACGAGGTGGACGCCGGAGGCCTCGAGGTCGAGGAACTTCCCGTGCCGGCCGACGCCGTCGACCAGCGCCCCCTCCAGCGCGGAGGGGGGCGGGTCGACGGTCTTGAGGGCGCTGAACGCGGCGAAGTGCAGCTTGGCGATCGCGCGTCCGGAGAGCCGGCCGGTGAGGTCCTGGGCCAGCGCCTCCACCTCGGGCAGCTCGGGCACACGCCCACTGTAGTGAGCCGGTCAGTGCGCGTGGCTCACCTCGGGGAGGTGCGCCAGCGCGGCGAGCTCGGCGTCGGCGAGCGGGACGAACCGCTCGCCGTCGAGCAGGTGCAGGCTGCCGTCGTCGACGCGGAAGAACAGCCCGACGAGCTCGACGTCGCGGTTGCCGAGGGTGCCGCGCAGCCGCTCGAGGGTGATGGCGACGTTGACCTGCGCCAGCTGGTCGGCCTCGGAGAGCCCGGCCTCGGCGGCGGCGACGCCGACGGGGTGGCCGGTGCCCCAGGCGGTGCGGGCCTCCTCGGCGTGGGTCAGCCACGCCTCGATGGGGCCTTCGGGCGCGCCGCCGGCGACGGCCGCGGCCATCGCGCCGCAGCCGGAGTGGCCGCACACGACGACGGTGCCGATGCCGAGGGAGTCGACGCCGAAGAGCAGCGGCGCGGACACCGAGCCATCGTCGTCGGGGCCGGGCGCGGGCGTCAGGTTGCCCATGGTGCGCACGGTGAACAGGTCGCCGGGGCCGCTGCTGGTCATGACGTTGGGCACCAGGCGGCTGTCGACGCAGCAGAGGAACAGGGTCCTGGGCGACTGCCCGCCGGCGAGCTCGTCGTAGACCGGCTGCAGGGTCGAGGACGTGCGCCGGTGGTACTCGCGGACGCCGACGGCCAGCGGGTGCGCCGGGGTCGGGACGCCGAGCTCGGCGCCGCCGTTCTGCCAGCGGCCCCAGGGCAGCAGCGCGCGGGCGGAGAGCGGCTCGGCCTTGCGCGGCCGGTCGGCGGCGGCGTCCTCGCCGTCGGGGCCGGAGTGCTCGACGATCGCCTGGCCGCCGCGTGCGGTGTAGCGGTCGGCCCAGTCCTGCACCTGGTCGCGTCCCGAGGGGTCGAGGTAGTCCACGAGCAGGTCGATCTCGACGACCTGGCCCTCGGGGATCGCCGCGAGCCGCGGCACGATGATCGGAGTGGCGAGGAACGACAGGCTGCCGCGCACCTCGGCCACCCACAGCTGGCGGCCGTCGGCCGCGTCGCCGGTGCGGCGCACGTCGACGTGCACGCGGGTGACGCGCCACAGGGTGAGCGCGAGCGCGCCGAGCAGGCCGAGCAGGACGCCCTCGATGAGGTTGAGGGCGAGCACGCCGCCGATCGTCAGCACCCAGATCCACAGCTCGCCGCGGCTGCGGGCCTGGCGGATGTCGGCGGGCTTGACGAGGTTGACGCCCATCACGATGAGCAGGCCGGCCAGCGCGGCCAGCGGGATCTGCTCGACGAGGCCGACGAGCACGAGGGCGAAGATCAGCACCCAGACGCCGTGCAGGATCGCCGAGGCCCGGGTGCGGGCGCCGGCCGCGACGTTGGCCGAGGAGCGCACGATGACGCCGGTGACGGGCAGGCCGCCGAGCGCGCCGGAGGCGGTGTTGGCGACGCCCTGGCCGATGAGCTCGCGATCGAGACGGGCGCGGGGGCCGTCGTGGAGGCGGTCGATGGCCACCGCGGAGAGCAGCGACTCCACCGAGGCGATGAGCGCCATCGTCAGCACGGCGCCGGCGATGGCCAGCGGGGTGCCCTCGGGCAGCGCGACGCTGCCGATCTCGGCGAGGAGGTCGCCGCCGAGGTCGACGCGCGTGGCGCCGGGCAGCCAGGCGGCGGCCAGGACGGTGATGGAGACGACCGCGACGAGCTGGCCCGGCACCACCCGCATCCGCTTCGGCAGCCGCGGCCAGGCCAGCAGGATCGCGATGACGCCGAGCGCGGCGAGCACGGCGTGCGGCTCGGCGCGCGTCAGCGCCGAGCCGATGCCCTGGATGTTCTCCCAGGCCGAGGGCTGCGACCCGGAGCCGAGGGCGACGTTGAGCTGGCCGAGCACGATCGAGACGCCGATGCCGGCGAGCATCGCCGTCACGACGGTGGGGCTGATGGCCAGGGCGTAGCGGCCCAGGCGGGTGGCGCCGAGCAGCAGCTGGACCAGGCCGGCCGCCGCGGTGATGGCGCAGGTCGCCTCCCAGCCGAACTCCGCGACGGTCTCGGCCACCACGACGGTGAGGCCGGCCGCCGGACCGCTCACCTGCAGCGGCGCCCCGCGGAGCGCACCGGCGAGGATGCCGCCGACCGCGGCGGCGATGAGGCCGGCGGTGACGGGGGCGTCGGAGGCCACCGCGATGCCCAGCGAGAGCGGGATCGCGACGAGGAAGACGACGAGGGACGCCGGCACGTCGAACCGGGCGTCGTGACGGACCCAGCCCTGCAGCCGGGCGGCCGGCGAGGGACGGGAGGTGCGGTCGGGAGCGGACGGATCGCCGCTCCCCGAGGGCCCGGGCGCAGGCGCGGGCGGCTGGTCGAGGATCACCGAGATCTCCTTCGAAGAGGGGGGTCCATCCACCGTAGGCAGACCGATCCGGCCGCCTGTCCGGCCTGTGGGATCGATCATCATTCCCGCGACGAGCGGTCGCACCCGGCCGACGAGCGGTCGATCGGCAGGGTCGAGCGGTCGCCCCCGAGCCCCGATCGGGTCGTCGATGCCCTTCTCTGCGTGTCTCTAGGGAATCGACTAGACATCCCGATAGCGTCCGATCATGGACCCGATCCGCAACCCGTACGCCCCCGGCGCGGGCCAGCGTCCGCCCGAGCTCGCCGGTCGCGACGAGGAGCTCGCGGCCTTCGACGTCGTGCTCGAGCGCGTCGCCCGCGGACGCCCGGAGCGCTCCCTGGTGCTCACCGGCCTGCGCGGGGTCGGCAAGACGGTGCTCCTCAACGCGCTGCGCTCCGCAGCGGTGCGTCGCTCGTGGGGCACCGGCAAGCTCGAGGCGCGGCCCGAGCAGGGCCTGCGCCGCCCGCTGGCCGGGGCGCTGCACCAGGCGCGGGGTCGCACACCCCGAGGCCGAGCAGGCCGAGCACGTGCTCGGCGTCCTGCGCTCCTTCGCCGAGCGCGACGCCGGCCCGTCCGCGCGGCTCAAGGAGCGCTGGAGCGTCGGCATCGACGCCCCCGCGGTGCGCGGCCGCGCCGACTCCGGCGACATCGAGATCGACCTCGTCGAGCTGCTCTCCGACGTCGGGGGCCTGGCCGCCGACGTCGGCCGCGGGGTGGCGGTCTTCGTCGACGAGATGCAGGACCTCGGCCCCGCCGACGTCTCCGCCCTGTGCGCGGCCTGCCATGAGCTGAGCCAGAGCGGCCTGCCGGTCATCGTCGTCGGCGCGGGCCTGCCGCACCTGCCGGCCGTGCTCTCGGCGAGCAAGTCCTACTCCGAGCGGCTCTTCTCCTACCGCCGCATCGACCGGCTCTCCCGCGAGGCCGGCGACCGCGCGCTGGCCAGCCCCGCCGCGGAGGAGGACGCCGCCTTCACCGACGACGCGCTCGCCGCGATGCACGAGGTCACCGGCGGCTACCCCTACTTCATCCAGGCCTACGGCAAGGCGGTCTGGGACCTCGCGCCCCGCTCGCCCATCACCGCCGACGACGTCGCCGTCGCGGTGCCCGAGGCCCAGCGCGAGCTCGCGGTCGGCTTCTTCGGCTCCCGGTACGAGCGCGCGACGCCGGCCGAGCGCGACTACCTGCGGGCGATGGCCGACGCCGCCGCCGAGCTCGGCAGCGACCCCGTGGGCGCCGTCGCCACCGCCGACGTCGCCGCGGTGCTCGGGAAGAAGCCGCAGTCGCTCTCCCCGGCGCGCGACGCCCTGCTCAAGAAGGGCCTGATCTACTCCGGCGAGCGCGGTCGGATCGCCTTCACGGTGCCCCACTTCGGGCGCTATCTTCGCGAGCACGCCGACTGACGCGCGTCGGATCGGCGCGACCCTCGGGAGGGACCATGGACGACCAGGCGGCCACGCTGCGCCACCTGCAGGCCTCGGAGGAGGCGACCGTGCGGGTCGCCGGCAGCGCGGTGCGCGCGATCGGCGTCGCGCTGATGGTCCTCGCGGCGCCGCTGATCCTGTTCGCGGCGGTAGCTCTGCTCTCGGAGTCCGGCGTGGCCGGTGGCGGACTCGCGCTCGCGGCCGCGATCGGCCTGATCCTGGGCGGCTGGTGGCTCCTCCTGGCCGGCAGCGACCTCGCGAAGGGCAACCGGCCGATCTAGGAGTCGGCGGGGATGTCGGCGGGGGAGTCGGCGGGGGAGAGGTCCCGCGTCAGGAACACGCTGAGCGGGTCCTCGACGTAGCGCCCGAACGGGGCGGTGTCGACGAACCCGTGCCGGCGGTAGAGCGCCCGCGCCGGCTCGAAGAACGCCATCGCGCCGGTCTCGAGGGAGACCCGCCGCACGCCCCGCGCGCGGGCGTCGTCGAGCGCGAGCCGCAGCAGGGCCGACGCGACGCCGCGTCCTCGCATCGCCGGCTCGGTGCGCATGCTCTTGAGCTCCTCGTGGGCGGGCTGGCCCGGCTCCACCGGAGCCAGGGCCACGGTGCCCACGAGCGGTCCGCCGTCCGCCAGGTGGGCCGCCCACAGCCGGATGCCGGGCGCGCGCAGCCCGTCCAGGTCGAGCGCGTGCCTGCTCTCGGGCGGAGCGGTGGGCTCCATGTCGTCGAGGTGGGCCTGCAGGAAGGCCGCGAGCGCGGGGTCGTCGAGGTCGGCGGGAGCCAGGACGAGATCGGTCGCCGGACGGGTCACGGGGTCAGCATCACAGGCCCGGCCTCGCGGGTCGCGAGGACGCGCACGGCCGCGTGCGGCCACAATGGCGCCATGCGGCCGCAGGTCCTCGCCCATCGCGGCGCGAGTCACGATCACGCCGAGCACACGCTGGGCGCGTACGTCGCCGCCCTCGAGGCGGGCGCCGAGGGCCTGGAGTGCGACGTCCGGCTCACCGCCGACGGCCACCTCGTCTGCGTGCACGACCGCGACCTGCGGCGCATCGCCAGCAACCGCGGCGTCGTCTCGACGATGGACCTCGCCGAGCTCGCCGAGCTCGACTTCGCCGCGTGGAAGCACCCCTGGGCCGACCTCGACGACGAGCGGCCCGACCGCGACGAGACCCTCGACACCGTCCTCACGCTGCGCAAGCTCTGCGAGGTCGTCGCCGACTACGACCGTCGCGTCGAGATCGCCATCGAGACCAAGCACCCCACCCGCTACGGCGGCCTGGTCGAGCGCCGCGTCGTCGACCTGCTCGAGGACTTCGGCTGGACCAGCCCCGGCTCGCCGGCCCGCGTCATGAGCTTCTCCTACACCGCGCTGCAGCGGGTGGAGCGGATCGCGCCGGACGTCCCGCTGGTGATGCTCATGGAGCACGCGCGCTCCTGGCCGATGCTCAGCCGCGTCGTCGGCCGCTCGTGGATCATCGGGCCCGGCATCTCGCTGCTGCGCGAGCACCCACGCACCGCGGAGCGGATCGTGCGCGCGGGCCACGACGTGCACGTCTGGACCGTGAACACCCCCGAGGACCTCGCCCTGTGCCAGGAGCTCGGGGTCCGGGCGGTCATCAGCGACCGCCCCGCCTACGTCCTCGGACTGCTCGAGGCCCAGGCCGACGCCTAGGGCCGTCCTCCTCCCCGCGCACCGGTCCACTAGGGTCCGGGGCATGGCGAAGAAGTCCCGAGTCAAGGCCCGCGAGTCCGCACCCGCCCCCGGCGAGGTCGGTCCCCGTCAGCCCTGCCCCTGCGGCTCGGGACGCCGCTACAAGGCCTGCCACGGCGCCCCCGGCGGGGCCGTCCCGGTGTTCGTGAGCCGCCCCTTCGAGGGCCTGCCCGGTGAGTGCGACGTCGTCGCGCTGCGCGAGCTGGTGCCCGCGGCCACCGCCACCCTCACCCTGGCCGACGGCGTCGCGCCCGAGCGCGAGGACCGCTCGATCCTGCTGGCCTCCCTGCTGCCCGGCGCCGCCCCGGCCCTGGTGCGCGAGTCCGGCGCGATCTGGCTCGGCCTGCAGGTGCAGCACCACTTCGGCGACCCCTCCCGCGACCTCGGCGCCGTCCTCGAGCGCGCGCTCGCCTCCGAGCCGGGCATCGTCGGCCTCACCAGCGCCCCCGGCGAGGGCCCGCGCCTGCAGGACCTCGTCGTCACCGACGCCCCGCTCGAGGTCACCGTCCACGAGGGCTTCCAGTACTGGATCGCCGACCTCGAGGAGAGCGCCGAGCTCGCCGCCGCCCTCGAGCAGGCCGACGACGCCGCCTACCCGACCGCCCGCCTCACCAGCATCGAGGCCGGCTACTGGACCAACGTGGGCACCAAGGAGCACCTGCGCTGGGTGCTGCCCCAGCCCGAGGACGCCGTCCTCGACGCCCTCGCCCGCCTGCACGCCGCCGGCCGCGACACCCTCGTGCCCGACGGCCGCCTCGTCGGCATGTTCCGCGCGCACGGCCTGCTGACGCCGGTGTGGGACCTGCCGCTCGGCACCGGGCCCGAGGCCATCGAGGAGCCCGCCGCCGCCTTCGCCGAGGCGCTGGCCGAGGCCCTCGCCGCCGAGGAGCCGCTGACCTCCGAGGAGCGCTCGGCGCGCAGCGGCCTGGCCAACCGCCAGGTCACGATCCGCTGACCCTGCTGATCCCTCGGGGGGTCAGAGGGCTCGACGCACCACCCACGGCTCGAGCCGTGAGTAGCCCTTGACCGACACCCGCGGCACCCGCCGGAACCGGTAGGCGGTGGTGGGCGGGTCGGCGTCGTCGTCGTCGTCCTGCTCCGAGGGCCGACGCGGGTCGAGCTGCTCGTGGGCGACGGCGTCGAGCAGCACGGTGCCCGGCCGGGCCACCGACGTCAGCCGGGCCGCGATGTTCACGGTGGGTCCGAAGACGTCGCCGAGCCGGGGGACGACGTCGCCCCAGGCCAGGCCCGCTCGCACCGCGGGGAAGGGATCGTCCTCGTCCTCGCCGCGCGAGGTCATCTCCAGCGCGATCTCGACGGCCGCGACGAGGTCGTCGGCGACGTAGAGCACCTCGTCGCCGATGGTCTTGATGACGCGACCGCCGTGGTCGAGCACCAGCCCGGACGCGGTGTCCTCGAAGCCCTCGATCCAGTCGACGAGGTCGGTGTCGTCGAGCGCCTTGCTGCGCGAGGTGAACCCGACGATGTCGACGAACCCGACCGCGAGCCGCTGCGTGGCGGCGGCGGGGTCGTCGGCGGCCAGCAGCCGGTTGCCGGCGCTCGCCAGGTGACGACGCCAGGCGTAGGACTGCAGCTCCTCGACGCGGGGCACCACCTCGGCGGTGAGCAGGGCCAGCTGCTCGGCGGGGTTGGCGCCCGGCACCTGCCCGGCCACCCGGGCCAGCAGGGTGGTCTGCCACTCGGCGAGCCGCGCGAAGGCCCGGCCCCAGGTGCGCACCAGCGCCGCCTGGGAGTCCTCGCCGAGGATGCCGAGCGCCATCAGCTCATGGGCCAGCCGCAGCGCGTCGACGTCGGCGTCGGTGAACGCGACGTCGTCGTCCTCGGCGTGCGGGAAGCCGAGCTGGCGCCACAGCTCGGTGGTGGCCTCCAGCGGCATGCCGGCGGCCTCCGCGACCTGGGCGCGCGTCAGGTGGGGCCGCTGTCCGAGCAGCAGCTCCTCGACGGCGTCCGCGGCACCCGCGGACGGCTCCTGGGTCACCACGACCCCTTCCAGGACGGGTGCCGCGTCAGCCGTTCTCGGCGAAGCGCTCGGCGGCGACGGCCTCGAGGGCCTCCTGGAAGCGGGGCATCTCGACGCTGAGCTTCTTGATGGCCTCGTCGGTGAAGTGGATCAGCTCCAGCGGCGTCAGCGCGACGATGCTCGCGGTGCGCAGCGAGCGGCGCACCAGCGCGGCCTCGCCCATGATGTCGCCCTCGCCGAGCTGGGCGATCTCCTCGCCGTGGTGGCGCACCGAGACGGTGCCGGAGAGGATGACGTAGGCCTTGTCGGCCGGGGTGCTCTCCCAGATGGGCGACCAGCCCTCGGGCAGGGTCACCCGCGTTCCGGCCGCGCTGATCTTGGCGATCTCGGCGGGGGTGAACATGCTGAAGAACGAGTCGGCCATGCCAACGCCTTTCGAGGGGCTTGCGGGAAGGGTGGGGCTGCGCGGAGTCTCGCCGTTGCGGACCCCGCTGTAAAGCATCCCCGCCGCTGGGTGGACGGGCGTGCACCGACCGGGTGGTCGGCGGGTGGTCGGCGGATGGTCAGGAGCCGGGCAGCGGGTCGCGCTCGACGGGGCAGCTCATGCATCGCGGGCCGCCGCGACCCGAGCCGAGCTCGCTGCCGGCGATGCGGACGACCTCGATGCCGGCGGCCTCGAGGCGGTCGTTGGTGCCGTCGTTGCGCTCGTAGGCCACCGCGACCTTCGGCGCCAGGGCGAGGGTGTTGTTGCCGTCGTCCCACTGCTCGCGCTCGGCGGTGACGGGGTCCAGTCCGGTGTCGATGCGGCGCAGGGCGTCGATGCCCATCGCCTCGGCGGCCGCCTCCAGGAACGGCCGCGCCGGGGCGACCTCGAGCACGAGGTCGGGGTCGCCGGGGGCGGAGGCCAGGGTGACCGCGTGGGCCACCAGGGTGTCGGCGACGTTGGGGTACATGACGATCTGGTCGACGTCGACGAGCGTGGCGATGGTGTCGAGGTGCATCGTCGCGCGCTCCTGGGCGATCGGCACCGCGAGCACCGTGTGCGCCAGGCTCGCGTGGAAGACCTGCCGGGCGAACCGCTCGACGCCGGCGGGCGTCGTCCGCTCGCCCACGCCGACGGCGATGACGCCCGGCGCGAGCAGCAGGACGTCGCCGCCCTCGACGTGCTCGGACTGCCAGCCGTGGATGCGGCGGGTGCCCGCGAAGCGCGGGTGCTCGGTGTAGATCAGCTCGGTGAGCTGGGTCTCGCGCGCCCGGGCCGGCATCGCCAGCGACGTGACGGCGACGCGGTCGCGCACCCACACGCTGGAGTCGCGCGTGAAGAGCAGGTTCGGCAGGGGGTCGATGAGGAAGTCGTGCGGGTCGAGCAGCGAGGTGACCAGGCCGTGGCCCCCGCGCACCTCGTCGTTGCGGATGCCGGTGGTGAGGTGGGCGGTGAGCTCCTCGGGGGTCGCGTCGGCGAGGAACCGGGCGAGGTAGGCGCGCAGGGTGTCGCCGAGGTGCAGGCCGGCCAGCGAGGTCGTGATGGCCCGCAGCCGCGCCTGCTCCGAGGCGAGGGTCTCGGTGAGCAGCTCGGTCAGGTAGAGCACCTCGACGTCGTGGTCGCGCAGGGCCTGCGCGAAGGCGTCGTGCTCGTCCTGGGCCCGCGCGACCCAGGGCAGGCCGTCGAAGAGCAGCCGGTCGTTGTTGCGCGGCGTCAGGCGCTTCAGCTCGTCGCCGGGCCGGTGCAGCATGACGGTGCGCAGCCGGCCGACCTCGCTGTCGGCGTAGTGGGTGCGGGGCTGCTGCGCGCTGGTCTGCTCGGCCATGGGCTGAGCCTAGGGGTGGCTCCTCGCGCGTGTCAGCGAGGCCTCAGGCGGTCAGCTCGACGAGGGTCACCAGGCCCAGGACGAGGCACACCGCCGAGCCGCCGTACATCAGCCGGTGCAGCGGCACCTTGGCCGAGAGCCAGCGGCCGGCGATGACCGCCAGCCCGCTCACGGTCAGCAGCGCCGCGAGCGCGCCGACGAACACCGACACCGGCGCCTCGTACCGCGCCACCAGCGCGATCGTGAGCAGCTGGGAGAGGTCGCCCCACTCGGCGGCGAAGAGCACCAGGAACGAGGCGAGGATCGCCTTGAGGCCGTGGGCCTCCTGCGCCTTGGCCGCGAGCTCCTCGCCCTCGTCGTCGTCCTGCGCGGAGCGCGCCTCGCGCAGCAGCAGCACGGCGCCGATGAGGAACATCGCGGCCGCGACGCCCTTCACGACCTCGTCTGGCAGGAAGGACGCGGCGTGGCCGAGCAGCACCGCCACGGTGGTCTGCACCGCGAAGGCCAGCCCGACGCCGATCCACACCAGGATCGGGCGGTAGCGGGTGGAGAGCACCAGCGTCGCGAGGAAGGTCTTGTCGGGCAGCTCGACGACGAAGATCGCGCCGAAGGTGAGCGCCAGGGCGGCGAGGTCCACGTCAGCTCCTGGCTCGGAACGGGTCGGCGGGGTAGACGCCGAGGATCTTCACCTCGGTGGTGAAGAACGACAGCTCCTCCAGGGCGCGGCGCAGGCCGGGCTCCTCGGGGTGGCCGTCGACCTCGGCGAGGAACTGGGTGGCGGTGAACTGGCCGCCGACCATGTAGCTCTCCAGCTTGGTCATGTTGACGCCGTTGGTGGCGAAGCCGCCGAGCGCCTTGTAGAGCGCGGCGGGCAGGTTGCGCACGTTGAAGATGAACGAGGTGACCACCGGGCCGTCGCCCACCGGCGCCTCGCGCAGCTCGGGGGAGAGGACGACGAACCGCGTCGTGTTGTGGTCCTCGTCCTCGACGTCCTCGGCCAGCACGTCGAGCCCGTAGATCGACGCCGCCAGAGGCGGCGAGATCGCGGCCTGGGTGAGGTCCTTCGCCTCGGCGACCTCGCGGGCCGCGCCGGCGGTGTCGCCGGAGATGATCGGCGTCAGCCCGTGCTCGCGGATCACCTTGCGGCACTGCCCCAGCGCGTGCACGTGGCTGTGCACGGTGCGGATGCCGGCCAGCGTCGCTCCCGGCGGCGCCATCAGGTGGAAGCGGATGCGCAGGAAGTGCTCGGCGACGATGTGCAGCGAGGAGCGCGGCAGGAAGTGGTGGATGTCGGCCACCCGGCCCGCGAGGCTGTTGTCGATGGGGATCATCGCCAGCTCCGCGTCGCCGGACTCCACCGCCGCGAAGACGTCCTCGAAGGACGCGCAGGGCACCGCCTCCCAGTCGGGGTACTGCTCCTGGCACACGATGTGGGAGTTGGCCCCCGGCTCGCCCTGGTAGGCGATGCGTCGCTGATCCGGCACCCGCGCAGTCTAGGTTGAACGCCGTGGTGGTCCTGGTCGTGCTCACGCTGGTGGTGGCCCTCGTCGCGCTCGGGGTCGGGGTGCTCGCGCTGCGCGGCGCCCGTCCCGCGCCGCCCCAGGTCGGCGGCGACGCGCTGCCCGAGGACGTCCTGGGCCTGCGGCAGGAGGTCGCGGCGCTGCGCGCCGAGGCCCGCGACGCCCTGCGCCACCTCGCGGTCGTCCGCTACGACGCGTTCGGCGACATGGGCGGCCACCTCTCCTGGAGCCTCGCGCTGCTCGACGACGGCGGCAACGGCGTCGTCCTCACCTCCATCCACGGCCGCTCCGACGCCCGCAGCTACGCCAAGAGCGTCGTCGGCTGGCGCTGCGAGCAGCAGCTCTCCCCCGAGGAGGAGGAGGCGATCTCCGCGGCCCGTCCGGCCCGGTAGTCGCAACTTCTCGCGCTCCTGCGCGTCTCCCTGGGCAGACGCGGCCGACCCGGCCGCCCGGACCTCGGGAGACCCCCCTTGAACGCTCGACGCACCCCCCGCTCGCACGCCCTGACCCGTCGCGTCGCCCTCGCCGGCGCCCTCACCGCGTCCCTCGGCTCGCTCGTCGCCGGCGGTGTCGTCGGCGCCGCCGAGGCCCAGCCGGCCGCGTCCTCGGCGCACGTCGCCAAGCCCGTTCCGGGCCATCCCCCCACGCTGCCGTCGGGGCGCTACAGCGAGCCGATGATCCGTCCCGGCGCCTCCTTCGGCGTGCCGGGCACCGGGATCCTGGTCTCCCTCGACAAGGTGCACGGACGCTACGTCCTGAAGGAGGCACCGCCAAGGTCGTCTTCAGCGCCGGGGAGGACGACGTCCGCGCGATCAAGCAGACCCTCCCCCAGGGTCGTGCCGGTCGTGCCATCCTCATCGCCCGGGAGGGCGGCGACTACACGGAGTGGATCGCCTACGTCCGCCGCGGGGCCCGCCTGGTCGAGGCCCCGCCGCGCTACGGCAGCGCCCCCGGCAGCGGCTTCGACGTGAGAAGCCACCCGTACCGCTCGTGGTTCGGCTCCCAGGGGGAGGGCCTGTTCACCCGGCGCTACTCCGGCTACGGCGCGGCCGACGGCACGGCCGACCGCTACCGCGTCGTGCAGTGGCGCCTGACCGCCGCTGACCAGCCGCACCTGGTGCCGACCGTCCTCGGCGGCTGGTGCTTCGACAGCACCACGGGCGCGAACCGCGCCGTCGCCTGCCGCTGAGCCGCGTCCCGCCTCCCGAAGGAGACCCCTCATGAACGCGCTCACCGCACGACCTGCTCGCCCTCTCGCCCTCGCGGGCGCCCTCGCCGTGTCGCTCGGCTCCCTGGGCTCGCTCGTCGCCGGTGGCGTCGGGCCCGCCGAGGCCCGGCCGTCCTCGTCCGCGCACCAGGCGAGGCCCGTCTCGGGCGACCCGTCGACGCTGCCCCCTGGCAGAGAGCTCGACCGGATGGCGCATCCGGGCGGCTCCTTCGGAGTGCCCGGCACCGGCATCGTGGTGTCGCTCGACCGTGTGCACGGCCGCTACGTGCTCAAGGAGCGGACGCCGACCGGGACGGCCCGCGTCGTCCTCAAGGCGCCCGGCGAGAGCGTCGAGGCCTTCAAGCAGACGGTCCCCCAGGGCGCTGCCGGTCGGGCGATCGTGCTCACGCAGGAGGGCGGCGACTCCACCCGGTGGACGGTCTACGTCCGGCGGGGCAGCCGCCTCGTGGAGGCCGAGCCCCTCTACGGCGGGGGCCCCGGCAGCGGCTGGGACGCCTCCTACCGCGCCTTCCGCTCCTGGATCGGGGTCGGGGGCGAGGGGCTCTACACCCGCCGCGCACCCCATGCGAGCAGCACGCCGGAGAGCTCCGCTGATCGCAACCGCGTCGTCGAGTGGCGCGTCACGAGGGCCGCGAAGCCCCACCTGGTGCCGCGCGTCCTCGGCGAGTGGTGCTTCGCCGTCCGCTCCGCCGACCGGCCGGTCGCCTGCCGCTGACGAGCACCGCCCGCCTCGGCGCTGCGTCGCCGGA
>NZ_JBUZJI010000001.1:116127-126073 GCF_055282735.1 Nocardioides sp. B129/18 | reverse complement strand
CCCTGGCGACGCAGCGCGTCGAGGTGCACGGTGGCCAGCCGCTCGCGCAGCTCGCGTCGGGCGATCAGCCGCTGCCGGGCGATCTCGAGGCCGACCTGCACCAGCCCGTAGAGCAGCCACACCGGCAGGCCCACCACCAGCACGGCGAGCAGGCCCTCGCGGCGGGTGCCGTCGACCTCGACGCCGAGCACGTCGATCCCGCGGAAGCCCGCGAGGATCGCGCCGACGCTGACCGCCGCGGCGAGCAGCAGGAGCAGGACGCCGAGCACCCGCAGGCCGAGGATCGCCCGGGAGAGGCCGCGCAGGCCGGGGACGTCGGGATCGGTCCGGCGACGTCGCGCGTAGCGCGGCGGGTCGGCGGCCCGATGGCGCGCGCTCATGCCAGGCGCCCGGGTCGTCCGGGGCGTCCGGTGCACGGGTCGGCGTGCGTCATCACCACTCCTGCACGGCAGGTCGGGGCCGCGTCGGGACTCCGAGCATGCCACGCGGGGCGTGGCGAGCCGGGATGACCCGGATCAGCGGGGATCAGCGGGGATCAGCGCGGATCAGCGGGGCACGCGGACGAGCACCCGGCCGTGCAGGCACTCCATCTGCAGCTCCCGGCCGGGTCCGATGGTGTCGCCGTCGAGCTGGCGGGGGGTGTCGGTGGCGGCGCGCAGCACGACGGTGCGGCCGGTCATCCGGTTGACGAGGTCGTCGGTGCGGCGCTGGCGCGTCATCACGCGCACCGCCAGCGGGATCCAGGACAGGAACCGACGTGGGTGCAGCAGCACGACGTCGAGGCGGCCGTCGTCGATGGCGGCGTCGGGCAGCAGCGGCATGCCGGCCTGCAGGTAGCCGACGTTGCCGACGACGATCGTGCGGGCGCGGTGCTTGGTGAACTCCCCGCCGTCGACGCTGATCTCGACGCGCACGGCCGGGAACATCAGCGACTTCAGGGCCGAGAGCACGTAGGCCAGCCAGCCGACGCGCTTCTTGATGTCCTCGTTGACGCCCTCCATGATCGCGGCGTCGAAGCCCATGCCGGCCATCACCATGAAGTGGGAGTCCTCGATGCCGTCGCCGCTGACCGAGACCAGGTCGATGGCGCGGTCCTGGCCGGTGAGCGCGACGTCGATGGCGGCGCGGATGTAGAGCGGGATGTCGAGGTTGCGGGCCAGCAGGTTGCCGGTGCCGGCCGGGATGATGCCCACCGGGATGCCGGTGCCGGCCAGCTCGGCGCAGACCTCGCGCACGGTGCCGTCGCCGCCGCACACGATGACGAGGTCGGCGCCCTCGACGGCGGCGGCCTCCGCCATGCCGGTGCCGGGGTCCTCGACCGTCGTGAGGTGCCAGCTCGGGGCGAGCCAGCCGCTCTCCAGGGCCATCGAGGTGACGATGGCCTGGAACTGGTCGACGTCCTCGACCTTGATCGGGTTGAGCACCACCGCGAGGCGGCGGTTCGAGGGGAACGCCTCGGGCAGCGGCTCGGCCTTGAGCGCGTGGCTCACCGGGAGGGGCGACCAGACCGCGAGGCCGATCAGCACGATCGCCGCACCGAGCAGGACGCCGCCGACGACGTCGGAGGGGTAGTGGCGGCCCAGGAGCACGCGGTCCAGGCCCACCAGCAGCACGACGACGGCCAGCCCGACCTGGGTCCAGCGGCGCACGCCCGGACGGCGCACCAGCATCTGCACGATCACCGCGCACAGCAGCGCGAAGGCGGTGATCGACGACGCGTGGCCGCTGGGGAAGGCGTTGGAGCTGAGCAGCGTCTCGGTGTCCTGCCACGGCGGCCGCTCGCGTCCGACCCACACCTTCAGCCAGGCGGTGGCCTGGCTGGTGACGATCATGACGCCGAGCACGAGCCAGGCGGCGCGCCGGTGGTTGCGGGTCCACAGCGCCACGACGAGGACGACGGTCAGCACCGTCATGCCGATGGTGCCGAAGGTGAGCTCGACCCAGCGCAGCAGCGAGTGCAGCCCGCCGTCGACCGCCCAGGTGGACGCCGGCTCGCCGCGGTGGTCGAGGTCGACCAGCGGCTGCCAATCCCCGCGCACGAGCCCCGCCAGCACCCCGAAGGCGACCAGGAGGACGCCGGCGAGGCCGAGGAGGGTGGTGCGGGAGCGCTCGAGCACGGGGGAAGTATGCCCGTCGAGGCGACCACGGCCCGTGCGTAGGCTCGGGGCATGGTCGCCACGCGTCGTCTCGGTCACTCCGGTCTGGTCGTCTCCGTCGTCGGGCTGGGGTGCAACAACCTCGGTCGTCCGGGGACGGCCAGCGAGTCGCAGGAGGGCACCGACGCCGTCGTGCACGCCGCGATCGACGCCGGCGTCACGCTCTTCGACGTCGCCGACATCTACGGCGGACGCCCCGGGCTCTCCGAGGAGCGGCTCGGCGTGGCCCTGAAGGGACGCCGCGACGACGTCGTCCTCGCCACGAAGTTCGGCATGGACGCCGACGGCGCGAACGGCGCCGACTTCGGCGCCCGCGGCTCGCGTCGCTACGTCGTGCGGGCCGTCGAGGCCTCGCTGCGCCGCCTCGGCACCGACTGGATCGACCTCTACCAGCTGCACACCCCCGACCCCGCCACCCCGATCGAGGAGACCCTCGGCGCGCTCGACGACCTCGTCACGGCCGGCAAGGTCCGCTACGTCGGCCACTCCAACCTCTCCGGCTGGCAGATCGCCCACGCCGAGCACCTCGGCCGTGCGCTCGGCACCCGGTTCATCTCCGCGCAGAACCACTACAACCTCCTCGACCGCCGCGCCGAGCTCGAGGTCGCGCCCGCCTGCGAGGCGTTCGGGCTGGGCCTGCTGCCGTACTTCCCGCTGGCCAACGGCCTGCTCACCGGCAAGTACCGCGGGGGCGCCCCCGAGGGCAGCCGGCTGACGATGACGCGCCAGCACCTCGTCGAGACCGCCCAGGGCGAGCAGCTGACGCGCTTCCACGCCTTCGCCGAGGAGCGCGGGCTCACCGAGCTGCAGGTCGCGATCTCGTGGCTGGCCACGCGTCCCAGCGTCGGCAGCGTCATCGCCGGCGCCACGCGTCCCGACCAGATCCGCACCAACGCCGAGGCCGCGTCCTGGACCCCCACGTCCGACGACCTCGCGGCCCTCGACGAGATCTTCCCGCCGGCCGATCGCGTCGCGCTGTACTGATCGTCCGGGCCCCTCCGGTCGGCACGTGGCACGCGAACTGTCTGCTGGTGACCCGACATCTCGCGTGCCAACCAGACGATGACCCGGTCAGCCGGGTCATCGCCGCCGCGGCCGCCCCGAAACTCGGTAGCACCCCCGGATAGCCTGAGGCCGTGATCGACCCCAGGCTCCTCCGCGACCAGCCCGACCTCGTCCGCGCCGCCCAGGCCAAGCGCGGCCTGTCCGACGCCGTCGTCGACGAGGCGCTGGCCGCCGACTCCGCCCGCCGAGCCGCGATCGTCACGTTCGAGGCCAAGCGCGGGGAGCAGAAGTCGCTGGGCAAGGAGGTCGCGCGGGCGCAGGGCGAGGAGAAGCAGGCGCTGCTCACGCGCACCAAGGCGCTGGCCGCGGAGGTCAAGGAGGCCGAGGCCGCGCAGGTCGCCGCCGAGGCCGCCTGGCAGGCCGCGCTCACCGCGATCCCGAACCTGGCCGCCGAGGCCGCGCCCGCGGGCGGCGAGGACGACTTCGTCGTGCTCGAGCACGTCGGCACTCCGCGCGACTTCGCCGCCGAGGGCTTCGAGCCGCGCGACCACATCGAGCTCGGCCGGATGCTCGGCGCCATCGACCTCGACCGCGGCGCGAAGGTCTCGGGCAGCCGCTTCTACTTCCTCACCGGCGTCGGCGCCGAGCTCGAGCTCGCGCTCATCAACCTCGCCATGCAGCAGGCCCGCGAGGCCGGCTTCACCCAGGTCATCGCCCCGTCGCTGGTGCGTCCGCGCGCCATGGACGGCACCGGCTTCCTGGGCCAGGCCGCCGACGACGTCTACCGCATCGAGGGCGAGGACCTCTACCTCGTCGGCACCAGCGAGGTGCCGATGGCGGCCTACCACTCCGACGAGATCCTCGACGCCGCCAGCCTGCCGCGTCGCTACGCCGCCTTCAGCCCCTGCTTCCGCAAGGAGGCCGGGTCGCACGGCAAGGACACCAAGGGCATCATCCGCGTCCACTGGTTCGACAAGGTCGAGATGTTCGTCTACGCCGACGTCGACGACGCCGAGGCCGAGCACCAGCGGCTCCTCGCCTGGGAGAAGGAGTTCCTCGGCAAGCTCGAGCTGGCCTACCGGGTCATCGACGTCGCGGCCGGCGACCTCGGCCTCTCGGCCATCCGCAAGTTCGACTGCGAGGCGTGGATCCCCACGCAGGGCAAGTACCGCGAGCTCACCTCCACCTCGAACTGCACCGAGTTCCAGGCCCGTCGCCTCGACATCCGCGGGCGCTACCCCGCCGCCGACGGCGCCACCACGGTCAAGCCGGTCGCCACGCTCAACGGCACCCTGTGCGCGATGACGCGCACCATCGTCGCGATCCTCGAGACCCACCAGCAGGCCGACGGCTCGGTGCGGGTCCCCGAGGCGCTGCGCCCGTGGCTGGGTCGCGACGTCCTCGAGCCGATCGCCGGCGCGTGAGCGCCCCCGCGCCCGGGGCCGACTGGCGTCCCCGGCTGGTGGCGCTCGACATCGACGGCACCCTGCTGCGCTGGCGCGAGGGCTCGGGCTCCACCGAGCCCGAGCTCAGCCCCGCCGTCGTCGACGCCGTGGGCCGGGCGCGTGACGCCGGCGCGCACGTCGTGCTCTCCAGCGGCCGCGCGCCCGACGGCATGACCGAGGTCGCCACCGCGCTCGGTCTCGGCACCGAGGACGACCCCGCCTGGATCGTCGCCTCCAACGGCGCCGTCGTGTTCCGCTACCCGCCGCTGCGGGTCGTCCACGAGGAGACCTTCGACGCCTCCGAGGCCGTCGCGATGATCCTCGCCGAGCACCCCACCGCCCTCGTGGCCGTCGAGGAGCGCGGCGTCGGCTACCGCGTCAGCGCGCCGTTCCCCGACGGCGAGCTCGGCGGCGACATGGTGGTGGCCGCCGTCGAGGAGCTCGTCGCCGAGCCGGTCAGCCGCGTCATCATCCGCGACCCCTCGGCCTCCGCCGAGGAGTTCCTCGGCCTCGCCGAGCGCGTCGGTCTGCACGGCATCGACTACGTCGTCGGCTGGACGGCCTGGCTCGACCTCGCGCCCGTCGGCGTCTCGAAGGCCTACGGCCTGCAGATCGTCGCCGACGCCCTGGGCGTCACCGCCGCCGACGCCCTGGCCATCGGCGACGGCCGCAACGACCTCGAGATGCTCGGCTGGGCCGGCCGTGGCGTCGCCATGGGCCAGGCCGTCGAGGTCGTGCGCGAGGCCGCCGACGCCGTCACCGCCCCGGTCGACGAGGACGGCGCCGCCCAGGAGCTCGACCGGTGGTTCGGCGCGTGAGCCTTCCGCCGATGATCACCACCGAGCGGCTGCGCCTGCCGCTGGTCGACGCCGCGTTCGTCGCCGATCTGCGTGCCGGCGTCCGGCGTCCGGAGTTCCACCCCGACTTCCCCCGCGAGGACGACCTCGACGGGTTCGGCCTGTGGGTCGAGGGCGACCCCTGGGGCTCCCGCGTCATCGTCCGCGGCGTCACCGCGCTCGGCACGATCGGGTTCTTCGGACCGCCGCAGCCGGCCGCCGACGACGTCCCCGAGGTCGAGGTCGGCTACGGCCTCGTGACCGAGGCGCGCGGCTGGGGCTTCGCCACCGAGGCCCTGCGCGGCCTGCTGGGCCACGTCGACGCCCTCGGAGTGCGGGTGCGGGCGAGCACCGAGCCGGAGAACGCCGCCAGCCTGCGGGTGCTGGCCAAGGCCGGCTTCACCGATCTGCGCGGCAGCGACGACGAAGGACACCTGGTGATGGCGAGGCCGATCCCGTGAGCGAGCAGACCCCCCTCGACCCGCCGATCGACCTGCCGGTCGACGCGCCCCTGCCGCGGCTGGTGGCCACCGACCTCGACGGCACCCTCGTCCGCTCCGACGGCAGCGTCTCGCCCTACACCCGCGAGGTGCTCACCGCGCTGGAGCAGCGCGGCGTCCCGGTCGTCTTCGTCACCGGTCGGCCGCTGCGCTGGGCGGCCCACGTCTTCGAGCACGTCGGCGAGCACGGCCTGGCGATCATCTCCAACGGCGCGGCCGTGTGGGACGTCGCCGCCGACGCCCCGCGC
Source organism: Nocardioides sp. B129/18 (assembly GCF_055282735.1). NCBI lineage: Bacteria > Bacillati > Actinomycetota > Actinomycetes > Propionibacteriales > Nocardioidaceae > Nocardioides > Nocardioides sp. B129/18. The sequence goes on along the minus strand of NZ_JBUZJI010000001.1, from coordinate 119,883 downwards.
CTGGTGCGCGCCATCGAGCCCCAGGTCGTGCTCGACGTCGCCGAGGAGCTGCGCGCGGCCGTCCCCGGCAGCTCCTTCGCCATCGAGGACCTCGATGGCATCAACCTCGAGCCGCAGTTCATGGAGCGCGCCCACATCCCCGACGTCGCCCGTCGCGCGCCGCTGGCCGAGCTGGTCGACGGCGGCGTCCTCAAGCTGCTCGCGCGGCACGAGGAGCTCGGCCCGCAGGAGTTCTGGGATCGCGCCGAGGAGGTCTCGCAGGGCCGGCTGACGATCACCTGGTCCTCCTCCACGACGCTGCTCGAGATCAGCGCGCCCGGCGTCACCAAGGCCTCCACCCTCGAGCTGCTCTGCGCCGACCTCGGCCTGGGCGCCGCGGACGTCGTCGCGTTCGGCGACATGCCCAACGACCTGCCGATGCTCGACTGGGCGGGGCTCTCCTACGCGATGGCCGACGCGCACCCGAGCCTGCGCGAGGTCGCCCGGCACGTCGCCCCCGGGCACGACGACGACGGCGTGGCCCGGGTGCTCGCGGCGCTCTACGGCCTGTGATCCCGGTCGCAGCGTCCCGCGGCGACCTCGCCCGTCGGGGGAGCGTCGGGCTGGTCCCGGCGGCGCTCGTCTGGTCTCATCTGGTCTGATGGTCACCGTGCTCAGCCTCCTCCCTGCCCTCCGCCGCCCGGCCGTGGGGCGCCTGGCCCGCCGCGTCCTCGCCGGCGGACTGCTGGCGACCGCGCTGAGCGCCCCGACCCTGGTGGCCCCGAGCCCGGCCTCCGCCGCAGGCTGTGCCGCCCCGGCCGTCGCCACCGCGGCGCGTGACGCCGACGCCGTCTTCGCCGGCACCGTCCAGGCCGTCACCATCGCCCGCGACGGCGACGCGCGCACCGTCACCCACCGGGTGCGGGTGAGCGCGCTGTGGAAGGGCAGCATCAGCACCGACGACGTCCGCGTCGTCACCCGCGCCTCGACGCCCTACGGCTGCCCGCTGGGCCAGCTCAAGCGCGACACGCCCTACGTCTTCTTCGCCACCGCCGACGGCGAGGTGTGGACCGCCGCCAAGGACGACGGCACGCGCGAGGCCACCGCGGGCCTGCGCCGCGCGCTGAAGGACATCTACGGCGAGCCGCGCGTCCCGGTGTCCCCGGAGCCGTCGCCGCTGGTGCTCACCCGCGTCTCCGACGCCACCCCGATGTCGGCCAGCCGCGCGGCCGCGCCCGGCGCCGCGCTGGCGCTCGTCGGGCTGCTCGGCCTGGTGCTGGTGCGGCGGCTGCGCCGGGGCTGACCGCCCCCGCGGGCTCCCGTCCGCCCTGGCGGACTCAGAGGTAGAGGCCGCCGGTGCCGGGCTGGTCGTCGGAGGACGCCTCGGGCGCCTGACCCATCATCGGCGCGCCGCCGGGCACGCCGCCGCCGGCGGGCAGGCTGCGCCGGATCTGCTCGAACTGCGCGCGGGCGGCCATCTGCTGGGCGTAGATGGCGGTCTGGATGCCGTGGAAGAGGCCCTCGAGCCAGCCCACGAGCTGGGCCTGCGCGATGCGCAGCTCGCCCTCCGAGGGCGCGGCGTCGTCGGCGAAGGGCAGCGCCAGACGCTCGAGCTCCTCGACGAGCTCCGGGGCCAGGCCCGCCTTCAGCTCGCCGATCGAGGCCTCGTGGATCTCGCGCAGGCGGGTGCGGCTGGCCTCGTCGAGCGGAGCCGCCTTCACCTCCTCGAGGAGCTGGCGGATCATGCTGCCGATGCGCATGACCTTCGCCGGCTGCTCGACGAGCTCGGTGATGTTGCGCTCGCCCTCGCCGTCCTCCTCGCCGCCCTCGGAGATCTGGGCGGCGGCGGCCTGCAGCGCCGAGGCCGGCACAGCGGCCATCGGCTGGCCGTCGGGGCCGACGATGACGATCTGCTGCTCCTGCTCGGGCTGACCGGGGACCTGCTGCTCGCTCATGACCCCACCCTACGGATCGGCCGGGCCGCAGCGTCGGGCCGGCCGGGTGAGGGCGGCGGCCTCAGAGGGTCAGCAGGATCTTGCCGCTGTGGGCGCCGGAGTCCATGAGCTCGTGGGCGGCGGCGACCTGCTCCAGCGGCAGCGTCGCGTGGACGAGCGGCTTGATCGCGCCGCTGCCGATGAGCGGCCACACGTGCTCGACGACGGCCGCGCAGATCGCGCTCTTGCCCTCCACCGGACGCGCTCGCAGCGACGTCGCGATGACCGCGCCGCGCTTGCGCAGCAGCGCGTTGATGTCGAGCTCGGCGCGGGCCCCGCCCTGCATGCCGATGATCACCAGGCGTCCCTCGAGCGCGAGCGCGTCGACGTTGCGGGCCAGGTACTTCGCGCCCATGTTGTCGAGGACGACGTTCGCGCCGCCGTGCTCGCGGGCGATCTCGACGAAGTCCTCCTCGTGGTAGTCGATGGCGCGGGTGGCGCCGAGCGACTCGCACAGCTCGCGCTTCGCGGCGCTGCCGGCCGTGGTCAGCACCGTGGCGCCCAGCGCGGCGGCCACCTGGATGGCGAAGGTGCCGATGCCGCCCGCGCCGCCGTGCACCAGCAGGGTCTCCTCGGGGCGCAGCCCGGCGACCATGAACACGTTCGACCACACGGTCGCGGCGACCTCGGGGAACGCGGCCGCCGTCACGAGGTCGACGCCCGGCGGCAGCGGCATGACCTGCCCGGCGGGCACCGCCACCAGCTCGGCGTAGCCGCCGCCGGCCAGCAGCGCGCACACCTCGTCGCCCACCGCGTGGCCCTCGACGCCCTCGCCGAGCGCGACGATCGTGCCGCTGCACTCCATGCCGATGATCTCCGAGGCGCCCGGCGGCGGCGGGTAGAAGCCCTGCCGCTGCAGCAGGTCGGCGCGGTTGAGGCCGGCGGCGGCCACCTTCACCAGCACCTCGCCCGCGGCGGGCGTCGGGTCGGCGACCTCGCCGACGCTGAGGACCTCGGGACCACCGGTCCCCTGGGCGATCACGGCACGCATGCGGCCAGGCTAGGGGAGGCGTCGGCCCGCTCGGTCACCCCGCCGGTGCCGATCAGGTCAGGGAGAGCTGGACGTTGTCGGGGGAGGCTTCCCCTGACAACGTCCGGCTTCCCCGGACATCCGGGGAAGCTGCCCCTCCCCTCAGACCAGGTCCCCCACATCGGAGGAATGGTCGATGGCGGAGTCGTCAGGCACGTCGACGTCGGGGGCGGCGTCGGGGTCGGGGGAGCCGGAGGGGCGGTCCCAGGACTCCGCGAGGCGCTGGGCGCGGGCGGCGAGGTCCTCGACGTCGACGTCGGGAGCGTGGGTGGCGGCGGCGATCCCGAGCACGAAGGCCGTGATCGGGGCGGCGGGGCGGGCGACCTGGTGGGCGGCGACGCGGGCGAGGTCCAGCACGAGTCCCTCGTCGATCTCGGCGTCGACGTCGAGGACGTCGCACAGCTCGTCGATCCAGTCGTGGAGGTTCACGACGACCAGCCTGCGCACCCGCGGCCGGGGTCCGCAAGACCCGCGGCGCATCGGGCGCGCCGGCTGCTGCTGCCTATTGCTGCGCGCCGCCCTCGGCGAGCGCGGCCAGGTCGTGCCAGGTGTCGACGTCGTGGTGCTCGAGGCCGGCCGCGGGGACGTCGGCGAGGTCGAGCGGCGCGAGCAGCGCCCGCATCGCCATCCCGTGCTGGCCCTCGCGATCGGGCCGGCAGGCGGCGAGGCGGACGGGGTCGAGCACCATCGCCAGCTGGGCACGTCCGGTCGGATCGACGAGCCGGGCGCGGGGGGGGGGGGGGGGGGGGGGGG
>NZ_JBUZJI010000001.1:67167-116117 GCF_055282735.1 Nocardioides sp. B129/18 | reverse complement strand
GCGACGTGCCGATGGCGGCGGCCTCGTGGAGACGTCGGAAGGTCACCGGCCGCACCCGCGGCATGTCGACGGCGAGCACCCCGAGCGTCCGGGGCGTGCGGAGCAGGGCGTCGACGCCGGTGAGCAGCGCCGCGACCGGCCCGCCGTGGCGCGGGTCCTCCCGGACGAAGGTCACGGGCCGCTCGGTGGGCACCTGGTCGCCGACCACCACGACCTCGGCGGCGTCGACGAGCGCGTCGAGCGCGTGCACCAGCAGGGTGCGGCCGTCGACCTCGAGGCCGGCCTTGTCGGCGCCGTCGAGCCGGGTGCCGCGCCCGCCCGCGAGCACGATCGCGCAGAAGCCGCCCCGGCCGGGGTCCAGCAGGTCGCTCATGCCTCCATCCTGGCCCACCCGTCGCGGGCCCGGGCGGGCGCCGGGCGCTCGGGCGGGCGATCCGCGTCACGTGCCGGCCCCCGCGCCTAGGGTGGGTCCATGGACGAGCCCGCCCGCGGCCTGCGCGTCGCCCTCCTGCAGGAGGCCTCCGACCTCGAGCCCGCCCGCAACCGTGATCGTCTGGCCGCGCTCGTGCCCGTCGACGCCGACCTCGTCATCGCGCCCGAGGCCTTCGCCCGGGACTTCGGCGCCGCCGGATCCGACGTCGCCCCGTTCGCGGAGACGCTCGACGGGCCGTTCGTGCGCGAGGTCGAGCGGCTGGCCGCCGAGCGGTCCACCACGATCGTCGCGGGCATGTTCGAGACCTCCGCCGACCCCGCCCGGCCGCTCAACACGCTGGTGGTCCGCGGCGCCGTGAGCGCGGAGTACCGCAAGATCCACCTCTACGACTCCTTCGGCTACCGCGAGTCCGACCGGCTGCTCGCCGGCCCGCCGACGCCGCAGGTCGTCGACCTGGGGACGGCCGCCCGCACCTGGCGGCTGGGCCTGATGACCTGCTACGACCTCCGCTTCCCCGAGCAGGCGCGCCGCCTCGTCGACGCCGGCGCAGAGGTGCTGGTCGTGCCGGCGGCCTGGGTGGCCGGCGAGCGCAAGGTCGACCACTGGCGCACGCTCGTGCGCGCCCGCGCGATCGAGAACACCGTCCACGTCGTCGCGGTCGGCCAGCCCGGTCCGCGCTACACCGGCCACTCGCTGGTCGTCGACCCGCTCGGCGACGTGCTCGTCGAGGGCGGCGAGGACGCGCAGGTCCTGCGCGCCGAGCTCGATCCGGACGCCGTCGCGTCCGCCCGCGCCGTCAACCCGTCGCTGGCCAACCGGCGCCTGTAGCCTCTGCGGTCGTGTCCCGCCGCCCCGCCCTCCCCGTGCCGGTCCCCTCGCCGGTGCCGGTCGGCGTCCTCCTGGCCGCGGGCCTCGCGCTGCTCGTCGCCGCGGCGGTGCCCGTCGGCCCCGACGTGCTCGGCGGTCTCGGCTCCACCCTCGTCGTCGCCACCTACACGTGGGTCCTGGCGGCGCGCACCGGCGGACGGCCCCTGACCTTCGGCGTCCTCGCGGCCGCGCTGGGCGTGACGACGGTGCTGGCCGACCGCGCCTGGCTCTCCACCGGCGCCGCGGTGCTCACCTGCGCCGTCTCGGCGGTCCTCGCCGTCATGACCACCGTGCCCGCCGCGCGGTTCGTCCAGGCCGCGCGCGAGTGCGCCCTCGCGACCGTGACGGCCGGCCTCGGCGCGCTGGCCACCGTCGGCTTCGAGCCCACCGCCAGCCTCACCCGCTTCCAGTACACGACGCTCGTGCTCGCGCTGGTCGGCGCCTTCGCGCTGGTCTTCCGCCTCGGCGCCGGCTTCCACGGCCTCGGACGCCGCGGCCTGCTCACGGTGCTCGGCGGCGGCGTGCTGCTCGTCGGCACCGTGGCCTACGCCGAGCTGCTGCGTCGCTACGGCCCCGGCCCGGTCATGGACCGGCTCTTCGACGTCGCCGACGCCTCGCGCGAGCACCTCGGCGCGTTCCCGCGTCCGGTGGCGGCCGTGCTCGGCATCCCCGCGCTGGCCTGGGGCTGCCACATGCGCGCGCGACGGCGTCAGGGCTGGTGGGTGTGCGCGTTCGGCGTCGCCGCCACCACCCCGATCGCCGCGTCCCTCGTGCAGCCGTCGGCCACGCTGCTCGGCGCCGGACTGCAGGCGCTCTACAGCCTGCTGGTGGGCCTGGTGCTCGGGTACGCCGTCATCCGCGTCGACCTCGCGCTCACCGGCCCCCGGGGACGCCGGGCCCGCCGCGCCGAGGAGGACTCCGCGGTGCGTCCGGAGCCCCCGCGCACCGAGGCGCTGCTGTAGCGCTGCTGCAGCCCTGCTCCCGCGCCGTCGCACCGACTCGGGGTACCTGCCGGTAACGACTACGGTCGCAGCGTGGCCCGTGTGCAGCAGATCGAGATCGTCGCCGAGATGGTCGCCGCCGTCATGACCGTCTCGGTGCAGCCCGGGGCCTCCGTGGCCGCCGGCGACACCGTGGTGCTGCTGGAGTCGATGAAGATGGAGATCCCGGTGCTCGCCGAGGCTCCCGGCGTCGTGAGCGCCGTGAAGGTCGCCGCCGGCGACGTCGTCCAGGAGGGCGACGTGCTCGTGGTGCTCGACCCCGCCTGAGGGCGTCCCGACGCCGGGCTCACCCGGTCGTGAGACACCGCGTCGCCGGATGGTGCGCCGCGCCCACGACGCTGCTACCGTCAGTTGCGTTGAAGGGGACACTCGGGTCCCTCCGCCGGCTGAAAGATCCGCCTGCGGCTCATCTGCACGTCCTTGGTCTTCGGTACTGCTGGGCATCAAGCGCAAGAGATGTCTTCAGCTCGACCGCCGGCACGGTGTCGGCGGATCAACACCCGAAGGAAACGCATCATGGCTCAGGGCACCGTCAAGTGGTTCAACGCTGAGAAGGGCTTCGGCTTCATCGCCCAGGACGGCGGCGGCGACGACGTCTTCGTCCACTTCTCCGCCATCCAGGGCAGCGGCTACAAGTCGCTCGAGGAGAACCAGAAGGTCGAGTTCGAGGTCACCCAGGGCGCCAAGGGCCCGCAGGCCTCCAACGTCACCGCGATCTGATCACGCCTCTCGCGTAGATCGACCGCGTCTCTCGACGCACCGCTCGCCCCCGTCCGGCTCTGCCGGGCGGGGGCGAGTCGCGTCCGGGGACGTGCGCCGCAGAGGGGGCGGGATTCGAACCCGCGGTGGGTCTCCCCACGACCGCTTTCAAGGCGGTTCCGATCGGCCACTCCGGCACCCCTCCTCGAGCCGCCGCCCGCGGGCCGCGGCTCGCGCCGGAGTCTAGTGGTGCGGCCGGGCTACTCCGACCCGCCCAGCTCGAGCTCGACGGCGTCCCACGCCAGGTCGCGACGCCGCTGGGCGTGGTGGGTGAGGTCGAGGGCCAGGCGGCGCAGGTCGTCGAGCTGTGCGGCGGGATCGTGGGGCAGCCGGACGCCGAGCGCGCCGATCCGCTCGAGCAGGGCGCGCCCGGCCCGCACCGTGGCCTCGCCGCGCGCGGCCAGCCAGGCCTCGCCGGCCTCGGCGCGCTCGGCGAGGAGGGCGTCGCGCACGTGGGCGAGCGCCGGCCGCAGCGGCCAGCCGCTCCCGCCGCGGGCCAGGTCGGCGATCGCCCCCTCGAGCTCGGCGATGGACGCCGCGAGGGCGTCGTGACGGGCGGGCGCGTGCGGGTCGAGGAGCGTCATGGCGGGCCTCCCGGAGACGAGGTGGTCCTCGACCATGCACCCGCGAGGTCCGCCTCCGCAAGGGCGTGCGTCGGGTCAGGTCGGGCGGCTGGGAGAATCGGGTCATGGCTCGACGCGATCCCCTCCCCGTGCCGCACGACTACCGGCTCGCCCCGCAGTTCGCCGCCCGCTTCTTCGGCCTCGCCCTGGTGCTGCTCGGCGTCGTCGCCTTCGCCGGCACCGCGATCGTGTCGGTGGCGCCGATCAACCCCGACGTCATGGTGCTGGTCCTCGTGCTGGCCCTGGCCGCGGTGTTCTGGTTCGGCTGGTGGCTGCGCACGCGCGCGACGCTGATGCACGTGGACGCCGAGGGCTACCGCGTCCGCTTCGTGCGCGGCGCCGGCGTCACGCAGGCGGCCTGGACCGACGTCGAGGAGGCCGCCACCGCCTCGCCCCACGGCATCCCGGTGGTCGTCCTGCAGCTGCGCGACGGCGGCACCACCTCGATCCCGGTGCAGGCGATCGCGCTGGACCGCGAGCAGTTCGTCCGCGAGCTGCAGCAGCGGCTGCGCGACGGGCAGACCCGCCCGCGCTGACGCGTCGGACCCGCACCGGACGCTCCGACGCCGCGCCCGACGGAGGCGATTGGGCGCCCGCCACCCGAGGCCTGTAGCCTGCTGCCGCTGTAGGGAGGCGTCGCCTAGTCCGGTCTATGGCGCCCGACTGCTAATCGGGTTTGGGGCTACAACCCCATCGGGGGTTCAAATCCCCCCGCCTCCGCAGACACCGATCCCGCCCGGCCGCGCCGGGCGGGATCGTCTGTCTCCGCAGGTCCCGTCGCCGCGACGTCAGTCGCGCCGCAGCAGGCGCTGGGTGACGGGGTCCTTCTGCGCCTGCGCCGAGCCGGCCAGGGAGGTGGTGCGGAACAGTGCGGCCGCGGCGTACCAGCTCGGGACCGCCAGGCCGACGAACGCCACGAACAGCGCTGCGTCCTGATCGGCGGGCCAGACGTCGGCGAATCGGCCCTCGGCATCGGTGACCAGGCGCAGGAGGATCAGCGGGGCCAGCCCGCCCAGGGCCGCGAGCCCGGCCGCGAGGTAGCGGCGCGGGTGGAGGTACCAGGTGCGGGCCTCGACGGCGGCCTCGACGCCGCTGGCGCCCCCGCCGACGCCCCAGTCGGTCGCGCGGCCCTCCGCCTGTGCGACCAGGCGGGGCAGCACGCTCCACCAGCAGAACGCGTCGACGACGCGACGCCCGGCCGCGCGCACGCGGATCGCGAGCAGGACCGCTCCGACGGCGAGCGCGACGCCCAGCACCAGGCCGCCGACGCGCAGCGCCGGCGCGGCGCCGGACCACGCGCTGGCCGTGAGTCCGGCGGCCGCGCCGATCCCGAGCAGCCAGGCGAGTCCGCCGGCCAGCAGGCGTCCAGGCGCGACGAGCTCGGTGTCGAGCACGCGCAGGGCCCGTGGACGGTGCGGCAGGTGTCCGCCGAGCATCGCCGGGTCGGTGAGGGAGCCCTCGAGGGCCTCCCGGACGGAGGCAGCCGCACGCTCGGAGACGAGTGATCGGGGGGACCTCATGGCCTGGTCGTCCTGCCCCCGCGGACGCGGGGCCGAACCCTGCGGGGCCGCCTCTGTGACCGGCGTCGCGCTGCAGTTTCTCGCACTGCATCAAGTCGCAGTAGGTTTCGAGCAACGTGTCAGGGGGGCACACCACACACTGTGTCCCACTGTTCGAAGTCGGCCGAGACCCGGCCCTGCATGAAGGCGGCACCCATCTCATGAGCACCCTGCGTCGCGTCGGCCTCACCCTGGCCTCCACCGCGCTGTCCCTCGGCCTGGTCTCCCTGGTCGCGCCCGCATCTCACGCTGACACCAGCTGGGACTACAACCGCGTGCCCGTCACGAAGACCAAGTGACCTCCGGGGCCTCCGCGCCCCGACTCAGTCCTGGGCCGTCTCCGCGTCCACCGGCTCCTCGCCGGTGATGCGGAGGCGGCCCATCTGGTATCCGAGCTGGAACCGGGTCTCCGCGTCGTACTCGCCCTTGAGCTCGGCGACGTAGCCGGCATAGGTGCGTGGGCTGACGCCCAGCCGCTTCGCGCTCACCGGGTCGGCGTGACCCTCGATGAGCATGCGGATCGTCATGGAGCGCTGCTCCGCGGCGATGCGGCGCAGGGTGCCGCCGTCCTTGTCGCCGAAGGGCCGGCCGCGCTCCCAGGCGCGCTCGAAGACGTCGACGAGGTAGGCGACGATCGCCGGCTCGCGGATCGCGACGGCCACGCGCATGTCCTCGCTGCCGGGGATGATCGCCACCCGGCGGTCGAGCACGATGAGGCGGTTGAAGAACTCATCGAGCGTTCGCACCTCCGCGCCGCGGGCGCTGACGGCCGCGACGTACTTGTGCGTGATGGTGCTGCGTCGCGCGGAGTGCTGGTAGAGCGTGCGCATCCGCACGCCCCGGTCCAGCGCCGCGGTGTCGCGCAGGGCCGCGCTGGCCAGCGTGCGGGCGTTGCGGCCGGTCTGCGGCTGCGCGGTGAGGATCTCCTCCTCGACGTCGTTGACCAGCCCGGTGAGGTAGGGGCCGATGGCCTCCTCGCGCAGGTGGGTGATGGAGCCGTGACCGGTGCCGCCCGTGGACGCTCGCCGCCAGGTCTGCCCGAGCGAGCCGAAGGCCTGGGCCCACTGCGTCGACTCCTCCAGCAGGCGAGTGCCCTCCTGGCTCATGGGGGCCACGACGTGGCCCTGCACCGCGGAGGGGTCCTCCGCCACCCAGCGCTCGCCCGCGGCGTCGCGCTGGACCAGGCCGATGTCGACGAGCAGCGCGAACGCCGGCGCGAGGTCGGGGCCCTCGGTGACGCGCTCGTCGTCGAGGGCGAAGGAGCCCTCGCGCACCAGCGCCTCGTAGAGCCTCGCGGACTCCGACTCCAGCAGCCTGCGCTGCTCCGGCCCGAACGCCGTCACGCCCCCACCTCCTGTGCTCCCGGCGGTGTCCCGCCTCCGACTTCCATCCTGGCCCATGCCCGGGCCGGCACCGCGCACCACCTCGCCGAACCCGCCTCGAACGCACCTCGTCGGACGCAGCGGGGCCCCCGCCGGATCGGCGAGGGCCCCGGGTGCGCGTCGGGCGAGGGCTCAGAGGCCCAGGCGCGCCTTGAGCCCGTCGAGCTCGGTCCACAGGACGCTCGGCAGGTCGTCGCCGAACTTGTCGAACCACTCCTGGATCTGCGGGATCTCGGCCTTCCACTCCTCGGGGTCGACCGCGAGGGCCGCCTCGAGCGCCTCGGGGGTCATGTCGAGGCCGTCGACGTCGAGCGAGCCCGGCGCCGGGATGTGGCCGATCGGCGTCTCGACCGCGGCGGCCTGGCCCTCGATGCGCTCCACGACCCACTTCAGCACGCGGCTGTTCTCGCCGAACCCGGGCCACAGGAAGCCGCCCTCGTCGTCGCGGCGGAACCAGTTGACGTAGAAGATGCGCGGCAGCTTCGCGGCGTCGTTGTCCTTGCCGACGTTGATCCAGTGGCCGAAGTAGTCGCCGGCGTTGTAGCCGATGAAGGGCAGCATCGCCATCGGGTCGCGACGCACGACGCCGACAGCGCCGATGGCGGCGGCGGTGGTCTCCGAGGAGAGCGTGGCGCCGAGGAAGGTGCCGTGGGTCCAGTCACGGGCCTCGAAGACCAGCGGGACGGTGGTCTTGCGGCGACCGCCGAAGAGGATCGCGTCGATCGGGACGCCGCGCGGGTCGTCGTACTCGGGGGCGAGGATGTCGCACTGCTTGATCGGGGTGCAGTAGCGGCTGTTGGCGTGGGAGGAGAGCTCCTCGGAGTCGGGCGTCCAGGGCTCGCCCTTCCAGGACGTCGCCTCGGCCGGGGTGTTCTCCAGGCCCTCCCACCAGATGTCGCCCTCGGGGGTCAGCGCCACGTTGGTGAACACCGAGTTGCCCTTGTTGATGGTGCGCATCGCGTTGGGGTTGGTGTGCTCGTTGGTGCCGGGCGCGACGCCGAACAGGCCGTACTCGGGGTTGACGGCCCACAGTCGGCCGTCCTCGCCGATGCGCATCCAGGCGATGTCGTCGCCCAGGGTCTCGACCTTCCAGCCGGGGATGGTCGGCTGCAGCATCGCCAGGTTCGTCTTGCCGCACGCGGACGGGAAGGCCGCGGCGATGTACTTGACGACGTTCTGCGGGCTGGTGAGCTTGAGGATGAGCATGTGCTCGGCCAGCCAGCCCTCGTCGCGCGCCATGGCGCTGGCGATGCGCAGCGCGTAGCACTTCTTGCCCAGCAGGGCGTTGCCGCCGTAGCCCGAGCCGTAGGACCAGATGGCCCGCTCCTCGGGGAACTGCACGATGTACTTGGTGTCGTTGCACGGCCACGCGACGTCGGCCTGGCCCTCGGCGAGGGGGTGGCCCACCGAGTGCAGCGCCTGGACGAACGGGGCGTCGAGCTCGGTCATGCGCTCGAGCACGTGGCTGCCCATGCGGGCCATGACGCGCATCGAGGCGGTGACGTAGGCGGAGTCGGTGACCTCGATGCCGAACATCGGCTTCTCGGCCTCGAGGTGACCCATCACGAAGGGGATGACGTACATGGTGCGCCCGCGCATGCAGCCGTCGTAGAGATCACGCATGATCCCCTTCATCTTCTCCGGCTCCATCCAGTTGTTGGTGGGGCCGGCGTCGCGCTCGGCGACGGAGCAGATGTAGGTGCGGTCCTCGACGCGCGCCACGTCGATGGGGTCGGAGGCCGCGTGGAAGGAGTTCGGCTTGATGGCCGGGTTGAGGCGGGTGAACGTGCCGGTCTCGACGAGGGCGTCGGTGAGCTGCGTCCACTCCTCGTCGGAGCCGGTGCACCAGTGGATGGCGTCGGGCTTCATGAGCTCGGCCGCGGAGCGGACGAACTCGAGGATGCCCTGGTGGGTGGTGGGAGCGTCGGTGAGTGCCGGAGTGGCGGTCATCTGCCTGGGATTCCCTCTCGAGCTTCGCGGCTACGCACCTGCTGGGGTGGGCGTGTCCGGCCGTCGAGCGTGTCGACGAATGCGTGGAGTTGTGTGGTCGGATCGCGCGGCGTCGTTGTCGGCGAGAAGTCCGGTGCGGGGGAGGTCGACGGGTCGAGCACTCCTCCACCTCGGTCAGGTTCGCGAGGCTACCCCTCGGACAGGGGGCCTCATATTGGATCGTTCAACGAGTGTGGGACGTCTCACACTCGGATATCGGACGGCCGTGTCTCGCTGGTGTGTCACGTCGCCGACCGGGTGAGGCGGCTGCACGGAGCCCGATTCGGCATCGCCGGAGGACTCCGCTATTCTCCTCAGGTCGTCCTCGGACGGCATGCGCCCGTAGCTCAACGGATAGAGCATCTGACTACGGATCAGAAGGTTTGGGGTTCGAATCCCTACGGGCGCGCAGGACAAAGAGGCGCCTGACCTGCAGAGATGCGGGGCAGGCGCCTCTTTCCGTGCTGGGGGATCACCGCCGTTGCTAACGGCCTGCTAACGCGTCTTCGCGCCCACGCCCCGCAAACGGCGCTGTGAGCTGGCCGTTTGTCGGCGATCTCCGCAAGGGTGGGGCCATGCTCGACAACCCCACGAAGCGCCTTGCCGCCGTCCTCCTCCTCACGACGCTGCCGTTGGCGTCTGCGTGTGGAGGCGGCACTGACCTCGGGGCCGCGCCGACGGCCAGGGCTACGGGATCGCCGAGCGCCAGCGCGTCGCCCACTGCGTCCACTGCTCCGTCAGCCACGGCCGACCCGGATCCCCAGTTCGCTCTGCTGTCGGAGCGCGCGCTCAAATCCGCGTTGTTGACGATCCGGGACATGCCTGTCGGTTACAGCCAGGACGCCAGCAGCGGGTCGAGTGACACCGCCAAGACCTTCTGCGACTACAAGCCTCCGTTCACCGAGAAGATCTCCGTCTCCCGGGACTTCACCAAGGGCGGCGGCATGTCCGCGGAGTTCCTCAGTAGCGGGCTGCGTCAGTTCCAGAACGCCGAGCAGGCCCGGGCAGCCTTCGACGCGCTCGTCAAGGCGCTCGACACCTGCAAGGGGGAGACGTATGAGGGCACGAAGCTCACGTATGCCTTGATGTCGGCGCCGAAGGTTGGCGATGACGCCGTCGGGGTCCGGATCACCGCTGACGGCACGACGCTCCTCCAGAACTTCGCCCTCGTGGGTCCGGTGCTCGTCAACACCGGTGGGGGAGGGGTCATGCAGGCCGACGCTGACGAGATCGCTGGACTGCTCGAGGACCAGGTGTCTGTGTACGAGGACGCCGCCAGTTCAGCGACGTAGGCAAGTACGACCCTGGCGAGTCGAGGCTGGTGCGGCGCTAGAAAGACGCCCTGCGGCTCTTGTCGGTGAGCTCCGCAAGGGTGAGGCTGTGCTTGAGCCCTATGACCGCCTGCCGGGGCGACAGCCGTGGCAGGATCTGTGGCGGCATCGGCGGGCGTTGCCGGGGACATTCGGCCGTGATGAGGACCGTTTGCGCCTGTGGACCATCCAGTCGCGAGAGGCCTACGAGCTGTTGGTCCGCGATGGCGTGCTGCGGGGGAGTCCTGAGCACATCGAGCCGACCTTCGCTATCCCCTATGCCTGGCTCGAGAAGCAGGCCACGGAGCGCCTTGCTACCGGTGCAGGAACGTTGCTATGGCTGTGGGCGCGCGGCCCCGCCTCGATGGTGCGGCAGTGCGCGGTTGACGGGGCTGGCGAGGTGCTTCCGGAGGTCGCCAGGCCGCGTGCGGACGTTCTCCTGTCGAGCTTTGAGGCCTGGCACAGCTGCTTGAACGGCTATCCGCACGTGCCAGACGTGCGCGGCGAGACGCCGGAGGGACTGCTGAAGGTCTACTTGTCAGGCAGGTCACTTCAAGTGCATCCTCGCAGGTCACAGGCGTGTTCGCCGGCCCTGGATGGACAGTCTTGGAGGGCCCTCGGCCAACTACGGATCAGAAGGTTTGGGGTTCGAATCCCTACGGGCGCGCAGGATGACGAAGGCCCCCGCCGATCGGCGGGGGCCTTCGTGCGTCAGGGCACGTACGTCACCCGGTAGGCCGGGCCCAGCTCGTCCTGGACCCGTACGGCGAGGACCTCGCCGGCTCGCTGGATGGCCTCGTGCTCGGCCTTCGCCGCTCGCTCGCGCGCAGGGTGGAGGAGCCGTCCGATGGAGTACCTCAGGCTGACGAGGGTCTGCATGACGGGGACGCCGTCCCACCGGTCGTCGAACACCTCCGGGTCGGTCGCGGCGTCCCAGCGGGCAGCGAACGCCCGGAGGTCCGCTCGCAGGCCCTCGCTGAGGTCGAGGTCGTCGACGTCTCCGTCGTCGTCGAGCCACAGGGGGATGTCGACGAAGTAGTCGGTCATCACCCGGACGCCGATGGGCTCGTCCGAGGGCGGGGTCTCCTTGCTCATGGGATCAGTCTCGCGGGCGAGCGGGCTTGCGCGGTGGGCTGGGGACGACGAGGGGATTGGTCAGGGGAGCTTGGGCGTCGGAGCCCCCCAGTTCCCCTGACCTTTGAGAAGCTCCCCGGTCAGCCGGGGAACTCCTCGGCCTGTGCCGCCGGCGTCAGGGCCGCTGACGTCCGGGATGTGGAGCCCGCCGCTGTCCAGCACCCGAGCCGTCGTCCGTCGTCCGCGGACGGATGTCAGGCTCGGGCGTTCCCGCCGGTCCCCCATCCGAGGAGTCCCGATGTCGAAGCGCGCCCAGGCCACCGCCCGAGCCACCCTGTCCGTCAGCCTCGCGCAGGCGTGGGCGGCGCTGTCGCAGCACGAGGCCATGGCCGGCTGGGGTCCGGGCATGAAGGTCACCGTCGACGACTCCCGCGCGGAGACCCCCGGCGGTGTCGGCGCCGTGCGCCGCATCGCGGCTCCCGGTCCGGCGCCGGCGATCGTCGAGGAGATCACCACCTTCGACGCCCCGCACGTGCTCGGCTACCGCGGCGTGGCCGGCGTCCCGTTCCGCGACTACCGCGGCGAGGTGCGCCTCACGCCTGCCGGCGAGGGCGTCGCCGTCACCTGGACCCTCTCGGCCCAGACCCGTGTGCCGTTCGTCGAGCAGGCCGCGCTGGCGCTGATCTCCCGGACGCTGCTGGCGCTCTACTCGCGCGCGGTGCGCCGGGGCTGACCCGGACCTGCCCGCGCTCAGGCGGGCTCGACGCCCGCGAACGGCACGCTGACGGTGGTGCGGCGGTCGAGGCGGACGTGGTAGCAGGTGCGACGCCGCTCGACGACGGTGCCGATCCGCCCGGCGTACTGACCCGGCGCGACGACGCGGGCCGGCTGGCCGACACCGAGGCGCACCGGGGTGCGTCCGGAGCGGTGCAGGGCGAGGTCGGCGACGTAGTTGGGGTGCATCGGGACGGCTCGGCCGTGATGGGTCCAGGTGAGGACGTGGGCGAGGTCGAAGGCGCGGCTGCAGCGTCCGCAGGTGACGACGCGCTCCGGGCGCCGATGCCGCTCGTAGACATGGCCGGCGCTGCACACGCCCTGCCAGGCGCCGGGCACCCGCGGCGACTCCGCGGACACGCAGCGCTCGCCCGTGCAGCCGATGCGCTGGGCGGTGGCCCGCCAGACGGCGTCGTGCCGGTGGGCCGGCCCGACCAGGGCGTGGGCGATCTCGTGGAGGATCGTGTCGCGCACCTCGGCCTCGTCGTGGAGCGCGGTGACCGGGCCCGACAGGCCGATGACGCGGCGGTCGTGACGGCAGATGCCGGCTCGGCTCTTCGCGCGGTCGATCTCGACGCGCCAGCCCTCGAGGCCGTGCTCGGCCAGGAGGGAGACCGCCAGGCGGCGGGCGGCGTCGAGGTCCATGGGAGAAGCACATCACGCGACGCCGACAGTCCGCGGCGGCGGTCCGGGACCTGGGGATCAGGCCCCGGGGATCAGGGCCCGCTCAACGCGAGGTCGACCGCGCTGACGTCGCCGGCGTCGTCGAGGTGGACGGCGACGGCGAAGTCGCCGAAGCAGTCGCGGCCCTGGTCCGGCCGGATCCAGCCGGCGGCCTCGCCCAGGCCGGCCGGCGTCCTGACGCGGTCGCACCCGACGACGGACGGAGCGTCGTCCTGGATCGAGACCGTCCGCGACCCGAGGTTCGCGTCACGGATGAGATCGAGCACGGAGACCGGGCAGTCACGACCCTCGAGGGTCGCCGCACCGCGGCGGCACGCCGACCACGAGCTCCGACGCCCGGCCTCGGCCGCGTCGAGGCGAGCCACCTCGACGCCGTCGACGTAGAGCGTCGTCTCCCGGGCCCACGGCACCGTCGTCGAGGCGCCGGTGGCGAAGTCGACGAACGCCTGCACCGCGGATCGGGACGAGGCGGTCGCCTCGGCCCTACCGGAGGCCGCGCTGCTCGTGGCGTCGCACCCCGAGACGAGCCCGAGCCCGAGCAGGACGACGGCCAGGGAGATGGCGGCGGGCACGTGCCTGGTGCGTGATCTTCGCATGTGGATCTCCCGATCTCCCGAGGGTGCTGTGAAGGCGAGAGGATGCGTGCCGTCCCTTGGGTGACGCGCCACGGCGCCGATTCGTTGCGACGGCCTGATGTTGGCGCGCTCGGAGGTCGGCGTCGAGCGCTGAGGCCGTCCTCCGGACCTCCTCCCTGCGGGGAGGACGTTGACGCGGGGCCCCTGGGCGCGGAAGGCTCCGCGCACCCCACCCCCCACCCCGAGGAGTCCCATGGACACCTTCTTCGAGCTGGTCCAGTTCGTCGGCCGTCTGCTGTTCGTGTTCCTGATGATCGGATCCGGCATCGGCCACCTCACCCAGACCGCCGCCATGGCGGGCTACGCGGAGTCGCGCGGCGTCACGCCGGCCAAGACCCTCACCCAGGTCAGCGGCGTCGCCCTGCTGCTCGGCGGCCTCTCGGTGCTGCTGGGCGTCTTCGGCGACATCGGCGCGCTCGGCCTGGCGATCCTGCTGATCGTCACCGCCGTGATGATGCACGCCTACTGGAAGGAGAGCGATCCCCAGGCCAAGCAGATGGAGATGATCGCCTTCAACAAGGACCTCGCCCTCGCCGGCGCCGCGCTGTTCATGTGGGTGTACTTCCACTACGACGCCGTGCCGTGGACGCTCACGGACGCGCTCTTCGGCGCCTACTGAGCGCTAGCGAGCCTGACGCGGCGTGACGCCAGGAGCCGCCCCCGGACTCGTCCGGGGGCGGCTCCACCACGTCAGCAGCCCGATCATGGCCAGGCCGGTCCACACGTAGGCGTTGCCGCTGACCTGCTCGAAGGCGTTCCAGTGCAGCTCGCGCCCGTCGCGGAACGGCGCCCACCAGATCGCGCGCGAGGCCAGCACGAGCCCGAGGGCGAGTGCGACGTCGCGGGCGCCGGGACGGCCCGAGGCGAGGACGCCGAGGGTCAGCGGGACCAGCCAGACCCAGTGGTGGTCCCAGCTGATCGGCGAGCAGAGCACCATCGCGAGGGCGGCGACGCCGAGGCCGAGAAGCCGGTCGACGTCGCGGCCCGTGGCCCACAGGCTCCGGGCGCCGAGCAGCGCGACGAGCGCGACCGGCGTCGCGCAGGCGACCCACAGCCAGGTGGGCGCGTCGTGGCCGAGCAGGCGGGCGAGCAGGCCGTTGAGGGACTGGTTGCCGGCGAACTCGGTGGCGCCGATGCGGCTGGAGTCGAAGAGGGTCGAGGTCCAGTAGGTCACCGACTCCCGGGGCGCGACGGCCAGGGCGAGCAGCGCCGTGGCGGCGAAGGTGCCGGCGGCGACGACGGCCGCGCGGCGTCGACCGACCGCGACGAGGAACGCCAGCAGGAACAGCGGGGTCAGCTTGATGCCGGCCGCGAGACCCACCAGCCACCCGGAGAGACGGTGCTGGGGGCCGAGGACGTCGAGCAGCACCAGCGCCATCAGCATCAGGTTGACCTGCCCGAACGACAGCGTCGACCAGACCGGCTGGGCCGCCAGGGCCGCGACGACGAGCAGGCCCATCATCCGCCGGTCGGCGAGCACGCGGTGGGCGTCGGCGCCGAGGTGGTCGACGGTGACGCGCAGCGCCACCAGCAGCGAGCCCACGGACGCCGCGGTCCACATGGCCGCGGCCAGCGGCCAGGCCAGCCATCCCAGCGGCAGCATCAGCAGCGCCGGGAACGGCGGGTAGGTGAAGGGCAGGCTCGCGGTGGGGAAGCGCACCCGGTAGAGGTCGCCGCCGAGCGCGGCCTCCGCGCCCATCCGGTAGACGTGCAGGTCGAGAAACATCCCCGTGCGCCAGGCGACGGTCGCGCCGATCCCCGCGGCCAGGGCCAGGACGACGGCGCTCTCGCGTCGCAGGCGGGGTGCTGCGGGCACGGCGGCAGGGGCGATCGGCGCGGTGCTGGTCACCGGCCGGACGGTAGGACGCCTCGATGGCCGGGTGACGCCGCCGGAGTGGACCGGTGGTGAACGGAGGTACTAGCACCACCGACCACTGTCGGACCCGACCGCGCGGACGACAGCCTGGTGCCCTGCCCCGGAGAGGCCGGGGTCCCAGCCCGAGGAGCATCACCATGACGACCCTGAAGACCCTGACCCGCACCCTGCCCGCCGCCCTCGCCGTCGCGGCGCTGACCGTCGCCGCCGCGCCCGCCCTCACCACCGCCGCCGAGGCCAAGAGCGGCGGCGGCACCCGGGTGATCCGCACCGGCGACTGCACCGGCTCCACCAACTGGAAGATGAAGGCCAAGCCCGACGAC
Organism: Nocardioides sp. B129/18; assembly: GCF_055282735.1. NCBI lineage: Bacteria > Bacillati > Actinomycetota > Actinomycetes > Propionibacteriales > Nocardioidaceae > Nocardioides > Nocardioides sp. B129/18. The sequence continues at coordinate 100,828 of NZ_JBUZJI010000001.1, read as the reverse complement.
GGCCGCATCGAGGTCGAGGCCGAGATCGACAGCAACCGCACCGGCCAGACCTGGCGCTGGACGCTGACCCACGACGGCGGCGTCTCCTCGCGCGGCACCTCGGTGACCCGCGGCCCCAGCGGCTCCTTCACCGTCAACCGCCGGCCGGTCGACTCGGCCGGCTCGGACACCTTCGTCCTGCGGGCCACCCACGGCAGCGAGGTCTGCCGCGCGACCGTGCGTCTGTGAGCGACTCTGGCCCGCCGAGCGACCCCCAGGCCCCATACTGCCGACGATGAGCCCGCTTCGTGACCTGCTCCGAGCTCTGCCCCGAGCTCTGCGCAGCAGCCCGGTGGCGCAGTACCTCGCCGTCGGGCTGCTCGGGCTGGTCGCCGCGCTCGGGGCCGGGCAGGCGATGGCCCGGCACGCCGCCCGCGACGAGGCGCTCGGCGACGCCCGGGCCACCACGCAGGTGCTCGCGACGTCGGTGGCCGAGCCGGCCGTCCCGCGCGGCCTCGTCGACGGCGAGGCCAGCGCGCTGGACCGCTTCGACCGCGTCGTCCTGCAGCGGCTGCTCGTCGACGGCGTGCAGCGGATCAAGGTGTGGCGCGAGGACGGCACGGTCGTCTACTCCGACGAGGCCCGCATCATCGGCGAGCGCTTCGCCCTCGGCGGCGAGGAGCTGGAGATCCTCCGCGAGGGCGGCTCGGAGGCGGAGATCTCCGACCTCGGCAAGCCGGAGAACCGCTTCGAGCCCCGCGGCCGCGGACTCGTCGAGGTCTACACCCAGATCCACAGCCCCGAGGGCGAGCCGCTGCTCTTCGAGACCTACTACGCCGCCGACGGCATCGACCGTCGTCAGGCCGAGGTGCTGGCGCCGTTCCACGAGGTGCTGCTGGTCTCCCTCGGCCTGCTCGTGGCGCTCGGCACCGCGATGCTGGCGCTGATGAACCGCCGCGTGCGGCGGGCCGCCGCCGAGCGCGAGCGGCTGCTGCGCAACGCCGCCACCGCCTCCGATGCCGAGCGGCGCCGCATCGCGCGCGACCTGCACGACGGCGTCGTCCAGGACCTCGCGGCGTCCTCGTTCACGGTGAGCGCCCTGGCCCGCGACGCCGGGCCCGAGCAGCGTCCCGCGCTCGACGGCGTGGCGACGACCCTGCGCACCAGCATGCGCAGTCTGCGGTCCCTGCTGGTGGAGATCCACCCGCCCGAGCTCACCGTCGCCACCCTGCCCGCGGCGCTGCAGGACCTCCTCGCCCCGGCCGAGGCCGCCGGCGTCACGGCCTCGCTCCACGTCGGCGACCTGGGCGACGTCGACCCGCGCTCGGTGACGCTGGTCTGGCGGGTCGCGCAGGAGGGCGTGCGCAACGCCCTGCGTCACGCGCAGGCCTCGAGCGTGCACGTGCGGGTGCGCCGCGAGGACGACCTCCTCGTCCTGGAGGTCGTCGACGACGGCCGCGGCTTCGACCCCGCCTCCACCCGCGCCGCCACCAGCTACGGGCTGCGGGGCCTGCAGAGCCTCGTCGTCGACCACGCCGGCCGGCTCGCGGTGACCTCCGCGCCGGGTGCCGGCACCACGATCCACCTGGAGGTGGCCGCATGAGCGCGCCGATCCGCGTCGTCCTCGTCGACGACCACGCCGTGCTGCGCACCGCCCTGGCCGGCTACCTCGACGGCGCCGAGGACATCGAGGTCGTCGGCACCGCCGGCGACGGCGCCGAGGGAGTCGCGCTCGTCGAGAGGCTGGCGCCCGACATCGCGCTCATGGACCTGCAGATGCCCGGCATGGACGGCGTCGAGGCCACCCGTGCGATCGTCGCCCGTGGCGGCACCGACGTGCTGGTGCTCACCTCCTTCTCCGACGCCGAGCGCATCGTCGCCGCGCTCGACGCCGGGGCGCTGGGCTACCTGCTCAAGGACGCCGAGCCCGAGGAGGTCGTCGAGGGCGTGCGCCAGGTGCGACGCGGCGGCTCGCCGATCCACCCGCGGGCGGCCCGCGAGCTGCTGGGCGCCCGTCCCGCGCCGCGTCACGACCCCGGCCTGAGCCCGCGGGAGACCGAGGTGCTGGTGCTCGTGCGCCGCGGCCTGGTGAACAAGCAGATCGCGCGCGAGCTCGGCATCACCGAGCGCACCGTCAAGGCGCACCTCACCTCGGCCTTCGCCCGCATCGGCGTCCAGGACCGCACCCAGGCGGCCGTGTGGGCCGAGCGCCAGGGGCTGGGCGACTGACGCTCGGTTGGGCGCCGGTCCCAGGGGGTAGGAGGCGCTGCGTGAGCGAGATCGTCTTCGACCAGGTCCAGATCGGCAAGGGCCTCAAGCCCCTGGCCCAGCACGGCTTCGTGGTGCTCTCCGAGGGGCGCATCACGCTGCTCGGCACCGACCGGCAGGTGATCGCCGAGGGCCCCATCGCCGAGGCCGACGCCTCCTTCGTCAAGCTCACCCGCAAGCGCACGATCGCGCTCACCGTGGGCGGCGAGCGCCTCAACGTCGCACCGGGATGGGGGACGTTCGTCGGCACCCTGCCCATCGCCACGGGCAGCGCCAAGAACGCCGCCCTGGTGCTCATGGAGTGCCTGGAGAACGGCGGTCGCCTGCCGGAGTGACCGGCGTCCCGCGTCAGGACGCCGCGCGGGCGGGCGCACGGCGCACGCGCCGCGCGATCAGGCGCGAGCCGAGCAGGAACACGCCCAGCACGATCGTGGCGACGACGATGAACGACGTCGCGGTGCCCTCGCCGACGAGCTGACGCACGCCCATGCCGCCGACGACGGTGGTGAGCCACACCAGGACGCCCGCCGGCCAGCCGGTGCCGGTCCAGGCGCGGGCCGTCACGATCGCCCAGCCGACGGCCAGGCCGGCGAGGAACGGGCCGGCGGTCTTCAGCACGCCGAGCAGCGTGAGGCCCTCCTCGTGGCTGGAGCGGCCGATGGCGGCGAAGACGAGCACGAGGACGACGTCGACGGGGAGCCAGAGCCAGCGCATGCGTCCATCATGACCGGGGCGGCATGACGCCGGCGCCGCGGGCCGCCAGGATGGCCCGCATGGCGATGTTCGGATGGACCCTGCACGGCGATGGACGCACGATCGGGGACGGCGCGATCGTCGCCCCCACCGAGCGGCTCACCTGGCCGCGGACGGTGGGCCTGGGCGCCCAGCACCTGGTCGCGATGTTCGGCGCGACGTTCCTGGTGCCGGCGCTCACCGGCTTCCCGCCCACCACGACCCTGCTGTTCTCCGGGCTCGGCACCTGCCTGTTCCTGCTGATCACCGGCAACCGGGTGCCGAGCTACCTCGGCTCGTCGTTCGCCTTCATCGCCCCGATCCTGGCGGCGGGCTCGCAGGGCAGCGCGCTGTTCGGCGTCATGGCCACGGGGCTGCTGCTGGCGCTGGTGGGACTGGTCGTCGTCGCCACCGGCTCGGGCTGGATCGACGCGCTCATGCCGCCGGTGGTGACCGGCTCGATCGTCGCGCTCATCGGCTTCAACCTCTCCGGCACCGCCACGACGAGCTTCCAGGCCTCGCCGTGGGTCGCGCTCATCACCCTCGTGACGCTGCTGCTCGCGGCGGTGGTCTTCACCGGCATGCTCGCGCGCCTGGCGATCCTGCTCGGCGTGGTGGTCGGCTACGTCGCCGCGGCGATCGGCGGCGTGCTCGACTTCGGCCCCGTCGAGCGCGCCGACTGGTTCGGCCTGCCCGACCTCACCCACCCCGACCCGACGTGGAGCGTGCTGCCGGCGTTCCTGCCTGTGGTGCTGGTGCTGATCGCCGAGAACGTCGGCCACGTGCGCACCGTCGCCCACCTCACCGGCGACCCCGAGGTCGACGCCCGCTCGGGCCGTGCGCTGCTGGCCGACGGCGTCGCCACGACGCTCGCCGGCCTCGGCGGCGGCTCGGGCACCACCACCTACGGCGAGAACATCGGCGTCATGGCGGCCACCCGCGTCTACTCCACCGCCGCCTACTGGGTGGCGGGGCTGCTCGCGGTGGCGCTGAGCCTCTCGCCGAAGGTCGGCGCGCTCGTCGACACCATCCCCGCCGGCGTGCTCGGCGGCGTCACGGTGGCGCTGTACGGCCTCATCGGCGTCGTCGGCATCAAGATCTGGGTCGACCGCGGCGTCGACCTCTCCGATCCCGTCAACCAGCTCACCGCCGCCGTCTCCCTGGTGATCGGCATCGGCAACCTGACGCTGACCCGCGGCGACGTGCAGGTCACCGGCATCGCGCTGGGCACCGTCGCGGCGCTCGCGGTCTACCACGGCATGCGCGCCGTCGAGCGGCTCCGCGGACGTGCCGCGGAGCCGCTCGTCGACTGATCCCTCAGGCCTGCTGCAGCCCGGGGTTGCCGGCCTCGACGACGAACGACTGCCGCGTCGAGACGGGGGCGCCGGGACGCTTCACGTACGGCAGCACCTTGAAGTCCGCGCGCAGCTCGCGCGGGGTCAGGGTGGCGGTGACGTAGCCGCGCTGGCTGTTGGCGAACCGGATCCAGGGGTTCTCCTTCAGCTGCTGGGTGGTGGCGGTGGTGGCGTCCGAGCCGTCGCCGCCGCTGGTGATCGAGGTGGTCACCAGCTCGACGCCGATGGGCTTGCCGTCGGGGCGGTCGAAGTCCTGGAGCAGGTCGTTGGCGTAGTGGCGGTGGACGTCGCCGGTGAGCACCACCGGGTTGGCGACCTTGCGCTCGACGATGCCGTCGAGCAGGCGCTGCCGGTTGGCGGCGTAGCCGTCCCAGCCGTCCATGGAGAGCCCGACGTCGGGGCCGGCGGTGAGGTCGCGGCGGGCCATGAACACCTGCTGGGCGATGACCTGCCAGGTGGCGGGGGAGCGGTCGAGGCCGTCGAGGAGCCACCTCTCCTGCTGCTCGCCGCAGATGCTGCGGGCGGGGTCGAGGGCGTCGGTGCAGCCGACCGCCACGGTGTCGCCGCAGGCCTGGTCGTCGCGGTACTGGCGGGTGTCGAGCAGGTGCACCGTGGCCAGGCGGCCCCAGGCCAGGCGGCGGTAGATGGAGATGTCGGGGCCGCGGGGGATCGAGGAGCGACGCAGCGGCATGTTCTCGTAGTAGGCCTGGAAGGCCGCGGCGCGGCGGGCCGGGAAGCCGGGCGCCTGGGAAGGGTCCTCGGGGGTCTCGTCGGCCCAGTTGTTCTCGACCTCGTGGTCGTCGAAGACCACCGACCACGGCGCCACCGCGTGCAGCTCCTGGAGGTCGAGGTCGGTCTTGTACTGCGCGTGCCGCTGGCGGTAGCCGGCCAGGTCGACGGTCTCGGGGCCCTGGTGGTCGCGGACGTTGCCGCCGGGCGCCAGGTAGTCGCCGGCCTTGTACTCGTACTGGTAGTCACCCAGGTGCATCACCAGCTCGGGCTGCTCCTCGGCCAGGCGCCGGTAGGCGGTGAAGAAGCCGTGCTCGAACTGCGAGCACGACACCGCGCCGAAGGTCAGCGAGGAGACGCGGTCGCCGAAGGCGGGGGCGGTGCGCGTCAGACCCGTGCGGGAGACGTGCGTGCCGACGCGGAAGCGGTACCAGTACGGCCGCGCGGCCTGCAGGCCCGAGACCTCCACGTGCACCGAGTGCGCCGCCTGCGGACGCGCCAGCGCGACGCCGCGGCGCACGACGCGCCGGAACCGGTCGTCCAGGGCGAGCTCCCAGACCACCGGCACGGTGCGCGAGGGCATGCCGCCTCGGCCGTCGGCGGCGAGCGGGTCGAGCGCGAGCCGCGTCCAGAGCACGACGCCGTCGGGCAGCGGGTCGCCCGAGGCGACGCCGAGGGTGAAGGGGTCGCGGCGCAGGGTCGTCGCCTGCGCCGGGGCGCCGACGCCGAGGAGCGTCAGGGTGGTCGCGCCGCCGAGGGCGAGACCGCCGCCGAGCACGGTGCGGCGGGCGGCCGGTGTGGCAAGGGGGGTGGCGAGGGGGGTGGCGAGGGGGCTCGTGGTCACGAGGCTGGGTCCTTCCCGAGAGTGGAGGCGGCCCGGGGGCGGGCCGCCGTCACGCTGCCCCGTGGACCTTCCCTCGAGGTGGACGTGCGGTGAACACTGGCGGGGCGCGCCGACCTCAGGTCGCGCTCCACGGTGCCGATCGGGCGGAGGTGGCGGTGACCGACCAGACCCTGCGCGCCGGCGAGCACCCGGTGCACGTGCGCGGCCTGCGGGTGCGCTTCGGCGAGGTGGAGGCCGTCGGCGGCATCGACCTCGACGCCGAGGCCGGCCAGGCCACGGCCCTGCTGGGCCGCAACGGCGCCGGCAAGTCGACGACGATGCGGGTGCTGGCCGGCGTCGTCCCGCCCACCGAGGGCGAGGTGCGCGTCGCCGGGTTCGACCTGCGCACCGAGACCATGCAGGCGCGCCGCGCCGTCGGCTACTGCCCCGACATCGGCGGCCTCGTGCCGCGCGCGACGCCGTGGGAGCATCTGCAGCTCTCCGCGCGCCTGCGCGGCCTGGACCGTCACGACCCGGCGTGGGAGGCCCGCGCCCGCGACCTGCTGGAGCGCTTCGGCCTCGGCGACGTCGCCCACCGGATCACCGCCGGCTTCTCCCACGGCATGGGACGTCGCCTCTCGGTGGTGCTGGCCGCGATGCACGAGCCCGACGTCCTGCTGCTCGACGAGCCCTTCGACGGCGTCGACCCGCTCGGCGTCGAGGCCACCCTCGCGCTCGTCGCCGACGCCCGCGCCCGCGGCGCCGCGGTGCTCGTCTCGACGCACCTGCGCGACCTCGCGGTCGCCGCCTGCACCCAGGTGCGCGTGCTGCGCGGCGGTGCGCAGGTGGCGGTGGTGAGCGCGGCGCGGATGGGCGGCGAGGAGGGCGCGCGTGTCTACCGCGACCTCCTCGACTGACCTCGTCGGGGCCCCTCGTCTGCTGGATCGTCTGCTGGACCCGCTGCGCGACGTCGCCGCCCTGCTGGCCTTCCGGCGCGGCTCCGCCGGCCGCACGCGCGGCCGCTGGGCGGCGTCGCTGCTGATGCTCTCGCTGATCCTGGCCGCGAGCGTGCCCGCCTGGACGCCGCACGCCGGCGGCTCCGGACGCGCGTTCAACCTGCTGGTGCTGCTGCCCACGGCGATGGCCGCGCTGGTGCTGATCACCGCGATCTCGGCGATCGCCGGCGCGGGCGGCCGCGAGCTGCTGGCCCGCGAGCCCGCGCAGGTCTTCCCCGTCAGCCCCACCGTCGACCACCTCGGGGCGCTGCTGCTCGCGCCGCTCACGATCGCGTGGGTGGTGCAGGCCTGGGTGCTCCTCGGCTCCGCGGCCTACGCCGTCGGCCCGCACCCGGGGACGCTGGTGGGCCTGCAGGTGGGGCTGGCACTGTGGCTGCTCATGGCCACGGCCCTCGGGCAGGCGCTGGCCTGGCTGGTGGAGTCGGTGCGCCGCCGACCCGGCGGGCTGGTGCTCGTGCGCGCCACCGCGGCCGTGCTCGTCGTCGCCGCGCTCGTGCTGCAGGCCACCGGACGCCTGGTGCCGCTCATGGACGCCGTCCCCACCTCGGCCGTGCTGATCGGCCTGCTCGACGCCCCCGGCCCGCGCTTCGGGCTGACGCTGGTCGCGCTCGCGGCGGTGACGGCGGGCGTCGTCGTCCTCGGCGCCCTGCCGGCCACCTGGGCCGCGCGCCTGCTGCCCGTCGACGAGGTGGCCGCCGAGACCGGGCACCGCCGGGTGCGCCCGGCGGCGCGCTCGGTGCACGCCGCCCTGGTGCGCGGCGACCGCGCGTCGGTGTGGCGGGCGGTGCCGATGCGCCGCGGCCTGCTGGTGCTGGCGCTGGGCCCCGGGCTCGTCGCCGTGCTCGGCGACCTGCCGTGGTCGTCCCTGACGCTCCTGCCCGGCCTCGTGGTCTCCGGCGGGGCGCTGCTGTTCGGCGTCAACGTCTGGTGCCTCGACGGCGGCGGCGGACGCTGGCGGGAGTCGCTGCCGGTGCCGGCCGACGCCGTCTTCCGCGCCCGCACGCAGGTGCTGGCCGAGTTCCTGCTGGCCGCGGGCGTCCTGACCGTGCTCGTCGCCGGGCTGCGGGCCGGGGTGCCGACCCCGGCCGAGGCCAGCGCGCTGCTCGCCAGCCTGCTGGTGGTGCTGGTGCAGGTGACCGCGGCGTCGATGCGGTGGTCGCAGCAGCACCCCCACGCCGTCGACCTGCGCTCGGCGCGCGCGACGCCCGCGCCGCCGACGGCGATGATCGGCTACTCCGCGCGGCTCGCGCTGAGCACCACCGTCACCGGCCTGCTGTTCTCCGGGATCGCCCAGCTCGACGACGCCCGCGTGCCGCTGCTGCTGGCCGTCCCGATGCTCGCGTGGTCGGGCTGGCGGCTGCTGCGGGTGCAGCGGCGCTGGTGCGACCCCGCGCAGCGAGCCGTCGTCGTGCTCACCGTCACGGCCTGACCCTCCACTGGGTGGGGGCGGTGGCGGCCCCGTCGGTGGGAGGGTGACGCCGTGCTGGCCCATCGCTGTCGCGTCTGCGACAACCCACTGTTCGCCGAGAACTCCGTCTGCGTCTCCTGCGGCACCGCCCTGGGGTGGTCGCGCGAGGAGCGCGCGATCGTGCCCGTCGACGCCGAGGGCCGCTACACCGACGCCGCCGGCCTGGTGTGGCACGTGTGCCGCAACCTCGACCTCTCCGGCTGCACCTGGCTGGCCCGGCTCGAGGGCGGCCAGTGCTTCTCCTGCGACCTCACCCGCACCCGCCCCGCGGACGACGACACCGCCGGCCTGGCCGCGTACGCCGTCGCCGAGGCCGCCAAGCGACACCTCATCACCGAGCTCGACGGGCTCGGCCTGCCGATCCTCGGCAAGGACCCCGTCACCGGCGACCCCGAGAACGGGCTGGCCTTCGACCTGCTCTCCAGCGTCGCCGAGGACGTCACGATCGGGCACGCCGACGGCGTCATCACCCTCGACCTCGCCGAGAGCGACGACGCCTACCGCGAGCGGGTGCGCGCCCGCCTCGCCGAGCCGTACCGCACCATGCTCGGCCACCTGCGCCACGAGGTGGGCCACTACTACGAGTGGCAGCTGGTGCGCGGCGAGGAGCGGATGGCCCGCTGCCGCGAGCTGTTCGGCGACGAGTCGGCCAGCTACGCCGACGCCCTCGAGCGTCACTACTCCGAGGGCGCGCCCGCCGGCTGGGAGACCTCCTACATCTCCACCTACGCCACCATGCACCCCTTCGAGGACTTCGCCGAGACCTGGGCGCACCTGCTGCACATCTGCGACACCGTCGAGACCGCCCGCGAGTTCGGCCTGGCCGCCGTCGGCCCGGTGAGCGCGTTCTCGCGGTTCCGCGACGTCGTCACCGGCGTGTGGGTGCCGCTCTCGACCGCGCTGAACCAGATCAACCGCAGCATGGGCAAGGACGACCTCTACCCCTTCGTCATCCCCGCGCCGGTGCTCGACAAGCTCGACTTCGTCGCCTCGCTGGTGCCGGCCACCGCCGGCGAGGACCACCCGCAGGGAGCCGCCGTCCCCGCCTGAGCGCGGCTACCGTGGCGCCATGGCAGACGACCTGACCCCCACGTACGTCGAGAAGGGCAAGGCCTTCGAGCGCGACATGACCTACGTGCCCGACCGGATCACCAAGGACGCCCGGCGTCCCGAGCACGGCCCGGTCGACGGCGAGCTGTGGCCGGTCGAGCCGGGCCGCTACCGCCTGGTCGCCGCCCGTGCCTGCCCGTGGGCCAACCGCGCCATCATCGTCCGCGAGCTCCTCGGCCTGCAGGACGTCATCTCGCTCGGCACCCCCGGGCCCACGCACGACAAGAACTCCTGGACCTTCGACCTCGACCCCGGCGGCGTCGACCCCGTGCTCGGCATCCCGCGGCTCAAGGACGCCTACGAGAAGCGGTTCCCCGGCTATCCGCGCGGCATCACGGTGCCGGCGATGGTGGAGATCTCCTCCGGCGAGGTCGTCACCAACGACTTCCCCTGGATCACCCACGACCTCTTCCACGAGTGGCGCGAGTTCCACCGCGAGGACGCCCCCGACCTGTGGCCGACGGCCCAGCGCGAGGAGATGGAGGAGGTCATGAAGCGGATCTTCACCGAGGTCAACAACGGCGTCTACCGCTGCGGCTTCGCCGGCTCCCAGGAGGCCTACGAGGCGGCGTACGAGCGGCTCTTCACCGCGCTCGACTGGCTCGAGGAGCGCCTCGCCGACCGCCGCTACCTCATGGGCGAGGCGATCACCGAGGCCGACGTCCGCCTCTTCACCACCCTCGTGCGCTTCGACCCCGTCTACCACGGGCACTTCAAGTGCAACCGCTCCAAGCTCACCGAGATGCCGAACCTCTGGGGCTACGCCCGCGACCTGTTCCAGACCCCCGGCTTCGGCGACACCGTCGACTTCGAGCAGATCAAGGCGCACTACTACGTCGTCCACACCGACATCAATCCCTCCGGCATCGTCCCCGCCGGGCCTGACCTGTCGGGGTGGACGACGCCGCACGGCCGGTTCTAGAAGTTCCCCGGCTGACAGGGGAACTTCTAGAAGGTCAGGGGAACTTGGGGCCGTTCTCGCAGAAGTTCCCCTGACCAATCTCCGCTCGGGCGCGCCCTAGGCTGACGTCCGTGGGACACGGACACGGGCACGGCCACGGGCACGCCGCCGGACGAGCGGCCGATCGTCGACGTCTGCGCATCGTCCTGGCGGTCACCGCGAGCGTGATGGTCGTGGAGATCGTCGGCGCGGTCGTCACCGGCTCGCTGGCCCTGCTCGCCGACGCCGGCCACATGGCCACCGACGCCGCCGCGGTGGCGCTCGCGCTGGCCGCGTCCTACGTCGCCAGCCTCCCGGCCGGGCGTCGCTCGACGTTCGGCTACCACCGCGCCGAGATCCTCGCCGCGCTGGCCAACGCCGTCGTCCTGCTGGTGGTGTGCGGCTACCTGGCCTACGCCGCGATCCCGCGGCTGATCGACCCCAGCGCCGTCGACGCCGGCCCCATGGTGGCCTTCGCGCTCGTCGGCCTGCTCGCCAACGGCATCTCGATGACGGTGCTCTCACGGGGCGACGCCGACTCGCTCAACGTCCGCGGCGCGCTCAACGAGGTCTTCGCCGACCTGCTCGGCTCCCTGCTCGCGGTGCTGGCCGGCGTCCTGATCCTGCTCTTCGGCTGGGACCGCGCCGACCCGGTGGCCTCCCTGCTCATCGCCGCGATGATCCTGCCCCGCTCGCTGGTGCTGCTGCGCGACGCCGTCGCGGTGCTGCTCGAGGTCGCCCCCGCGGGCCTGGACCTCGACGCCGTGCAGCACCACCTCGGCCACGTCGAGGGCGTCGTCGAGGTGCACGACCTTCACGCCTGGACCATCACCTCGGGCCTGCCGAGCCTCTCGGCGCACATCACCGTCACCGACGAGGCCCTCGAGGCGCGCGGCGTCGGCGCCGTCCTCGACGACCTGTGCCACTGCGTGGCCGACCACTTCGACGTGCGCCACGTGACCTTCCAGGTCGAGCCGCTGAGCCACCGCCAGCACGAGGACCTCGGCGAGGTGCACCGGTGAGCGAGGCGGCGTCCGCCTTCCGCTGCTCCCTGGCGAGCCTGCGCGACGACGAGCCGCTCGCCGGCAGCGCCCCGGCCGACGTCCGCTGGCTGATGGTCGAGCAGCCGGGCGCCTGGCTGCCGAAGGCCGCCGACCTCGTCACGCTGCCCGACGACGTCCGGGCGGGTGCGTGGGCCGACGCCCGGGTGCAGCTGATCCGCCGGCACGGCGGCGGTCGCACGCCCGACGGGCTCACCGCGTACCGGGTCGACCTGGAGCGCGGGACGCTCGAGCGCGCCGTCGCCTCCTCGCTCGCCGCGCTGGCCCAGGCGCGCTGGGAGCCGGAGGCCGGGCCGCTGTGGCTGGTCTGCGCGCACGGCCGCCGCGACGTCTGCTGCGCCGAGCTCGGCCGCCCGATCGCCACCCGCCTGGCCGCCCGCTGGCCCGCGGGCACCTGGGAGACCAGCCACCTCGGCGGCCATCGCTTCGCCGCCACCCTCCTCGCGCTGCCGTCGGGCGTCGTGCTCGGCCGGGTGGGCGAGGACGACGCCGTCCCCGCCGCCGAGGCGCTCCTCGCGGGCCGGATGCCCGACCTCGCCGTCGTGCGCGGTCAGGCCGGACGCGCATCCGCGGCGCAGGCCGCCGAGCTGCACGTGCGGGCCGCCCGCTCGCTGACGGGCCTCGACGCCGTCCGCTCGGTGGTGCTCGACGGCGACCTCGCCCACGTGCACTTGGCCGACGGTGCCGACGCGCCGGTCACGGTGCGCGTCACCGCCGCCTCCACGCCGAGGCGTCAGAGCTGTGGGGATGCGAAGGTGAAGCCCGCGACGGCCTACGTCGTCAGCGAGGCCTGAGGCTCGCGGCCCATCACCTGGGTGCCAGCAGCGAGCGTGCCCAGGGTGCGCCAACCGGTGGCGAGATAGAGACGCACCGCGGGATCGTCCGGGTCGTCGCTGGTGCTGAGCAGGCAGCGGCCCTCGACGCCCTCGAGCACGGCGTCGAGCAGCGCCCGGCCGAGCCCGCGTCGGCGTGCTGAGGGCAGCACCGCGAGCTCGACGAGCTCGAAGTGACCGCCGATCCAGGTCTCGGCGAGCCCGGGCAGGGACTCGGCCACGAGATCGGACCAGTACTGGCCCCGCTCGCCGCGGTAGCCCCAGGCGAAGCCGACCACGCGATCCTCGTCGGCGGCCACGGCGAGCCGGAAGCCGTCCCGGGCGGCATGTCGTCCGAGCACGTCCTCGCGGAACGCGTGCTCGCCCTCGACGTCGCCGAACACGGCGTCGTAGCAGGGCCACAGCCGCCCTGACAGCGCCCGGGCCTCCGTGCCGTCGACGACGCGGATCGGCGTCGAGCCCACGACGCTCAGTAGCCCGACGGCTTGCCGTCGGTGTCGAGCCAGGTGCGGAAGAAGCCGGAGAGCTCGCGCCCGGACACCGACTCCGCCAGCGCGACGAGCTGGGCGGTGGTGGCCGAGCCGTGACGCCGATCGGCGGCCCAGCGCTGGACGAACCGGAAGAAGTCGCGGTCGCCGATGCGCTCGCGCAGCGCCTGCAGCGTCATGGCGCCGCGGTTGTAGACCGGGTCGCCGAAGAGGTCGGCGGGGTCGGTGAACCTCCGCGGCGCCGGGCTCCACAGCGCGTCGCTGGCCGGGCGCTGGTAGAGGCTGTCGAAGCGCGCCGCGGTGCTCGGGCCGCCGTGCGTCGCGCCCCACAGCCACTCGGCGTAGGTGGCGAAGCCCTCGGCGAGCCAGATGTCGTGCCAGTCGCGCAGCGTCACGGAGTCGCCGAACCACTGGTGGGCGCTCTCGTGGACGACGGTGGAGATGTCGGCGCTGCCGACCGGGTAGAACGGCCGGGTCTGGGTCTCGAGGGCGTAGCCGACCGAGGCGTCGTCGACGAGGCTGCCGCCGGCGCGGAACGGGTACGGCCCGAACCACCGCTCCTCGGCCTTCAGGACCTCCGCGAGCCGTCCGGTGGCGCCGGCGCTCGCACCGGTCTGCACGTAGGTGCGCAGCGGGATCCGGCGGCCGTCGGTGGAGGTGAAGGTGGAGCGGGTGACGCTGAACCGCCCGATCGAGACCATCGCGAGGTAGGTGGCCATCGGCTCGGGCGCGCTCCACGTCGACGTCGTCGAGCCGCCGCTGGTGCGCTCGCCGACGAGGTCGCCGTTGGCGGTGGCGCGGTAGCCGACGGGCGTCGTGATGACGTAGCGGTAGCTGGCCTTGTCGGCGGGGGTGTTGTTCGACGGCAGCCAGGTCGACGTGCCGACGGGCTCGCCGAGCGCTGTGGCGCCGTCGGTGGTCGTCACCCACCCCTCGATGGAGTCGTCGGGGTCGGTGTGCGTCGGCGGCTTGCCGGCGTAGCCGACGGTGACGCGGAACGACCTCCCGTCCGCGATCGGTCGCGCGGGGCTGACGACGAGCTCGCTGCCGCGGCGCACGGCCTTCGCGCGGACGCCGTCGACCGCCACGCCGGTGAGCGCCGGGCCCTCGTAGTCGAGGTGGAAGGAGTCCAGGCGCGCCGTGGCGCGCGCGGTGATGCCGATGGCCGCCTGGACCCGGCCGCTGACCGGCGTCCAGGTCAGGCGGACGTCGTAGTGGCGGACGTCGTAGCCGCTGTTGCCCTGGCTGGGGAAGAGGGTGTCGGAGCGCTGGGTGCCCGGCGCGTAGACCGCCGACGCCGGCAGCGTCGTCAGGGCCAGGGCTCCGGTGAGCGCGGTGACGAGGAGGGCGGGGCGGCGCAGTCCGAGACGGGTCACCGGCTCAGTGTGCCGCCCCGCCGCGTCGTCGTCACGGGTGGTCGGGGGATCAGGTCAGGGAGAACTGGACGTTGTCAGGGGTCACTTCCCCTGACAACGTCCGGTTTCCCCGGATATCCGGGGAAACCGGCATGCCCCCGGGGGTCTATCCGATCACCAGCCCCCCGCCCTCGGGGTCGACGTCGACCCGCACGCGAGCGCCGTCGACCACCTGACCGCCGATGAGCAGCCGGGCGAGGGGATCGCCGATGGCCGACTGGATCAGCCGACGCAACGGGCGGGCGCCGTAGGCGGGGTCGTAGCCGGTGGTGGCCAGCCAGGTGCGGGCGGCGTCGGTGACCTCGATGCTGATCCGCCGCACCGCCAGGCGCCGCTCGAGCAGCGCCAGCTGCAGGTCGACGATCGAGGTGAGCTCCTCGGGGGTGAGCGCCTCGAAGACCACGATCTCGTCGAGGCGGTTGAGGAACTCGGGCTTGAAGGAGGAGCGCACCGCGGCCAGCACCGACTCGCGACGCCGCTCGGGGTCCAGCAGCGGGTCGACGAGGAACTGCGAGCCGAGGTTCGAGGTGAGCACGACGATGGTGTTGCGGAAGTCGACGGTGCGTCCCTGGCCGTCGGTGAGGCGGCCGTCGTCGAGCACCTGCAGCAGGATGTCGAAGACCTCGGGGTGCGCTTTCTCCACCTCGTCGAGCAGGACGACGGAGTACGGGCGGCGGCGCACGGCCTCGGTGAGCTGGCCGCCCTCGTCGTAGCCGACGTAGCCGGGAGGGGCGCCGACGAGGCGGGCCACCGCGTGCTTCTCGGCGTACTCGCTCATGTCGATGCGCACCATGGCGCGCTCGTCGTCGAAGAGGAAGTCGGCCAGCGCCTTGGCCAGCTCGGTCTTGCCGGTGCCGGTGGGGCCGAGGAAGAGGAACGAGCCCGTGGGCCGGTTCGGATCGGCGATGCCGGCGCGCGAGCGGCGGACGGCGTCGCTGACGGCGCGGACGGCGTCGTGCTGGCCGATCAGGCGCGCGCCGAGCACGGACTCCATGTCGAGGAGCTTCTCGGCGTCGCCCTGCAGCATCCGGCCGGTGGGGATGCCGGTCCAGGCCTCGACGACCTCCGCGATCTGCTCGGCACCGACCTCCTCGCCGACGAGGCGCTCCGCGACGGGCACCGCTCCGCCGGCGCCCGCGGCGTCGACGGCGCTGATCTGCGACTCCAGCTCGGGGATGCGACCGTAGAGCAGCTCGCTGGCCTTGCCGAGGTCGCCCTCGCGCTGGAGGCGGTCGGCCTCGATGCGCAGCTGGTCGAGCTGACGGCGCAGCTCGCCCTCGCCCTCCAGCGAGGACTTCTCCCGCTCCCAGCGGGCCTCGAGGCCGCGCAGCTCCTCCTGCTTGTCGGCGAGGTCGGCGCGCAGGTGCTCGAGGCGCTCGACGGAGGCGTCGTCGCTCTCCTTGGCCAGCGCGAACTCCTCCATGCGCAGCCGGTCGACCTGGCGGCGCAGGCGGTCGATCTCCTCCGGCGAGGACTCGATCTCCATGCGCAGGCGCGAGGCGGCCTCGTCGACGAGGTCGATGGCCTTGTCGGGCAGCTGGCGCCCCGAGATGTAGCGGTCGGAGAGGGTGGCGGCGGCCACGAGGGCGGCGTCGGTGATGCGGACGCCGTGGTGCGCCTCGTACTTCTCCTGGATGCCGCGCAGGATCTGGATGGTGTCCTCGACGCTGGGCTCGCCGACCAGCACCTGCTGGAAGCGCCGCTCGAGCGCGGGGTCCTTCTCGATGCGCTCGCGGTACTCATCCAGCGTGGTGGCGCCGATCATGTGCAGCTCGCCGCGCGCCAGCATCGGCTTGAGCATGTTGCCGGCGTCCATGGCGGAGTCGCCGCCGGCGCCCGCGCCGACGACGGTGTGCAGCTCGTCGATGAAGGTGATCACCTGGCCGCCGGCGTCGCGGATCTCCTCGAGGACGGCCTTGAGCCGCTCCTCGAACTCGCCGCGGTACTTCGCGCCGGCCACCATCGCGGCGAGGTCGAGGCTGAGCACCCGGCGGCCCTTGAGGGAGTCGGGGACGTCGCCGGCGACGACGCGCTGGGCCAGGCCCTCGACGACGGCGGTCTTGCCGACGCCGGGCTCGCCGATGAGCACGGGGTTGTTCTTGGTGCGCCGCGAGAGCACCTGGATGACGCGGCGGATCTCGGAGTCGCGGCCGATGACGGGGTCGAGGCGACCCTCCTCGGCGGCGGTGGTGAGGTCGACGGAGTACTTCGCGAGCGCCTCGTAGGTCGACTCGGCGTCCTGGCTGGTGACCCGGCGGTTGCCGCGCACGGCGCTGAGGCCCTCGCGCAGGCCCTCCTCGGTGAGGCCGGCCTCGCGCAGCACGGTGCGGGCCGAGGACTCCACGGTGGCCAGCGCGATGAGCAGGTGCTCGGTGGCGACGTAGTCGTCCTTCATGAAGGTGGCCAGGTCGAGCGCGGAGGCGAGCACGCGGGTGAGCGCGGCCGAGCCGGACGGCGCCTGGACGCTGCTGCCGGTGGCGCTGGGCAGGGCATCGCGCTGGGCGGCCGCGGCGCGGACGAGGGCGGGCGCGTCGGCGCCGGCCTGGGTGACCAGCGACGCGGCGGTGCCCTCGGGCTGCAGCAGCAGGGCGACGAGGAGGTGGATGGGCTCGACGACGGTGTTGCCGGCGGTGGTGGCGGACACCTGGGCGGCCTCGACGGCCTCCCGGCTGCGGGTGGTGAACCGCTCGGCCCCGAACTGACTCATGGGCGGCACTCCTGGTGACGGTGGACGCCGACGCCCCTCGCGCCGGTCATCTGTCCCAACAGTGTGAGACTTGAGTCTGTTCCGCTCAAGTCTTGTGCATCCGCGGGATCAGATCAGGGCCGGCTCCGGCACGGGGTGGGACGGCGTCAGGACGGGTCGGACGCCTCCGGCGGGGCGTCGTGCGCCGGGAACTCCGCGATCGCGGCCTGCTCGTCGACCAGGCAGGTGCGGCAGAAGTCGACGCCGAAGGGCGTGAGGTGGATGCTGCGCCGCACCACCTTCGCGAAGCGCACCGAGTGCATCGCGGCCAGCACGTCGGGCTGGGCCTCGACCACCTGGTAGTCGAGCGGATCGCGCAGCGGCTCGGCGGAGAACCAGATGAGCCCGAGCCGGAAGAGGTTGTTGAGGTAGGCCGGCACGCGGTCGACGTGCCGCAGGCCCGCGCGCGGGCCGATCATCGTCAGGCCCGGCGCGATGAGCTGGCTGCTGACGACGCCGAGCGGGCCGCCGGTGCGCACGTCGACGCTGGGCTGCGGGCCGCCGTTGAGCAGCAGCAGCAGGATGCGGCCCTCGTCGGGGGCGAGCTCGTCGAGGATGCGGTCGTAGGCCGGGTGGGACTCCTCGTCCATCCACACGTCGCGGGAGCGCTCGAGCAGCTCGGCGCCGCGCTGCCGCAGCCGCTCGGGCGTGGAGCGGCCACGCTCGTTGTTGACGTGCAGGTGCGCCGAGACGACGACCGAGGGGCCATCGTTCGAGGGGTCGACGATCTCGCCGAGCGACTCCGCGGCCTGCACCAGCGCCCTGCCCACCGGGGTGCCGGCCGAGACCGAGCGGGAGAGCTCGCCGACGACCGAGGCCATCTTGGTGGCGTCGGCGGCCAGGGCGGCGGCCTCGCGGGAGTCGGTGACGGCACGGGCCAGGCGTCGTCCGGTGCGCACGTAGGCGCGCACCGACCAGCCGGTGGTGTGCCAGGCCGCCGACGCCGCCACGCGGGCCAGGCCCGGCAGCGCCTCGACGGCCGGGGCGAGCGCCTCGGTGAGCGGCACCGGCGTCACGTCGGTCTCGTCGGGCCCGTAGACGCGCTCGAGCGCCTCGTCGAGGGACCGCTCGTAGGCCTCGTCGCGCTCCATGGAGCCGGTCATGCGCCCATCACGCGACCCCGAAGATCCACAGGTGCAGGAAGCCGCCGGCCAGACCCATGATCGCCCCGTGGGCGTAGAGCATCCACTCGTCCTCCTTGATCGCCGAGCGCATCATCTCGACGAAGTCTCGCGGAGGGAGCTCCTTGGTGCGGCGCGCGATCAGCACGCGGATCCTCTCCGACTGCCGCTTGCTGAACTCGGGGTCCTGGAAGGGCGTCAGCGTGCGGCCGACGGCCTCGCGGGCCACGGAGTCGCGGATGTTGTCGAAGCGGGTGGGGCCGACGGCCATCCGGACCGCCGCGCGGGCGGGGCCGGCGGCCTTGTCGATGGCCGGCTTGAGCGCGGTGGCCAGCATCTGACGCGTGCGGTCGCCGCGCGGGCCCTCCATGAGGAAGTCGCCGATGCGCTCGAGGGTGATGACGTCCTCGGCGATGATCCGGGCGTACACCTCGGCGGCCTGGTCCTGGCGGCGCAGGAACAGGCCGTGGGCCTTGATGCCCAGGTAGCGCTTGGGCTCGGTGGGCTCGAAGATCAGCCACATGCCCAGGGCGTTGGTGACCCAGCCGACGACCACGCCCAGGATCGGCAGCAGCCACCACTGCCCGAAGATCGAGTCGACGATCGCCACCGGGATGCCGAGCAGGAAGCCGAAGATGAAGCCGAAGGCCACCATCAGGTTCAGCTCGCGCTGACCGAAGTCGCGGAAGATCCGCACGACCAGCGCGGGGTTCTTCTGGAAGTGGTCGATCACCATGATCTTGGGGTCGAGCAGCTGGTCGATGTGCACGCCGATCTCGGTGGTGATCTTGCCGACCACCGACGGCAGCTGCGCCTGGACGCGCTCGATGACCGCGTTGCGCACCGGACGCGGCAGGTCGCGCCACAGCCGCGGGTGCTCCTGGCGCATCACGGAGTCGACGAGCTCGGGCAGCTCGGGGCGGAACACGGTGATGATGTGCTCGGCGATCTGGTCGGGCTCGAGCTGCTGGTAGAACTCCGCCGGCGTCCCGAGCTTGGCGATCGCCTTGTCGACCGCGATCGAGCCCATCTTGGCCGCGCGGGCCGGGACGATGCCCTGCCAGCCGATGCCGCCCTGGAGGATGCCGGGCACCTCCTGCAGCTTGCGCGGCAGCAGCCCGCTGAGCTCGGCCATGCCGGGGATCCTGACGCCGCGGAAGCGCACCGGGCTGAAGAGCATCCACAGGCCCGACCAGTTGATCAGCCAGCCGACGATGCCGGTGAAGAGCGGGATGGTGAGGAAGTGGACCCAATGGATCTCCGAGACCCACTCGTTGAACCACTCCACGCGTCACTCCTGCTCTCGCGTCGGAGTTGCCCGTCGCGCCCCATGCGGCATGACGACCGTCACGCCCGCGCGCTGAGCGTAGAAGGCCGACGCGCGGGACGCCACCGATCGTGTCGATCCGCACGCCCGAGGACGCTCCTCGCCTCGACGCCGTGACGTGCCTCGCAGGTTCTGCGGCGCTCGGACCTGCCGGACACGCCGCACGGGGGCAGTTTCCCCGGTCGACCGGGGAAACTGCCCCCGGCGGCCCGCGCGTCGCCACCACCGAGCCGGCGGGAGGCCGGAGCGGAGGCCGAGATCAGCGGGAGCGGTCGCGACGCCACACGACGACGGAGCCGGCGGGGTCGGGGGAGCGCAGGACGGGGAGGCGTCCGGGGGTGCGGGGGACGTCGGCGCGTCGGGCGTCGAGGGTCTGGCGCAGGGCCTCGCGGGTGGCCTCGAGCTCGGCCTGCAGCTCCTCGTTGCGGGCGCCGAGGGCGCGGACGCGGTCCTCGAGCTGCAGGATGCGGCGCACGCCCTCGAGGCCGATGCCGGCGGCGGTGAGGTCGGCGATGGTGCGCAGCAGCTCGATGTCGTGCAGGGAGTAGCGGCGCCCGCCGCCGCCGGTGCGGCCAGGGGTGATCAGGCCGAGGCGCTCGTAGGTGCGCAGGGTCTGCGGATGCAGGCCGGTGAGCTCGGCGGCGACGCTGATGACGTAGACGGCCGCCTCCGGGCTCGGCTCGAAGCGGCGCTCCTCGAACGGCGGGCGGGCCATCGTCAGCCCGCCTTCTCGAACAGGTTCGCGCGCAGCGGGGTGCCGGCCGACGCGGTGCGCAGGGCCTCGAGCGCGGCGCGGACCTCCGGGTTGAGGGTGCCGGGCACCTGCACCTCGACGGTGGCCAGGAGGTCGCCGCGGGTGCCGTCGGCGCGCTGGGCGCCCTTGCCGCGCACGCGGAACGTGCGTCCGTTGGGGGTGCCGGCGGGCACCTTGAGGGTGACGGGGGTGCCGCCGAGCGTCGGGATGCGGATCTCGGCGCCGAGCGCGAGCTCGTCGATCGAGACCGGGACGTCGAGGGTGAGATGGTCGTCCTTGCGGCCGAAGAGCCGGTGCGGGGAGACCTTGACGGTGACGAAGAGGTCGCCGGCCGGGCCGCCGTTCTCGCCGGGCGCGCCCTTGCCGCGCAGACGGATGCGCTGGCCGTCCTTGACGCCGGCGGGGATGCGGGCCTGGATCGTGCGCGCCGAGGCACCGCGGCCCGAGCCGTGGCAGGTGGGGCACGGCTCGTCGTAGACCAGCTGACGTCCACCGCAGGCGGGGCAGGTCTCGTTCATCGAGAACCCGCCGCCGACCCCGGCCGCGACGTAGCCGGCGCCGTCGCACTGGCTGCACACGCGCGGCTTGGTGCCGGGCTTGCCGCCGCTGCCCGAGCAGGTGGAGCACGGGGAGTCGGAGGTCAGGCGCAGCGAGATGGTGACGCCCTCGAGGGCGTCGGTGAAGCCGATGGTGGCGGTGGTGTCGACGTCGACGCCCTTGGTGGCGCGCGGACGCTGCCGGCCGCGGCCGAAGCCGCCGCCGAAGAGGTCGCCGAACATGTCGCCGAGGCCGCCCTGGCCGCCGGCGCCGCCCTGCTGACGCAGCAGGTCGTCGAGGTTGAAGCCCCCGGCTCCGCCCGGGCCGCCGAACCCGCCGCCGAACCCGCCGGGCATGCCGCCGGCGGCGTGGAGGCGCCGCAGCTCGTCGTACTTGGCGCGCTTGTCGGGGTCGCCGACGACGTCGTAGGCCTCGGCGACGGCCTTGAAGCGGTCGTGCTTGGCGGTGTCACCGGGGTTGGAGTCGGGGTGGTTGTCGCGGGCGAGGCGGCGGTAGGCCTTCTTGATCTGGTCCGCCGTGGCGTCCTTGGCGACGCCGAGCACGGCGTAGAAGTCCTTCTGCGCCCAGTCGGCGCGCATGCCGTCGGTGCTGCTCACGCGGGAGTCCCTCCCCTCGGTGCTCGAGGATCGATCGTAGTGGTGCGAGTCGAGCGGGGCGGAGCCTTCGTGAGGCTCCGCCCCGACCCGGGTGGTGCTGGTGCTGCTGGGGTGCTGCTCGTCGGGCCGGTCAGGCGGGCTCGACGACCAGCACCTGCGCGGCGCGGACGACGCGCTCGCCGATGCGGTAGCCGGCCTTGGCGACCACCTTGCAGGTGGTGACCTCGACCTCGGCGTCGGTGCCGAGGTTGCTCAGCGCCTCGTGCAGGGCGGGGTCGAAGGCGTCCCCGGCCTCGCCGAAGCGCACCAGGCCCAGCGCCGCGACCGTGCGCTCGAGCTGCTCGGCGACGGCCTTGAGGCCGCCCTCCAGGGGCTCGTGCTCGCGGGCGCGGTCGATGGTGTCGAGCACCTCGACGATGGTCGTGAGCACGGCGTACGTGGCGTTCTCGCGGACGAGCTCGCGGTCGCGGTCGACCCGGCGCTTGTAGTTGAGGAACTCCGCCTGCAGGCGCTGGAGGTCGGAGGTGCGCTCGGCCAGCTCGGCCTCGGCCCGCGCGAGCGGGTCGGGCTCCTCGGAGGAGGGCTCGGCCCCCTCCTCCGAGGCTGCTGCCTCGGCGTGCTCGGCCTCGGCGACGTCCTGGGGCTCCAGGGGACCGCCCTCCTCCAGCCAGTCGCTGACGGCGTCCTGCTCCTCGGGGGGACGGGACTCGGTCACTTGGACTCGCCCTCGCCGGCCTGGCCCGACTCCTCGCCGGTCTCGTCGACCACCTCGGCGTCGACGATGTCGTCGTCGGCCTCGCCGGTGGCGCCGGTGGCGCCGCCCGCGGCCGCGGAGTCGGCCTCGGCCGCGGCGTAGAGCGCCGCGCCCATCTTCTGGCTCGACTCGTTGAGCTTCGCGACGCCGGCCTTGAGCGCCTCGGCGTCGGCCTCGGCGTCCTCGAGGGTGGCCTTGAGGGCGTCGACGTCGGCCTGGACCTCGGTCTTGACGTCCTCGGGCAGCTTCTCGGCGTTGTCGGTGAGGAACTTCTCGGTGGTGTAGACGAGCTGGTCGGCCTGGTTGCGGACCTCGACGGCCTCGCGACGCTTGGCGTCGGCCTCGGCGTACTGCTCGGCCTCGCGCACCATGCGGTCGATCTCGTCCTTGTTGAGCGAGGAGCCGCCGGAGATCGTCATCGACTGCTCCTTGCCCGACGCGGTGTCCTTCGCGGTGACGTGGACGATGCCGTTGGCGTCGATGTCGAAGGAGACCTCGATCTTCGGGATGCCGCGGGGGGCCGGCGGGAGGCCGGTGAGCTCGAAGTTGCCCAGCGGCTGGTTCTCCGCCCAGATCTGGCGCTCTCCCTGGGCGACGCGGATCTCGACCGACGGCTGGTTGTCGTCGGCGGTCGTGAAGATCTCGCTGCGCTTGGTGGGGATCGTGGTGTTGCGCTCGATGAGGGTGGTCATGATGCCGCCCTTGGTCTCGATGCCCAGGCTCAGCGGGGTGACGTCGAGGAGCAGGACGTCCTTGACCTCGCCCTTGAGCACGCCGGCCTGGAGCGCGGCGCCGTTGGCGACGACCTCGTCGGGGTTGACGCCCTTGTTGGGCTCCTTGCCGCCGAGGAGCTCCTTGACGAGCTCGGTGACGGCGGGCATGCGGGTGGAGCCGCCGACCAGGACGACGTGGTCGATCTCGCCGACCTTGACGCCGGCGTCCTTGAGGACCTCCTGGAACGGCGCCTTGGTGCGCTCGATGAGGTCGGCGGTGAGCTTCTGGAACTCGCTGCGGGTCAGGCGCTCCTCGAAGTGGAGCGGGCCGGACTCGCCGTGGGTGATGTAGGGCAGGTGGATGGTGGTCTCGGATGAGGAGGACAGCTCGATCTTCGCCTTCTCCGCGGCCTCCTGGAGGCGCTGCTTGGCGATCTTGTCGGCGCCGAGGTCGACGGCGTTGGCGTCCTTGAACTTCTTGACCATCCACTCGACGACGCGGTTGTCCCAGTCGTCGCCACCGAGGTGGTTGTCGCCGCTGGTGGCCTTGACCTCCACGACGCCCTCGCCGATCTCCAGCAGGGAGACGTCGAAGGTGCCGCCGCCGAGGTCGTAGACCAGGATGAGCTCGTCCTCGCCCTTGTCGAGGCCGTAGGCGAGCGCGGCCGCGGTGGGCTCGTTGACGATGCGCGAGACGTTGAGGCCCGCGATCTCGCCGGCCTCCTTGGTGGCCTGGCGCTGCGCGTCGGAGAAGTAGGCGGGGACGGTGATGACCGCGTCGGTGACCGTCTCGCCGAGGTAGGCCTCGGCGTCGCGCTTGAGCTTCTGCAGGACGAACGCGCTGATCTGCTGCGGGGTGAAGGACTTGTCGTCGATCTGCTGCTTCCAGTCGGTGCCCATGTGGCGCTTGACCGACCGGATGGTGCGCTCGACGTTGGTGACGGCCTGGCGCTTGGCGACCTCGCCGACCAGGACCTCGCCGTTCTTGGCGAAGGCGACGACCGACGGGGTGGTGCGCGCACCCTCCGCGTTCGCGATGACGGTGGGCTCGCCGCCCTCCAGGACCGACACGACGCTGTTGGTCGTGCCGAGGTCGATGCCGACCGCTCGTGCCATGGGTGGAACCTCCAGTGAGTTCGGGTGGGGTGCTGCTGCGGTGACTGCGGTGATGACTGCTGTGGTGAGCTCAGCGCCGCGGCTCTGCCATGGTGCGTCGCTGCGACGATGATGTCCAAATTCTTGAGTCTGATCAACTCAACTTCACTCACTGGGCACAACATAGGGAAGGGGTGGTCTGTTCCCGGGTGAGCAGGGAATAGCGATCCGGTGGCACGGTGGGTCCCATGACTGTCCCGACCGTGACCCTGAACAACCAGACGACCATCCCGCAGCTCGGGTTCGGCGTCTTCCAGGTGCCGCCGGCGCAGACCGCCGACACCGTCACCACCGCCTTCGAGGTCGGCTACCGCCACATCGACACCGCCGAGATGTACGGCAACGAGCAGGAGGTCGGCCTGGCCATCGCGCAGTCCGGCATCCCGCGCTCGGAGCTCTACATCACCAGCAAGCTCAACAACGGCTACCACCGTCCCGACGACGCCCGCCGCGCCTTCGACGACACCATGGCCAAGCTGGGCCTGGACCAGATCGACCTCTTCCTCATCCACTGGCCGCTGCCGACGCTCTACGACGGCGACTACGTCAGCACGTGGAAGACCCTGACGGAGTTCGTGGCTGACGGCCGCGCCCGCTCGATCGGCGTCTCGAACTTCCAGCCGGCCCACCTCGACCGCATCGTCGCCGAGACCGG
Source organism: Nocardioides sp. B129/18 (assembly GCF_055282735.1). Lineage (NCBI taxonomy): Bacteria > Bacillati > Actinomycetota > Actinomycetes > Propionibacteriales > Nocardioidaceae > Nocardioides > Nocardioides sp. B129/18. Next base: position 76,232 of record NZ_JBUZJI010000001.1, on the reverse strand, counting down.
CGTCGTGCCCGCGGTCAACCAGATCGAGGTGCACCCCTACTTCGCCAACGAGGAGGCCCGCGCCGGCTCGCACCGGCACGGCGTCGCCGTCGAGGCGTGGTCGCCCATCGCCCAGGGCAAGGTGCTCGACGACGCCGTCATCGGCGAGATCGCGCAGGCCCACGGCAAGACTCCCTCGCAGGTCACCCTGCGCTGGCACGTCGAGCGCGGCGACATCGTCTTCCCGAAGTCGATGCGTCGCGAGCGCATGGAGGAGAACTTCGCGATCTTCGACTTCGCCCTGACGCCCGAGCAGATCCAGGCCATCGACGCGCTCGACCGCGGCGAGGACGGCCGCACCGGCCCGAACCCGGACGTCTTCGACTACGTCCCGGAGTGAGTCCCGGCCCCTACTGAGCACGCACGGCTCCGACGCCCCCGCCTCTGCGGCGGGGGCGTCGGCGCGTCCGGGGTCAGGCGTCGAGGTGACCGGCCCACCGCTCGAGCAGCGCGGCCAGCTGGGCGCGCTCGGCGGGGGTGAAGAGCGCCAGCAGGCGCTCCTCGTTGGCGAGGTGGCGGGGGAGGACGGCGTCGACGAGCCGCACGCCCTCCTCGGTGAGGGTGACGACGCGGCTGCGGGCGTCGTCGACCGAGACCGCGCGCGAGACCAGGCCGGCCCGCTCGAGGCGGTCGATGCGCTTGGTGACCGCGCCGGAGGTGATCATCGTGGTGCGGCCGATCTCGCCGGGGGTGAGCACGTAGGGCGCCCCGGTCCGCCGCAGGGCGGCGAGGACGTCGAACTCGCCGTCGGAGAGCCCGGCCTCGGCGAAGACCGGGCGCAGCTCGGCATGGAGCGCCTCCCCGATGCGGTGCAGGCGGCCGACGACGTCGAGCGGCGAGGTGTCGAGGTCGGGTCGCTCGCGGGCCCACTGGGCGCGCAGTCGGGCGACGTGGTCGGTCACGGACTGGAACATATCTTCCCCGGAAGGCATTGTGTCTTCCATGGAAGACATCTCGGAGCGGCACCTCTCGGAGCGGACGCGGCTCCTCGCCCTCGCGGCCGTCGCGCCGCTGGCCTGGGGCACCACCTACGTCATCACCGCGACGGCCCTGCCGCCGGACCGTCCCCTCTTCTCCGCCGCCATGCGCGCGCTGCCCCCCGGCCTGGTGCTGCTCGCCGTCACCCGCACCCTCCCGCCGCCGGGCTGGCGCCTCAAGGCGCTGGTGCTCGGACTGTGCAACATCGGGCTGTTCTTCCCGCTGGTCTTCCTCGGCGCCTACCGCCTCCCCGGCGGGCTGGCCGCCACCCTGCAGGCGGTCTCGCCGCTGGTGGTCATGGCGCTGGCCGTGCTCATCCTCGGCGAGCGCCCCGGCGTCCGCGCCGTGCTCGCCGGTCTGGTCGGCCTGCTGGGCGTCGGCCTGCTGGTGCTGCGCGCTCCGCAGACCCCCGACGTCCTGGGCCTGGCCGGAGCGCTCGGCTCGGTGCTGGTCTCCGGCCTTGGCTTCGTGCTGGTGCGCCGCTGGCAGCCGCCGGTGGGCATGCTGACGCTGGTCTCCTGGCAGCTGGTCGTCGGCGGCGTCCTGCTGGTGCCGCTCGCGCTGCTTCTCGAGGGCGCCCCGCCCGCGCTCGACGCCCCGGCCCTCGCGGGCTACGTGTGGCTCGGCGGCGTCGCCACCGTGCTGGCCTACGTCTGCTGGTTCAGCGCCCTGAGCCGGCTGCCCGCCGGCAACGTGGCGCTCGTCGGCCTGCTCAACCCCGTGATGGGCACCGTGCTCGGCGTCGTCGTGCTCGCGGAGTCCTTCGGCCCGGCGCAGGCGCTCGGCACCGCGCTGGTGGTCGGCAGCGTCCTCGCGGCGCGCGGCCGCGGGCCGGACTCAGCCGACCGTGACCTCGACGGGGTTGGACGTCTTCCCGCCATCGGAGTCGACGACGCGGAACCGGTTCTTGCCGACCTGCCCGGTCTGCACGTAGGTGGAGAAGGCGCCGTTGCTGACGACGACCGTGACGTCGAAGTCCTGCCAGGAGCCCGCCTGCAGGCGCTGGACCTGGAGCACCGCGCCCTCGCCCTCGGGGTAGGTGCCGCTGAGGTCGATGCGCTCCATCGGGCCGACGGCCGTGGTGCCGACGCTGAGGTTGATGCCGTCCTCCTTGCTCGGGGAGGCGCTCGGCTTCCGTGAGGGCCGCGCCGACGCCGAGCGCGAGGGGCTCTTCGAGGGCTCGGCCGCCAGCGTGATGAGCGGCCCCGACGGGCCCTCGGTGCGCGAGGGCGTCGGCAGGTACATCGAGGAGTCGGCCGCGGGGTCGCCGGAGCTGTCGTCGCCGCCCACGCCCGCGACCTTCACCGCGACGAGGGCGACCAGGCCGACGATCAGACCCAGCGCCAGGCCGACGCCGACCAGCGCGATGAGCCCGGTGACGACCGGGTTGTCGGTGGGTCGGGGGCGGTCGGGCTGCTCGGTCACCCGCTCATCCTCCCGTGCCGAGGGCCCGAGCCCAAGTCCGGTCCGGCCGGGCGAGTCGGCCGACCCCGTCGTCCGTGGTGGGTCGGAGGGACCTCAGAGGCCCCGCTTCCAGGCGATGTCCTCGACGAGCCGACGGCTGCGCCAGCCCTCGGGCGTGCGCACCAGCGTGTGGTGGTAGAGCCCGCCGAGCTCGACGACCTTCGTGCCGCCCGCGCCGTCGTCCATGGTCATCGGGTTGTGGAAGTAGGCGGTGCAGGTGGCCTCGTCGGGGCCGGTGAAGTCGATGTCGAGCTGGCCGAGCATGTGCAGGCGGGTGCGGAAGAACAGCGGCAGCATCTCCGCGAGCCACGGCTTGATCACCGCGAAGGTGTCATGGATGCCGCCCGAGGCGACGTAGTCGATGTCGGCGTCGGGGGTGAACACGGTGTCGAGCCGGTCCCACTCGCCGGCGTCGATCGCCCGGGTGTAGCGGGTGAGGACGTCGGCGATCTCGAGCCGGTCGCTGATCTCGGTGAGCTCCACGGTGTGAACTGTGGCACAAAAGTGGAACACGTTCTATATTTCGCGTGCAGCCACCAGAGAGGTCGACATGCGATTCAGCTACGCCGAGGCGATGACCCGCGCCGAGTACTACGCCCCGCTCGCCCAGGCGGCCGAGGCGGCCGGCTACACGTCCATGACGGTGGCCGACAGCCTCATCTACCCCGAGACCTCCGACTCCAAGTACCCGTACACCGACACCGGCGACCGGGAGTTCCTGCAGGGCAAGGAGTTCATCGAGACGATGGTGCTCTGCGCGCACCTGTTCGCCCACACCACGACGCTGCGGCTGACGCCGTTCGTCCTCAAGCTGCCCGTGCGGCCGCCGGTGCTGGTGGCCAAGCAGGCCTCGTCGCTGGCCTTCCTCTCGAACAACCGCCTCGGCCTCGGCGTCGGCATCTCGCCCTGGCCCGAGGACTTCGCCAACCTCGGCGTCCCGTGGGAGCGGCGCGGCAAGCGCATGGACGAGTGCATGGAGATCCTGCGCGGCCTGACGTCGGGGGAGTTCTTCGGCTACTCCGGCGACTTCTACGAGATCGACCGCCTCCAGCAGTGCCCCGCGCCCACCGAGCGCATCCCGCTGCTCGTGGGCGGCCACGCCGACGCCGCCCTGCGCCGCGCCGTGCGCCTCGGCGACGGCTGGATGCACGCCGGCGGCGACGGCGAGGAGCTCGACCGCCTCCTGACCCGCCTCGCGGAGATCCGGAAGGAGGAGGGCGACACCCGCGACGACTTCGAGGTGCACGTCATCAGCTACGACGCCTACACCCTCGACGGCATCAAGCGCCTGGAGGACAAGGGCGTCACCGACTGCATCGTCGGCTTCCGGGTGCCCTACATCAAGGGCCCCGACACCGAGCCGCTCGAGACCAAGGTCAAGCACCTCGAGCAGTACGCCGAGAGCATCATCGCCAAGGCCGGCTCGTGAGCGCGGTCGAGGACGCCGCGGCGATCGAGGGCACCGACGGCTCCTGGGACCTCACCGCGCCGCTGCGCGAGGCGATCGCCGAGGCCGAGCGGCTCATCGCCGGCGCGCCGTTCATCCGCACCGAGGCCGACCTGCTCGAGGGCTACGACTACCTCGCCGGGCGCATCCGGATGGCGATGCAGACCGCCTTCGACTACGACCTCGAGCGGCCGCTGTTCGTCAACCCCACCCACCAGTTCTCCCGCCAGGGCCTGGACAACCCCGACGCGATCTACTTCAACGCCTACCTCAAGGAGGGCGTCGAGTACGTGATCCGCGGACGCCGCGGCACGACCGCCGACCTGTCCTTCCAGGTCATGGGCGGCGCCTACACCGCGACGTCCGCGGCCACCTCGATGCTCGCCTTCGACGACCGCGAGCTCGAGCGCGACGCCGAGGGCCGCTTCGAACTCCGCTACACCGCCGAGCCGGGTGCGAAGACGCTCATCGTCCGCGAGGTCTTCAACGACTGGGACGCCGAGGAGCGCGGCACGATCACCATCGAGCGCGTCGACACCCTCGGCCGGCCGGCGCGTCCGCTCACCCGCGCGCTGCTGGCCAAGAAGTACGAGGTCGCCGCCCGCAGCCTCACCTCGAGCATCCAGACGTGGTTCGCCTTCCCCCAGTTCTTCCAGTACAAGGAGCCGGTCAACACGCTGACGACGCCGCAGTCGACCCCGGGCGGGCTCGCGTCGCAGCGCTCCTCGATCGGCCACTACGCGCTGGCCGAGGACGAGGCGATGATCGTCACCGTCCCGCGGTGCGACGACGCCGCCTACCAGGCGATCCAGATCGGCTCGGACTGGTACGCCTCCACCGACTACGAGACCCACCAGACCTCGCTGACCAAGGCGCAGGCGCAGACCGATCCCGACGGTCTGATGCGCTTCGTGGTCTCCGAGCATCCGCCGCTGGACGGCGCCCCGATCGCGAACTGGCTGGAGACCACCGGCCATCGCACCGGCTCGATGATGCTGCGCTGGCAGCGCCTCGAGCGCGACCTCGGCCCCGACGACGGACCGCAGGTCCGCGTCGTCCCCTTGGCCGAGGTGGCCCAGCACCTCCCGCACACCGCCCCCCTCACCCCCGAGCAGTACGCCGACCGCATCGCGGCCCGGCAGCGCTCCGTCGCCCGAAGGATGATCTCGTGAGCACCGTCGCCGCCGCCTTCACCGAGTCCCACGCCGCCGTCGAGGCGCGCTACCGGCCCCTGCCGCTGCTGGAGGGCAAGGTGGTCGTGCTCTCCGGCGTCGGCCCCGGCCTGGGCCGGGCGCTGGGCGAGGAGGCCGCCAAGATGGGCGCCGACCTCGTGCTGGTCAGCCGCACCGAGTCCCGGCTGGAGAGGATGGCCGAGGTCGTGCGCGGCCACGGCCGCCGCGCGCTCGTCGTCCCCACCGACATCACCGACGAGGACGCCCGGGTGCGGCTGGTCGAGCGGACGCTGGAGGAGTTCGGCCGCGTCGACTGCCTGCTCAACAACGCCTTCGGCATCCCGCCGATGGACCCCGTCAGCGGACTGTCGGTGGAGTCGCTGCGCGCGGCCAACGAGACCAACGTGTTCGCGCCGCTGCGCCTCTCGGCGCTCTTCGCCGACGCCCTCGCCGCCACGCACGGCTCGATCGTCATGCTCAACTCCTGCGTCGTGCACTCCTCGCAGCCGGAGTACAGCGGCTACAAGCTCTCCAAGGGCGCGCTGCTGCACCTCGCCTCGTCGCTGGCCACCGACCTCGGTCCGCGCGGCATCCGCGTCAACAGCGTCGCGCCGTCCTACATCTACGAGGACGTCAACCAGGGCTACTTCGACTGGCTGGCCTCGGTCGACGGCGTCACCCACGACGAGATCTACGCGCAGAAGGCCGCGCCCACCGACCTCAAGCGGCTCGCGTCCCCCGAGGAGGTCGCGCGTGCCACGCTGTTCCTGGCCACCGACCTCGCCTCGGCGATCACCGGGCAGCTGGTGAACGTCGACTGCGGCGAGTTCCACAACGAGTCCTGAGCGAGCCATGAGCGACAACGTGATGACCCGCGAGCGCGCGGACGTCGGCACCTACGAGGACATCGCCGCCGCGGCGATGCGCACCACCGGCCTCGACGACTTCGGCGGCACCGCGCACGAGGAGGGCCTGCGGGTGCTCGTCGAGGACCTCGGCTCGCCGGAGGCCGGGCTCACGCCGCGGGGCAACTACTTCCAGCGCTCGGAGGTGAAGTCGGCGCTCGTGGGCCGGCTGCTCACCCAGGCTGCGTTCACCGCCCGGCCCGACCACGCCGACGTGCCGATCGAGCGCCCGATCTTCCTCATGGGCCTGCCGCGCACCGGCACCACCGCGCTGCACCGGCTGCTCTACGCCGACCCGGGCGCGCAGGGCCTGGAGATGTGGCTGACGCAGGTGCCGCAGCCGCGTCCGCCGCGCGAGCGCTGGGACGACGACCCGGTGTTCTCGATGATGCAGGCCGGCTTCGCCGCCCACCACCAGGAGAACCCCGAGTTCATGGGCATCCACTACATGGACGCCACCTCGGTGGAGGAGTGCTGGCGGCTGCTGCGCCAGACCGGCAAGTCCAACTCGTATGAGTCCCTGGCGAACCTGCCGCGCTACAGCCAGTGGCTGCAGGGCCAGGACTGGACCGACGCCTACGCGCGCCACCGGCAGAACCTGCAGCTCATCGGGCTCAACGAGCCGGAGAAGCGGTGGGTGCTGAAGAACCCCTCCCACATGACCGCCCTCGACGCGCTCATGACCGCCTATCCCGACGCGCTGATCGTCTACACCCACCGCGACCCCGTCGTGTGCATCGCCTCCTCGTGCTCGCTCTCGGCCGAGACCACCGCCGGGCACTCCGACACCTACCGCGGCGGCGTCATCGGACACACCCAGCTCGACCTGTGGTCGCGCTCCTTCCACGCCTTCCACGACGCCCGTCACAGGTACGACCAGGCGCAGTTCCTCGACGTCTCCTTCGACGCCTTCCGCGCCGACCAGGTCGGCACCGTCCGCGCCGTCTACGACGCCTTCGACCTGCCGTGGACCCCCGACGTCGAGCTCGCCGTCCGCGAGGCCGACGAGGAGCTGCGCAGCGGCTCGCACGCGCCGTCGCACCGCTACTCCCTCAAGGACTACGGCCTCACCGAGGAGCGCGTGCGTCAGGCGTTCGAGCGGTGAGCGGCCCGGTCGCCGTGCCGCGGCGCCACCGCGTGGTGCTGTGGGGCACCGGCGTCGTGGGCTCGATGGTGGTGGCCGAGCTCGTCGACCACCCGCTCTTCGAGCTGGTCGGCGTGGGCGTCTCGAACCCCGACAAGGTGGGCCGCGACGCCGGCGAGATCTGCGGCCTGCCGCCGATCGGCGTGATGACGACGGACTCCGTCGAGGAGCTCGTCGCGCTGCGGCCCGACGCGCTGGTGCACTACGGCCCCACCGCCGCGCACGCCGATGACAACATCCGCGTCATCACCGCCTTCCTGCGCGCCGGCATCGACGTGTGCTCCACCGCGATGACGCCGTGGGTGTGGCCGAGCCTGCCGTCGATCCCGCCGACGTGGATCGACCCCGTCCGCGAGGCCTGCGAGGCCGGCGGCGCGTCGTGCTTCACCACCGGCATCGACCCAGGCTTCGCCAACGACCTCTTCCCGATGACGCTCATGGGGCTGTGCGGCCGCGTGGAGTCGGTGCGCGCCTCCGAGCTGCTCGACTACACCGACTACGAGGGCGACTACGAGGACGAGATGGGCATCGGCCGACCGCCGGAGTTCACCGCCCTGCTGGAGATCCCCGAGCTGCTGATCATGGCCTGGGGCGCCACCGTCCCGATGATCGCGCACGCCGCCGGCATCGAGCTCGACGACATCACCACCACCTGGGAGAAGTGGGTGACGCCCACCGACCGGCCCTCCGCGAAGGGCGTCGTGGCCGCCGGGCAGGTGGCGGCGATCCGGTTCACGATCAACGGCGTCTACGACGGCCGCGAGGTGATCACCCTCGAGCACGTCAACCGCATCGGCCTCGACGCCGCACCCGAGTGGCCCACCGGCTCCGGCGACGACGTCTACCGCGTCGACGTCGTCGGCTCGCCGTCGATCAGCCAGGAGACCGCCTTCCGGTTCACCGACGGCTCCGGCCGCGCCCCGGCCGTCGCGGGCTGCCTGGCCACGGGCCTCCGCGCGCTCAACGCGGTGCCGGCCGTCGTCGCGGCGGCGCCGGGGTTCGTCACGGCCCTGGACCTGCCGCTGATCCCGGGAGTGGGCACGATCCGCTGAGCCGCGCCCTCCGGTGATCGAGCCTGTCCGGTGATCGAGCCTGTCGAGATCCCTCAGCCCGCCGCGGGGCGTGCCGCGCGGCGGTAGTCCTGCGGGCTCTCGCCGTGGTGGCGCTTGAACGCCGAGCTCAGCGCGAACGGCGTGGCGTAGCCGACCCGCTCGGCGACGGCGGCCAGCGTCAGGTCGCCCGAGCGCAGCAGGTCGGCGGCCAGGCTCAGGCGCCAGTGGGTCAGGTAGGCCATCGGCGCGACGCCGAGCGCGGTGGTGAACCGGCGGGCCAGCGTCGCCCGTGAGCAGCCCACCGCGGCGGCCAGCGAGTCGGCGCTCCACGGGTGCGCGGGGGCCTCGAGCAGCAGCCGGACGGCGTCGGCGACGAGCGGGTCGCGCGCGGTGCGGAACCACGCCGACTCCAGGGTCTCCTCGGCGGCCGCCCAGGCGCGGACGACGCTGACCAGCACGAGATCGAGCAGCCGGTCGAGCACGACGTCCTGTCCGGGCGCCTCGCGCGCCAGCTCGTCGGCGATCAGGGTGGTGAGGGCAGGGGAGACGTCGCCGGCGCGCACCACCGCCAGCCGCGGCAGGGCGGCGAGGAGGCGGCGTCCGACGGCGCTCTCGAGCTCGTAGGCGCCGGTGAGGAGCACGGCGCCGTCGGGGCCGACGTCGAGGCTGTTGCCCCAGGTGCGGCGGCCGAGCGTCATCTCCTCGGTGAGGCTGCGGCCGTCGGGTGCCACGCAGTGCTGCCCCGGCAGGATGACGACGTCGACGGGCGTGGCGGGGTCGTCGCACAGCCGCCAGCAGCCGGCGTCGTCGCCGGGACGCTCGAGGGCGACGTCGCCCTCCTCGAGCAGCACCTGCTCGCCGTCG
>NZ_JBUZJI010000001.1:0-67157 GCF_055282735.1 Nocardioides sp. B129/18 | reverse complement strand
AACACCCCGAGGGTGCCGGCCGGCAGCGCCACCTGCTCGCCGTCGTCGTGCACGAGCCACGCGCGGCCGCGCGCCACGACGGTGAGGCTCACCGGCGAGCGGTCCTCGAGGCGGATCGCCCAGGGCGCGCGCAGGAGGCAGCGCAGCCAGAACGCCTCGCGGGCGCGGGGGCCGGCGAGCAGGTGCGAGAGCGGATCCATCGCCGTCATCGTCACCCGATCCGGCGCTGCGCGCCAGGGCGTCGCGCTCGTCCATGAGCCGAGCGCGCATGGCGGTGCGCGGCTCGCCGATGGTCGCGGCGTCCGTCCGTCGATGGACTGGGGGCATGACGACGCGCACCCTGCTCCTGACCCTCTCCGGACTGGCCACCGGCCTGCAGGCCGGCCTCTACCTCGCCTTCGCCGTGGGCGTGATGCCCGGCCTGACCCGGGTCGACGATCGGGCGTTCGTGGCGACGATGACCCGCATCAACGTGGTGATCGTGAACCCGATCTTCCTCGCGACCTTCTTCGGCGCGCCGCTGCTGGCGGTGCTGGTGGCCGCGCTGGGACGCGGTGCGGCGCCGCGGGGGCTGCTGATCGCCGCCGCGGTGCTGGCGGTGGCGACCTTCGTCGTCACGGTGGGCCTCAACGTCCCGCTCAACGACGCTCTGGCCGCTCACGGCGAGGGCGCCGAGGCGCTGGCTCGGGCCCGATCGGAGTTCGAGGGGCCGTGGACGGCCTGGAACGTCGTCCGGACGCTGACCTCGACCGCCTCGCTCGGGCTGCTGCTCGCGGCGCTGGGTCGGGCGTCGGCCTGATCCCTGGCGCTCAGGCCTCTCTGGTCTGGCCTGCCTCGGCCGCGGCGATGCGACCGGCCTCGGCGTAGGGGTCGGTGCGGGCGTCGTAGCGCCAGAAGTCGCGCAGGACGGCGGCGGTGCCGGCCACGCCGACCACGCACGCCAGGCCGCCGCTGGTGACCGCGCCGCGCACCGACCACAGGTCGGCGGTGAGGCCCGCGCGCACCTGGCCGCCGATCGGGCCGACGGAGTACGACAGCATCTCGATGCCGGCCAGGCGGCCGCGGATCGCCTCGGGGATGGTCTGGTTCCACACCGTGGCCCGGAAGATGCCCGAGATCATGTCGGCGCCGCAGCTGAGCGCCAGGCACACCGCGACCAGCCAGATCGACGGCATGACGCCGGCCAGCGCGACGCACGCGCCGTAGGCCATCGCGGCCAGCACGATCGCCCGGCCGTGGTGGTGCACCCGCGCCGTCCAGCCCGAGAGGGCGCTGGCCACCAGGGCGCCGGCGGTCTCGGCGGAGTAGAGGAGCCCGAGCAGGGCGGGCTGGGCGAAGACGTCCTCGGCCAGCGCGGGGAAGAGCACGACGGGCGCGGCCAGCAGCATGGCGGCGATGTCGACGAGGTAGGTGCCGAGCAGGTCGCGTCGGCCCACGGCGTAGCGGACGCCCTCGAGGATGCCGCCGAGGCTGGGCGGGGTCGTCTCGCCGCGGTGCGGGTGGCTGCCCATCGCCCGGTAGAGCAGCGTCGCGCCGAGGAGCCCGACGACGTCGATCGCGAAGCACCACGCGACGCCGACGCTCACCGCCAGCAGGCCGCCGGTGGCCGGGCCGATGAGCGCGCCCAGGTGCATGCCCAGGCTGGTGAGGGCGGACGCCGCCGGCAGCTGGTCGTGGGCGACGACCCGCGGCAGCAGCGCCTCGCGAGATGGCCGCTGCAGCGCCGAGGCCGAGACGAGCAGGCCGGCGATGACGAAGATCGCCGCGACGCTGGGCTCGTCCCGGAAGGCGTTGACGGCCAGCGCGGCGGTGAACACCGCCTGGGCGACGCCGGTGCTGATGAGGAGGCGTCGTCGGTCGACGTGGTCGGCCAGCGCCCCGCCCCAGAGCCCGAAGACGATGAGCGGCACCAGCTCGACGACGCCCACCAGGCCGACCGCGAGGTTCGAGCCCGTGAGCGCGTAGACCTGGAACGGGATGGCGACGTAGGTGATGGTGCCGCCGAGGTAGAACACCGTGCCGGCCCAGAACAGCAGCCGGAAGTCGCGCGAGGTGCGCAGCGGGGTGGTGTCGACCCGCACCGACCTCAGGCGTTCGCGCAGGCTCCCCACGAGGGGCGATGCTCCCCCGTGCGGGCCTGCGTCGGCAAACGACTTCCGGGTCGACTCGTGCGAGATCCTCGGGGCGGGCTACCGGGCGCGGACCCGGATGCGGGCGCCGTGCTTCGGGACGCTGGTGATGTTGCGGACGCGCGGGACGTCCTCGCCGAGCGCGGTGACGTCGAAGCGGCGCAGCACCTCGCGCAGCACCACCGAGCCCTCCATCTGGGCGAACCCCGCGCCGATGCAGCGGCGCACGCCGCCGCCGAACGGGATCCAGGTGTTCGCGGGCGGGTTGTGGCCCAGGAACCGCTCGGGGTCGAAGCGGTCGGGATCGGCGTGGTTGGAGTCCTTGCTGTGGGCGATGATGATCGACGGGCCCACCGTCGCGCCCTTCGGCAGGCTCCAGCCGGCCACCGTCGCCGGCTTCATGAGCGTGCGCACCACCATCGGGATCACCGGGTGCAGGCGCATCGACTCCTTGAGCACCGCCTCGAGGTAGGCCAGGCCGTCGGCGGCGTCGTCGCCCTCGGCGTCGGCGGCCTCGAGCGCACGCTGCAGCAGCTCCGGGTGGCGTCCGAGCTCGTGCAGCGCCCAGGCCAGGCTGGTGGCGGTGGTCTCGTGGCCGGCGAGCAGGAGCGTGACGAGCTGGTCGCGCAGCTCGGTGTCGTCGAGGCTGCCCTCCTCCTCGTCGCCGACCAGCATCAGCCGTGAGAGCACGTCGGTGCGCTCGGCGAGGTCGGGCGCCAGGCGGCGCTCGCGGATCTCGGCGTAGATGAGGCGGTCGAGCTCGACCTGGTTGTCGACCGTGGCCTTCCACGGCCCGAAGCGCTGCAGCCGCGGCGCGCCCCAGCCGAGCAGGACGATGGGGGAGATGTCGACCGTGGCGTTCACCCGCGGCCGCAGCGCCGCCAGCCGGGCCTCGTCGGTGACGCCGAAGACGACCCGCAGGATGACCTCCAGCGTCAGCCGGTTCATGCGGTCGAGCGACCCGAACGACTCGCCGTCGCGCCAGCCCGCGACCTCCTCGACCGCGACGTCGGCGACGAGGTCGGCGTAGGCCCGCAGCGCCTGGCCGTTGAACGCCGGCATCAGCAGCCGACGGGCCCGCTTGTGCTGCGAGGAGTCCTGCAGCAGCAGCGAGTGCTCGCCCATGATCGGGCCGAGGATGCCGTTGGCCTTGCCGGCGTGGAACACCTCGGGGTCGCCGGCGAAGATCTCCCGCGCGTCCTCGGGGCGGGTCAGGAAGACCAGCGGCCGCCCGCCCGGCAGCAGCCGCACCGTGAACGCGTCGCCGTAGCGCCGCTGCAGGTAGGCGTGGAACCGGTGCCGGTAGCGCAGCAGCGCCATCGTCTGCACCGCCGCCGGCCACCACGGCCCCGGCGGCAGGCCCTCGGACGACACCTTCCCGAGGCCGTCCGGCCGGGTCATGCTCATCCGCTCGAAGCGCTCGGCGGTGAGCGGGGCGGTGTCGGCGTCGGGCTGCACGGCGGTCATGGCCCGACCCTAGGCCGCGCCCCGCCGTCCGGCATCCGACCGCGGGCGGAATCGGGCGGCGTGAGAGCTGTGGCGGCCAGCCGCCAGATCTTTCGGTTGGCGTTCGAAGGTTCGAACGCCAACCGGAAGGTTCAGCGGCCAGCCGCCGAAGCTTCGGTCCCCTCCGCCCCCAGCACCCGCCGCAGGAATCCCACCTGATGGGACACGACGGCGTCGAAGCAGGGGCCGCCGGGCCAGACGTCGAAGTGGTCGCCGGGGTAGTGGCGGACCAGGGCGCGGGCCTTGACGGCGGCCTTGGCGGCGGCGTGCGGCGGGGCGCTGCGGTCGAAGTCGGCGATCTGCACCAGGGCCGGGCAGCGGACGTCGCCGGCCTGGCGGATCGGGCGGTGGCCGCCGAGCTCGAGGCCGACGGCGGCGTCGACCTCGTTGCGCCAGGTCGGGCCCGCGAGCGCGAGGTAGGCGTCCTTGGCGCCGGGCAGGGTGAGGGCGCCGGGCCGGCCGGGATCGGCGACGACCGGCAGCATCACGGGGCCGCGGACGCGTCCGAGCGCGCGGGAGGCCAGTCCCGCGCCGGTGGAGCGCAGCAGCGACGACGGCGCGTGCTGGCGGGCGGCGAGGGCGCCGGCGGCCCAGCCGTCGACGAGCGGGGTGAGGGAGACCAGGGCGGCGACGTCGTCGCGTCCCGCCGCGGCCGCGAGCACGTGGCCGCCCGAGAGCGAGACGCCCCAGAGCACCAGGCGACGCGGGTCGACTCCCGGCAGGGCCGCCGCGGCGGCGAGGGCGGCGCGATAGTCGGCCAGCTGGCCGGCCATCGACACCGTCTGGCGCGGGACGCCGTCGGAGTGGCCGAAGCCGCGGTAGTCGAAGGTCAGGACGTCGAGACCGGCGGCGGCCAGGGCGCGGGCGAACGGCTCGAGACCGGAGTCCATCGTGCCCGCCAGGCCGTGGGCCATCACCACCACCGGACGCCCGGTGCCGGCGTCGAGGTCGGCGGCGGTGGCCGCGGCCGCGGGGAAGTGCCAGCCGGCCAGGCCGTCGCCGAACCGCACGTCGTGTCGGGCGGAGGTCCGGGCAGCGGTCCGGGCAGCGGTGGGGGTGTCGGTGGGGGTGTCGGTGCTCATCGGGTCTCCTCCGGGTGCGATCCGTAGACCGTCGCCAGCCACACGTGCACGACGCCGGCGACGAGCTCCTCGCGGTCCAGCGGTCCACCGAGGGCCAGCCGCTCGAGCATCCGGTCGTTGAGCTCGAGCAGCACGCGGGCGAGGGTGGTCGACGCCGGCCCGGCCGGCGCGCGTCCGGCCGCCCGCTCGGCGTCGACGAGGTCCGCGACGACCGGCACGAACGACTCGCGGTCGGCGTCCCAGAGCTCGCGGACGGGCGCACTCCCGGCGCGGGCGTCGAGCATCGCGCGGAAGAGGTGGCGGTGACGCTCCCAGGCGTCGAAGAGCCCGCGCACCATCGCCTCGATCCGCGCGGCGGGGGCGCCGTCGCCGGTGAGGAGGTCGGCGGCGGCGAAGGACTCGTCGTACATCTCCTCCATGAGCGCGGCCACGGCGGCGGCCTTGTTCTCGAAGTAGAAGTAGAAGGCCGAGCGGGTGACGCCCGCGGCGCGGGAGATGTCGGCGATCGAGATCGACTCCAGGCTGGAGTCGTGGAGCAGATCGTCGAGGGAGCCGAGCAGGGCGGCGCGCCGCTGGTCGCCCTTGGACGTCGAGCCCGCCGAGCCCGCGACCGGCGCCGTCGTCGAGCCCGTCATGCCGGCACCGCCGCGGCCCGGCGCATCCCGGCGGGCAGCTCCTTGGCCCGCAGGTCGTGCTCGTAGACGAAGTAGTCGAGCTGCTGGGTGTGCCGGGGCCGGTCGAGGACGTGGCCGGTGTAGCGCTCGTGGTCGGCGTCGATCACCGCCTCCATCTCCGCGACGTCGGGCAGCGCGTAGCGGCCGACGGCGTAGGCCGCCAGCAGCCGGGTCTGCGCCTCGACGAAGGGGAACAGCGTCGGCGTGGCCTGGGCGAAGCCGATGAAGGCGAGGTCGTCGAGGCCGGGCTTGAAGATCCGCTTGAACAGGCGGATGTGGTTGTCGGGGGCGCTGATGAGGTCCTCGTCGAAGAAGGGGAAGGTGATGTCGTAGCCGGTGGCGTAGACGATGACGTCGATCTCGGTGCTGGTGCCGTCCTCGAAGTGCACGGTGCGCCCGTCGAGGCGCGCGACGTTCGGCTTCGGGGTGATGTCGCCCGAGCCCAGCCGCAGCGGCAGCTCGACGGACTGCGTGGGGTGGGCCTCGAAGAACTTGTGGTTGGGCTTGGGCAGGCCGTAGAGCTCGGGGTTCGAGCCGGTCATGAACTGCATCTTCTGCACCAGCCAGCGCTGCCACGACAGCGGGAGGTGCGGGGAGGTGACGAAGTACTTGTCGGCCGGCAGCCCGTAGGCGTACTTCGGGACGATCCAGGCGCTCGAGCGCGTCGAGAGCGTCACCTCGTTCTGCAGCGAGCGGCTGGAGAGCTCGACGGCGATGTCGGCGGCGGAGTTGCCCAGCCCGACGACGAGGATGCGGCGGCCCTTGAGGTGCAGCGGCTCGGTGGGGTCGACGTAGTGGTGGGAGTGGAACGACTCGCCGGTGAACTCGCCCGGGAACTGCGCCAGGCGCGGGTTCCAGTGGTGGCCGTTGGCGACGACGAGGAGGTCGAAGCGGCGGGTCTCGCCGGACTGCAGCGTGAGGTCCCAGCCGCCGTCGGGGAGCCGCTCGGCGTGCTCGACGCCGTTCTCGAACTCGATGCGCTCCTTGAGGTCGAACGCGGCGGCGTAGGACTCCAGGTACTCCTTGATCTGGGTGTGATGGGGGAAGTCGGGGTAGTGCTCGGGCATCGGGAAGTCCTTGAAGGACAGCCGGTGCTTGGAGGTGTCGATGTGCAGCGAGCGGTAGGCGCTGCTGTGGCCGTTGGGGTTGCCGAAGGCCCAGTTGCCGCCGATGCGGTCGGAGGTCTCGAAGCAGGTGTGCTCGACGCCGTAGTCGCCGAGCATCTTGATGCTGGTGAGCCCGCTGATGCCCGCGCCGATGACGGCGGTCCGGGGCCGGGTGGTGAGCCTGCGCATCGCGGCGCCTCCGATCGTCGGGTGTGACCGGGGACACGGTAGGGAGCAGAATTGACAGGCGTCAACAGTGGGCCGGCGAGGGTGCTCGGCGTCCGGGACCGTGCTCGGGACCTTGGTCCGGACCTGGTGGACGGCGCAATGCCGGTGTCACACGACGGGTCTAGGGTCGTCCCGTGCCCTTCCTGCTGCGTGTCGAGCTGCCCGACGTCCCCGGTTCGCTGGGTCGCCTCGCCTCGGCCATCGGTCTGGCGGGCGGCGACATCGAGGCCATCGAGATCGTCGAGAAGCGGCCCGACGGCACCGCGCTCGACGACGTCCTCCTCGAGGTCCCGCAGGGCACGATGCCCGACTCCATCGTCTCGGCGTGCCACACCCTCGACGGCGTGCGCGTGGTGTGGATCAGCCGCTACCACGCCGGCGGCAACCTCTTCCTCGACCTCGAGGCCGTCGAGGAGCTCACCGCCAACCCCGACCAGGCCCTCGACCGGCTCGTCGAGCTGGTGCCGGTGGTCTTCCGCGCCGACTGGGCCGCGCGCGTGCACCGCGCCGACGGCATCGTCCACGCCACCCCTGCGGCGCCCGAGGAGCTCGACTTCGTCGAGATCCTCGACCGTGCCGAGCGCCTCGAGGTGCCGGGCGACGAGGAGACGATCTACGCCGGCGCGCGCATCTCGGGCAACGAGCTGCTCGTGCTCGCCCGTCGCGGCGGCCCGGAGTTCCTCGACTCCGAGCTCGCGCGCATCGGTCACCTGGCCGGGCTGGCCACCACGATCAACCGGCCGTAGTCGGCGGCCGACCGGCGGCCCCCCGGCCGTCGTGCGGCGTCAGGCGCGCTCGAGCAGGAAGACCGGGATCTCGCGGTCGGTCTTCTCCTGGTACTCCGCGTAGGGGGAGTAGACGGCGACGGCGCGCTCCCACCACTCCGCGCGCTCGGCGCCCTCGGCGACGCGCACCCGGTAGGTGTGCTTCTCGGCGCCGTCCTGGAGATCGACCTCGGGGTGCTCCACGAAGTTGCGGTACCAGGCGGGGTGCTCCGGGGCGCCGCCCTTGGAGGCGACGGCGGCGTACACGCCGTCCTTCTCCACCCGCATCACCGGGTTCTTGCGCAGCCTCCCGCTCTTGGCGCCCACCGAGGTGATGACGACGATCGGCCACTCGGGGTGGTCGGGGAGGGTGTTGGCCTCCGCGCCGTCGGTGGCCTCGTAGGTGGCGACCTGGTCGCGCACCCACTTCTCGGGGCTGGGCTCGTACTCGCCGGAGAGGGTCATGCCCGCCACAACACCACCCGCGGGTCCCGGTGTTCCAGGACCGCTGGGGTGGGCCGCGGCGCCCGCCGCCGTGCTGGCGGGCTAGCCTCGCGGCCATGAGCGCGATCGACGGCGTGTCGGACACCTTCGACCCCGAGGCCTGGGACGTCGTCCCCGGCTTCGAGCACCTGACCGACCTGACCTATCACCGGGCCCGCGCGCACGGCACCGTCCGCGTCGCCTTCGACCGGCCCGACGTGCTCAACGCCTTCCGGCCGCGCACGGTCGACGAGCTGCTCACCGTCCTCGAGCACGCGCGCACCAGCGGCGACGTCGGCTGCGTGCTGCTCACCGGCAACGGCCCGAGCGAGAAGAACGGCAAGCACTCCTTCTGCACCGGCGGCGACCAGCGCATCCGCGGCAAGGCCGGCTACCAGTACGAGACCGACGGCCACGACGACGCCGGCGCCCCGCCGAACCCCATCGACAAGGCCCGCCTGGCCCGCCTGCACATCCTCGAGGTGCAGCGGCTGATCCGGTTCATGCCGAAGATCGTCATCTGCGTCGTCCCCGGCTGGGCGGCCGGCGGCGGCCACAGCCTCCACGTCGTCTCCGACCTCACCCTCGCCAGCGCCGAGCACGCCCGCTTCAAGCAGACCGACGCCGACGTCGGCTCCTTCGACGGCGGCTACGGCTCGGCCTACCTGGCCCGCCAGGTCGGCCAGAAGTTCGCCCGCGAGATCTTCTTCCTCGCCCAGGAGTACTCCGCCGAGGACGGCGTCCGCATGGGCACCGTCAACCGCGCCGTCCCGCACGCCGAGCTCGAGGCCACCGCCTTGGAGTGGGGCCGCCTGATCAACGGCAAGTCCCCCACCGCCCAGCGGATGCTGAAGTACTCCTTCAACCTCATCGACGACGGCCTCGTCGGCCAGCAGCTCTTCGCCGGCGAGACCACCCGCCTGGCCTACATGACCGACGAGGCCCAGGAGGGACGCGACCAGTTCCTCGAGAAGCGCGACCCCGACTGGTCGCCGTACCCCTGGTACTACTGAGCCGGCGGCCGCGGCAGAAGTTCCCCGGCTGACCGGGGAACTTCTCATTGGTCAGGGGAAGTTGGGGCCTCTGACGCCCAAGTTCCCCTGACCAATCGGTCCGTCCTCCACAGGACGCCGGTTCCGTCGGCGGCGGATGGCAGGCTGCGGGCATGGCCCTCACCGACGTCCAGCGCGACCGTGCCCGCGGCGCCGTGCTCGCCTCGGCGGCCGGCGACGCCCTGGGCGCGGCCTACGAGTTCGGCACCCGCGCGCTCGGGCCCGAGGGGCCGCGGATGCTCGGCGGCGGGCTCGGCGACTTCGCGCCGGGGGAGTGGACCGACGACACCACGATGGCGTGGGCGATCCTCGACGTCGCCGCAGCCGGGCCGGGGGCGGGCGTCGCGCTCGGCGCCGAGGAGGCCCTCACCGCCATCGCCCGACGCTTCCGTCGCTGGTACGACACCGGCCCCGCCGACATCGGCAACCAGACCCGCAGCGTCCTGCGCGAGGCCGGCCCCGAGCCCACCGGCGCGACGCTGATGGCCACCGCGGCCGACCTCCACGCCCGCACCGGGCACACCGGCGGCAACGGCTCGCTCATGCGCACGGGCCCGGTGGCGCTGGTCTTCCTCGGCCCCGACGACGCCCCCGCGCTCACCACCGCGGCCCGCCGCATCAGCGCGCTCACCCACGTCGACCGCCAGGCCCAGGACGCCTGCGTGCTGTGGTCGCACGCCGCGCGCCACGCGATCCTCGACGGCGAGCTCGACGTCCGCGTCGGGCTGCCCCACCTCGAGCCCGCCGATGCCGCCGCCTGGACACGCCTGATCGAGGACGCCGAGCAGCACGAGCCCGAGCGGTTCCGCCCCAACGGCTGGGTCGTCACGGCCTTCCAGGCGGCGTGGTCGGCCATCGTCCACGCGCCCGTCCCCGCCGACGATCCGCCGCGCCACCTGCAGGACGCCCTGGCCGTGGCCATCGGCATCGGCGACGACACCGACACCGTCGCGGCCATCGCCGGCGCCCTGCTCGGCGCCCGCTGGGGAGCCGACGCCGTCCCCTCGGACTGGCGCGCGATCCTCCATGGCTACCCGGGTCTCACCGGGGATCAGCTCGTCGCGCTCGTCGACCGCGTCCTGGGCTGACGTCCGCCGGCCGGACGCGGCGGAGCCCGCAGGCAAAAGCAACTAAGTTGCTCGACATCATGTCCATCGCCGACCCTCCCCGTCTCCACCGCGCGCCCTTCGCCGGCCTCGCGCCGGCGCCGCCGGTGACGCGTGGCGCGACGCCGCGGCGTCGTCCGCAGCGGACGGCTGCCCTGCTGCTGGTGGCGCTGGGGGCGGCGATCCTCGCCGGCGTGATCGGCTCGGGGCTCTTCTCCACCGTCGCCGGCGGCCAGCAGATGCTCGACGCCTTCCGCCCCCACCTCGACCGTGACGCGCTCGCGCGCTACGACGCCGACGTCACCACCCTGCGCTCCGGGGCTCGGGCCGCGCAGCAGGATCCTGCGCTGCAGCGCGAGCTCGCCGGCGTCCGGCAGTGGGCGGCGGCGTCCGGTCCCATCGACGCGCGGGCCCAGGGGCTGCTCGATCGCGTCAGCGCCGCCGAGCCCGACTACCGCGCCGCCGACTCGATCAGCGGCTTCGACCGCGCACCGCTCCTGCTCGCCGCCCTCGGCCTGGCCGCGGTGGTCGCGGGCGTGGCGCTCGCGCGGGGCGTGCGCGGCGGTGCGGCGACGGTCGCGATCCTGCTCGGCCTGGCCACCGCCGCCTACCCGCTGGGCAGCGGCCTGTGGGGTGGGGCCGCCAGCACCGAGCGGCTGGTCACGGCCTTCGCGCCGGTGATGCGCGAGCAGCAGGTCGTCGCCCTGCAGCAGGACTTCGTCGTCATCGTGCAGGCCGTCGGCCAGCTCGACGCCCGCGGCGACCGCGCGTCCCTGCCGCCCGCGCTGCGACGGCTGGTGGCGCAGTGGCCCGCGATCTCCTCCGACCTCGCCGGCCTCGTCGGCACCGTCAACGACGAGCGGAGCCGCTACGAGGCCCTCCGCGACCTCCCCGATCTCGCGCTCGTGCCCGCAGGCCTCCTCGGCCTGGGCCTCGGCACGGCCGCCCTCACCCTCGCCGCGCTCCCCAGGAGGATCCGCCGATGACCCGCCCCGCTCCCCGTCGACCCCGTCGAGCCCGCCGACTCGCCGCCGCCCTCGGCGTCGTGCTCCTCGCCGCGCCCCTGGCCGCCTGCTCCGGCGGCGACGACGCCTCGTCGGCCTCCGACCAGCGGCTCGTCGGGCTGTTCCGGCTCGACGCCGGGAAGGTCTCCGGCGGGAAGGTCACCGGCACCTGGTTCAAGATGGTGCAGATCGGCGGCACCGCCGCGAAGGGCCCCTACATGGTCAACGGCGACTCCCAGGCCGACGGCGGCCAGACGACGCTGCTCGCCCCGGGCACCTCCGGCGGGTTCCGCAGCGCGGGCTACCAGAGCCAGCCGAAGCCGGCCTTCGCCCGCAACGGCGACTCCCGCTCCGCCGCCATCACCGAGCCGACGGGGTTCTTCGGCGTCCGGTTCTCCATCTCCACCAACGCCGTCGACCCGCAGACCCGCACCGCGGTGGCGCCGCCCACCGTCCGCCTCGTCGACGGCCGGCTTGAGGCCGACCTCTCGTCGTGGGCGGCGTCGTGGAACAACCAGGACTTCAACCAGGGCGCGCCCAAGCCGGTCACCAGCACCGGCGCGAAGGCGCCCGGCCTGGCCAAGGCCGAGAAGGTGTGGGACTGGGTGTCGGGCACCTACCTGGAGGCCTCCGCGCCGGCCGACGTCACCGGCAAGCCCGCCACCGGCACCTACGACCCGAAGACCCGGCGGTTCACGCTGGAGTGGACCAGCAAGATCAGCGGCGGGCCGTTCAACAACTTCACCGGCCTGTGGCACCTCGAGGGCACCTTCGAGCCCGACTCGGCCGCCCCGAAGGACGCCGGGTGAGCATCCGCGTCCGCGGAGCGTCGCGGACGCTCGAGGGCGTCACGATCCTCGACGACGTCGCCTTCGACGCCCGGCCCGGGCAGGTCACCGCCCTGCTCGGCCCCAACGGCGCCGGCAAGTCGACGCTCCTGCGCGCCCTCGTCGGGCTCGACCGGCTCGACGCGGGGGAGGCCCGCGTCGACGGCTCCCTCGGCGCGCTGCTCTCGCCCGACGCCGTGCATCCGCGGCGCACCGCCCGCGACCACCTGCGGGTCCTCGCGCTGGCGGCGGGCCTGGAGACCTCGCGGGCCGACGTCGTCCTCGAGCTGGTGGGCCTGACGCCGGCCGCCGACCTGCCCGCCCGTCAGCTCTCGCTGGGCATGCGGCAGCGGCTCGGCCTGGCCACCGCGCTGCTGCCCGACCCCGACGTGCTGGTGCTCGACGAGCCGCACAACGGCCTCGACGCCCACGCGATCCGCTGGCTGCGCGAGGCCCTGCGGACCCTGGCCGAGGACGGCCGGACGGTGCTGCTCTCCAGCCACCTCCTCGGCGAGGTGGCCGCGGTGGCCGATCGCGTCGTCGTGCTGCACGCCGGGCGGGTCGTCGCCGACGAGGAGGCCGCGACGTTCGCGGCGCGCACCTCGGTGGAGGAGCGCTACCTGGCGCTGGTGGGGAGGCCCGCATGAGCGCGGTCGCCGCGGAGGCGCTGAAGGTCCGCACGGTCGCGGGCCTGGTGGTGGGCGCGATCGCGGCGACGCTGCTGCATCCGCTGGCCAGCCTGCTGGTGGCCACCAGCGGCGGCGTCGCGGACGCCGAGACCCTGACCGCCGCGAGCGGCACCGGCGTCCTGGCCGGCCTCCTGGTCTGGGGCGTGTGGGCGGCTGCCGCGGTGGCGGGGGAGCACCAGCACGGCACGATCGGGCCCAGCCTGCTCGCCGTCGGCGGCCGGAGGCGTCTGCTCGGCGCCCAGGCCGCGACGCTGGCCGCGATCGCCGCCGCGGGATCGCTGATCGGCGCGCTGCTCGCGCTCGGGCTGGTCCGGGCGGCGCTGCCGGGCGGCGTCCACGACCTCGGTGCGGTCTGGCGGATCCTCGCGGTGCCGCTCGTCGCTGCGGCGGTGGCCGTCGGCGGCGTCGCGATCGGCGCGCTGGTGCGCAGCATCGGCTCGGCCGCGGCGGTCGTCCTCGCGGTGCTGCTGGTGCCGCGTGCGGCAGCCGGGCTGCTCGGGCCGCTGCAGCCGTGGGTCGTGGGCTCGAGCCCGGGAACCGTCGTCGCCCGGATCCTCGGACTCGCCGGCTCCTCGGCCGACCAGCGCTTCCCCGGCGGTGCCGGTGTGGGCCTGGTCGCGCTCCTCGTGGTGTCGCTGCTCGTCGCGGCGGTGGCCGGCATCGTCGGCGGTCGACGCTCCGCCGTCTAGGCAAAGTCTTGCGGAATCCGCAGCGGTGGGCTCCCTGGACTGCTGAGATCGGCGTATGCGCCTTCGAATCATGACCATCCCGACCTCCGTGGCCGCCCTGGCCCTGCTGGCCGCGTGCAGCGGCTCGGTGGAGGTCGGCGCCAAGTCCGTCGACGCCTCCGACGTCGAGGACCAGATCTCCTCCCAGGCCAGCCAGACCCCCGAGGACGTCAGCTGCCCCGACGACCTGGAGGCCAAGAAGGGCGCGACCCTCACCTGCACCGCGACCTTCGACGGCACCGACTACGACGTCACGGTCACCGTCACCTCCGTCGCCGACGGCAACGTGAAGTTCTCCATCGAGCAGGGCGACCCCACCTCCGAGTGACCCCTCCCGCGCCGTGAGCGCGCGTCCGCAGGTGACCGACCTGCGGGCGCGTTCGCGTGCCGGGGGTCACAGGGCGTAGGAAGGACCCATGAAGGTCGTCGTGCTCACCGGTGCCGGGATCTCCGCCGAGAGCGGGGTCCCCACCTTCCGCGACGCCGACGGCCTGTGGGTCGGGCACCGGGTCGAGGACGTCGCCACGCCCGAGGGCTACGAGGCGCACCCGATGCTGGTGCAGCGCTTCTACGACGAGCGCCGCTCCTCGCTGGCCGGCGTCGAGCCGAACGCCGCGCACGTCGCGCTGGCCCGGCTCGAGGACGTCCTGGGCGACGACCTGCTGGTGGTCACCCAGAACATCGACGACCTCCACGAGCGCGGCGGCTCGACGCGCCTGATCCACATGCACGGCGAACTGCTGCGCGCCTGGTGCCGCGCCTGCGACGCCCACGTCGCCTGGACGCGCGACCTCGCCGACCTGCCGCCGTGCCCGTGCTGCGGCGTCACCGAGCTGCGTCCCGACGTGGTGTGGTTCGGCGAGGTGCCCTACCAGATGGACCGGATCATGGCCTCCCTCGCCGAGGCCGACCTCTTCGTCTCCGTCGGCACCTCCGGCGCGGTCTACCCCGCCGCCGGCTTCGTCCAGCAGGCCACCCGCTTCGGCGCCCGCACCCTCGAGCTCAACCTCGAGCCGAGCGAGGGCACGCTGTGGTTCCAGGAGGCCCGCCACGGCCCCGCCTCCGAGCTGGTGCCGGCGTGGGTGGACGAGGTGCTGCTGGCGGTCACGCCCTGAGGGGCGGCTTCCCCGGATGTCCGGGGAAGCTGGACGTCGTCAGGCGAGGTCTCCCCTGACGACGTCCGGTTCTCCCTGACCTGATCAGCCCGTCGGACGCAGCCCGGCGCGGGTGACCTCGAGCAGCCGGTCGACGTCGTCGGCCAGGCCGAGGCGCGGGAGGAACTCGCGCAGGACGTCGAGGAACATCTCCCCGCTCTCGATGACGCGGGGGTCGAGGTGGCCGAAGACCTCGAGGGCGACGACGCCGTAGAGCCGCATCCAGCCCTGCATGTAGACCCAGATCAGGCCGCGATCGGCGTCGGCCAGCCCGTCGACCTTGGCCGGGATCACAGGGTCGAGGACGGCGTCGCGGATCGCCGGCGGCAGCTCCTCGAGCGCCGGCACGGGGAAGCGTCGAGCCTCCCAGACCGCGCGCAGCTGGTCGGTGAAGAGCAGCCCGGAGCTGGCGAGGGTGAGCAGGTCGCGACGCGCGCAGGCCGAGTCGGCCACCGGGTTGGCGAAGACCAGACCGAACTCGCGGGGGCTGGCCAGGGCCCACTGCCGGAAGCCGGTGACCGACGCGCACAGCCGGGCGGCGGGGTCGTCGGCGGGCTGGGCGTCGGCGAGGGCGGCGAACCGCTCGGTGGCGGCGCGGTCGATCTCGAAGGCGACGAGGTCGACGAGCTCCTGATAGCTCCCGACGTAGCGGTAGAGCGCGGGCGCGGTCATGCCGATCCGTGCGGCGACCGCCCGCAGGGACAGCTCGGCGTCCTCGGCGAGGAGCGCGCGGGAGGCCTCGACGATCTCGGTGAAGGTCTGCTCGCGCTGCCGCTCGCGGCGGGTCGGTGCGGCGGTGGTGGTGCTCACATTCCTCCTCGAGACGGTTGCAAGGAGAGTTTACACCGTTTACGGTTAACGCTGTTCACAAGTCTGATGGGGTTTCACGAGAGGTGTCGTCATGGAGCGTTGGGCAGCACTGGTCGCCCGCCGGGCCGGAGCCGTGCTGGCGCTCGGCGTCCTGCTGACGGTGGTCGCGGCGGCGTTCGGGGCCGGGGTGTTCGGCTCGCTCTCCCAGGGCGGGTTCGACGACCCCGGCTCGGAGACCGCCCGGGAGCAGCGCGCCGAGCGCGCGCTGTTCGGCAACCGCACCGTCGACGTCGTCGCCGTCTACTCCGACGCCGACCGCACGGCCACCGATCCCGCCTTCCGCCGCGCGGTCGAGGACGTCGTCGCCGATCTGCCGGCCGACGCCACCACCGCCGTCGTGCCGTACTGGAACGACCCGGCGCTGGTCAGCCGCGACGGCCACCACGCGCAGGTGCTGATCTCCTTGGCCGGCGACACCCAGAACGAGCAGCTCGAGGCCTACGACGAGCTCCGCCCGGCCCTCGAGGCCCGCGGCCTGACCACCGACGTCGCGGGCTCCTTCGCGGTCTACCACGACGTCAACGAGCGCACGAGCGAGGACCTCGAGCGCGCCGAGCTGCTGACGATGCCGCTGGTGATCCTGCTGGCGCTGCTGATCTTCCGCAGCGTCGTGGCGGCCCTCATGCCCGCGCTCGTCGGGCTGGTGGCGATGGTCGGCGCGCTGGCCGTCGTCCGGCTGATCACGCTGGTCACCGAGGTGTCGGTCTTCTCGGTCAACGTCATCTCGCTGCTGGGCATCGGCCTGGCCATCGACTACGCGCTCTTCGTCGTCTCCCGCTTCCGCGAGGAGCTCGCAGCACTCCCCGACGGCCCCGACGCCGTGCCGCTCGCGGTGCGCCGCACCCTGGCGACGGCCGGCCGCACCGTCCTCTTCAGCGGCCTGACCGTGGCCGCCGCGATGGCGAGCCTGCTGATCTTCCCGCAGGGCTTCCTGCGCTCGATGGGCTTCGGTGGCATGGCCGCGGTGCTCGTCGCCGTGGTCGCCGCCCTCACCGTCCTGCCCGCCACGCTGCGCCTGCTGGGCCGCCGGATCGAGGCCGGCCGCCTCCCGGGCCGCCTGGGACGCCGTACCGACCCCGCGCAGGACGGCGCCCGCTGGGAGCGCCTCGCGCACGCCGTGATGCGCCGGCCGCTGGCCGTCGTCGCCGTGACGGCCGTCGTGCTGCTCGCCGTCGCCTCGCCGTTCCTCGGCGTGCGCTGGGGCAGCGTCGACCACCGCGTGCTGCCCTCCGACGCGCCCTCGCACCAGGCCGCGCAGCTGATCATCGACGAGTTCGGTCCCGAGACCTCCACCGCCTCGGTGCTGGTGCGCGGCGGCTCGCCCGACGCCGTCCGCACCGTGAGCGCCGCCGCCCGCGCGGTGCCCGGCGTCGGCGACGTCACCACCGTCGCCGCCCAGGGCGACGCCACGCTGCTGCGCGTCACGTGGGCCGGCAACAGCCAGTCCGAGGCGTCCCAGCGGATCGTCCGGGACCTGCGCGACCTCCCCGACGACGGCGCCTCCGTGCTCGTCGGCGGGCTCAGCGCCGACACCGTCGACCTCATCTCCTCCGTCGGCGCCCACCTGCCCTGGATGGCGCTCATCGTCGCCGGGGTGATGCTGGTGCTGCTCTTCCTCGCCTTCGGCTCGGTGGTGCTGCCGGTGAAGGCGGTGCTGATGAACCTCGTGTCGATCTCGGCGTCGTTCGGCGTGATCACGTGGGTCTTCAGCGACGGCCACGGCGCGGGCCTCCTCGGCTTCACCAGCCAGGGCTTCCTCGACGCCACCAACCCGATCCTGATGCTGGCGATCCTCTTCGGCCTCTCGATGGACTACGAGGTCTTCCTGCTCTCCCGCATCCGCGAGGAGTGGGACGCCACCGGCGACAACACCCGCGCCGTCGCCGTCGGCGTACGTCGCACCGGCCGCATCATCACCAGCGCCGCGCTGCTGCTCGCCGTCGTCATCGGCGCCTTCTCCACCAGCGGCATCGTCTTCATGAAGATGCTCGGCGTCGGCATGCTCGTCGCGCTGCTGATCGACGCGACCGTCGTCCGAGCCCTGCTCGTCCCGGCGACCATGCGGCTCCTCGGACGCTGGAACTGGTGGGCGCCCGCCCCGCTGGCCCGCTGGTGGGAGCGGCACGGCTTCCGCGAGGAGTCGGCGACCACTCCGTCCGAGGCCGCCCCGGACGTCCGGGTGACGGCGACCTCTGGGAGCTGATCAGGTCAGGGAGAACTGGACGTTGTCGGGGGAAGCCTCCCCTGACGACGTCCAGCTTCCCCGGACATCCGGGAAGCTGCCCCGCGCTAGGCCCGGCGGACGCGCCCGGCGACGACGCCGACCAGCGCGACGACCACCGCCCCGACGAGGCCGGCGAGCAGCAGGTGCCACAGGCCGTCGGAGAGGGCGCCCCAGAGGGCGGAGGCGAGGGTGCGGCCGCTGGCGGTGTCGGCGGAGTCGTCGATGCCGGCGGTGGCCAGCGCCACCAGGGGCAGCGTGAGGAGGACGGTCAGGGCGCTCAGCACGCCGACGCGGCGCAGCATCCGGGGCCGGTCGACGGCGCACAGCAGTGCGAGCAGCAGGACGACGCCGGTGAGCGGCGGCAGCCAGGTGCGGGCGTCGTCGAGGGCCTGGTAGCCGGTGCGGGCGGCGTCGAGGTCGCCGTCGGAGGCCAGCGTGATCGAGGCGTCGGCTGGGACGGCGTCGGCGGCGAGGGTGAGGTCGGGACCGTCGGCGGCGATGCGCTCCAGTGCCCGCTCGAGGATCGGCCGCAGGTCGAGGCGGACGTCGGTGCCGCGATCGCTGGCCAGCGCGCGCACGAGCTCCTCGTGGAAGGTTCGGTGCGCGGCGCGCCACAGGCCGGGGAAGGCCTCGGAGCGGACGACGACCAGCGCCGCAGCCCGCACTGCCGAGCGCACGGCGGTCCGCGCGGCGCCGCCGGCGTCGAGACCCTGGGAGCGGAGGTACTGCTCCAGGGCCGCGGCGCTCCCCGGGACCTCCACCTGGGCGGCGGCGACCTCGCCGACGCGCTCGGCGACGGCGTCCTGCACGTCACGGCGCTCGGCCAGGGGTGCGACGGCGGCGACGTAGCGGTCGGTGTCGGAGACCGTGCCGCTCCACGTCGCGACCAGCGCGAGCGGGAGCAGCAGGGCGCCGACGACGGCCAGGAGGGTGGCGGCGGAGCGTCGCAGGACCATCCGACGAGCCTGCCAGAGCGGGCCCAGGAGCAGGCCCGGACGCAGGGTCGCGGATGGTGCGGACCACGGGGACAGATCCGGTTACCGGCTAGTAGGCTGCGGCCCATGAAGCGTGAGATCTACGACGAGGACCACGAGGCCTTCCGCAGCAGCGTCCGTGAGTTCCTGGAGCGCTCGGTCATCCCCCACGTCGAGGAGTACGCCGCCAACAAGGCGATCCCGCGTGAGTTCTGGCTCGAGGCCGGCAAGCAGGGCTTCCTGGGCCTGGAGATCCCCGAGGAGTACGGCGGCGCCGGCGCCGGCGACTACCGCTTCAACGCGGTGGCCGCCGAGGAGATGAACAAGGTCAACGCCGCGCTGGGCTCGTGCTGGGGCATCCACGCCGACATCACCGCGCCCTACATCGTGGCGCTGGGCACCGAGGAGCAGAAGAAGCGCTGGCTGCCCGGCGTCGCCGCGGGCGAGATCCTGCTGGCCATCGGCATGACCGAGCCGTCCGGCGGCTCCGACCTCGCCGCGCTGAAGACCACCGCCGTCAAGGACGGCGACGACTGGGTCATCAACGGCTCGAAGACCTTCATCACCAACGGCTACTCCGCCGACATCGTCGTCACCGCCGTGCGCACCAGCCCGGAGAAGAAGGCGCGCGGCATCACGCTGTTCGCGATCCCCTCCGACGCTCCCGGCTTCAGCCGCGGCCGCAAGCTCGACAAGGTCGGCCAGGACGAGTCCGACACCGCCGAGCTGTTCTTCGAGAACGTCCGCCTCGGCGACGACCACATCATCGGCGAGCTCGACGGCGGCTTCATCCACATGATGCAGAAGCTCCCGCAGGAGCGTCTGGGCTGCGCGATCTCCAACATCGCCCACGCCAAGCAGATCCTCGTCGAGACCCTGCAGTACACCAAGGACCGTCAGGCCTTCGGCGTCCCGATCGGCACCTTCCAGCACTCGAAGTTCCTGCTGGCCGAGCTGTTCACCCAGATCGAGGTCTCCGAGGCCTACCTCGACCAGTGCGTCATCGCCCACGACAAGGGCGAGCTCACCCCGGTCGACGCCGCCAAGGCGAAGTGGTGGACCAGCCAGATCCAGAACGACGTGCTCGACCACTGCGTCCAGCTGCACGGCGGCTACGGCTTCATGAACGAGTACCGCGTGGCCCGCGCCTGGCGCGATGCCCGCGTCTCGAAGATCTGGGCCGGCTCCAACGAGATCATGAAGGAGCTCATCGGCCGCGACCTCGGCCTCTGACCTCCGGCATCACAGCATCAACAGCACCAACAGCACGACGCCCCCGCACCTGCGTGCGGGGGCGTCGTCGTCTCTCGGCCCGGGGGCCGGGTGCCGGAAGTCGGGGGGTCAGTCCTCGGAGGCGAGGATCGCGCGGAGGACGCCGGGGTGGCGCTCCTCGACGTCGTCGAGCCGCAGCCGCTGGGCCGGCTGGCCGCCGGAGGTGGCCGGGACGATGACGCCGGCCTCGCGCAGGGTCTTGAAGTGGTGGGACGCCGTCGACTTGCCGATGCCGTCGTAGAGGGTGCCGCACGGGGCGGGGCCGCCGGCGGCGTGGAGGCGACGCACCATCGTCAGGCGCACGGGGTCGGCGAGCGCGGCCAGCACCTGCTGGAGGCCGGCGACCGGAGCGGGCGTCGCCTCGGGAGCGGTGGTCGTGACGGCGGCGTGCGCGTCGGACATCTGTGGGGTCCCTCACCTTCGGTTCGAGATTGATCGAACCATGGGGTAGCGTCCCCGATGTTCGATCACCGTCGAACCTACCACCGTCTCGGAGGAGTGCCGATGTCCGCCTCGCCCGCCCCCGCGCAGGCCCAGCACGGCTCGCAGTCGTGGGCCTACCCGCTGCTCGTCACGCTGCTCGCCGTCTCCCTGGGCGTCTCCGGCGCACCCGCGCCGCTGTACGGCGTCTACGAGGAGCGCTGGCACCTCGCGCCGCTCACCACCACGGCGGTCTTCGCGGTCTACGCCGTCGCTGCGCTCGGCGCGGTGCTGGTCGCCGGCCAGGTCAGCGACGCCTACGGCCGCAAGCCGCTGCTGCTCGGCGCGGCCGCGGCGATGGTGCTGGGCCTGGTGGTCTTCATGACCGCCGACGGCGTCGGCGCCCTGCTCGTGGCCCGCGGCCTGCACGGTGCGGCCGTCGGCACGGCGGTGGTCGTCGGCAGCGCTGCGCTGCTCGACCTGCGTCCCGCGCACGGGGCGCGCACCGGCCAGCTCACCGGCATCGTGTTCAACGTCGGCATGGCCGTGACGATCCTCGCCGCCAGCCTGCTCGCCCAGTTCGGCCCGCACCCGCTGGTGACGCCCTACGCGGTCGTCGCGGTCGTCGTGCTGGCCCTGCTCTGCGGGGTGCTGGCGATGGCCGAGCCCCACACCGCCCGCGAGCGCGGCGCCCGGGTGCGGCTGACCCGTCCGAGCGTCCCCGCGCACATCGCCCCCGACTTCCGCTTCGCGGTGCTCGGCGTCATGGCCGCGTGGTCGGTGCTCGGCGTCTACCTCTCCCTCTTCCCCGGCCTGGCCGGCCAGGAGACCGGCATCCACAGCCTCGCCTTCGGCGGCATCGTCGTCGCGGCGATGGCCGGCTCGGCGGCCGTGAGCCAGGCCTTCGGCGGCCGCGTGGTGGCCCGGCGTGCCGCGATCGTCGGCGACATCGGCACCGCGATCGCGCTCGGGCTGGGGGTCCTGGCGCTCGACAGCCACCACGCCTCGGCCGTGCTCGGCGCGGCGGTCGTCATGGGCCTGTGCTTCGGGCTCGGGTTCGGCGGCTCGCTGCGCCACCTCGGCTCGGTGGTGCCGGCCGGGCACCGCGGCCAGGTGATGTCGGCCTACTACCTGCTCGCCTACGCCGCCCTCGCCGTCCCGACGCTGCTGGCCGGCTGGGCCGCGACGATGTGGGGCCTGGCGGCGGTCTTCCCCTGGTTCGCGCTCGGCGTCGCGCTGCTGTGCCTGACCGCCGCGGCCCAGGGCGTGCGCGCCGCGGCCTCCCCCGCAGCGGTGAACGCGGCCTGAGCAGAGCGGCCGCCCATGGCGGGTGACGTCGCCAGCCCAGGCTGTCCTTCGTTGCGCAGCCCGCTCCGACCCGGGACCCTAGGGGCATGACCGACCTCGCCGACTCCCTGGAGGAGATCCAGCCCGAGGACATCGGCCCGCACGAGGCCGAGCCGCACGAGGGCGGGCTCAACAACCGACTCAACTGGCTGCGCGCCGGCGTGCTCGGCGCCAATGACGGCATCGTCTCCACCGCCGGCATCGTCATGGGCGTCGCGGGCGCCACCACCGCCCGCAGCGACATCCTCATCGCCGGCATCGCGGGCCTCGTGGCCGGTGCGATCAGCATGGCGGCCGGCGAGTACGTCTCGGTGTCGACCCAGCGCGACTCCGAGCTGGCGCTGCTCGACAAGGAGCGACGCGAGCTGGAGGAGGACGCCGTCCACGAGCTCGAGGAGCTCGCCGGCATCTACGTCGAGAAGGGCCTCACGCCCGACCTCGCGCTCGAGGTCGCCAAGCAGCTCACGGAGAACGACGCCCTCGCCGCCCACGCGGAGGCCGAGCTCGGCATCGACCCCGACGACGTCACCAACCCCTGGACCGCCGCCTGGGCGTCGATGCTCTCCTTCACCCTCGGTGCGCTGCTGCCCCTGCTGACGATCACGCTCGTGGTCGCGGGGGCACGGGTGCCGGTCACGGTCGCCGCCGTCACCGTCGCGCTCGCCGTCACCGGCTGGGCCAGCGCCCGATTCGGCTACGGCCCCGCGCGTCCAGCGGTGATCCGCAACGTCGTCGGCGGCCTGATCGCGATGGGCGTCACCTACCTGATCGGATCGCTCATCGGCGGCGCCGTCTGAGCCGGCGATGAGGATCTTCCTCGCGCTGGTGCCGCCCGACGACGTCGCCGAGCACCTCGACGCCTTCCTCGAGCCGCGCCGCTCGGCCCTCGACCTGCGCTGGTCGGCGCCCGAGCAGCTGCACCTGACGCTGGCCTTCCTGGCCGACGTCGAGGAGTGGCGCGTCGAGGAGCTGATCGAGCGCACGGCCGAGGCCGCCGACGGACGCCGGCTCGGGGCCTGGCGCATCGCCGGCGGCGGCGCCTTCCCCGACCCCGACCGCGCGAAGGTGCTGTGGGCGGGGCTCGAGCCGCTCGGCGAGGACCCGGGCAGCCAGCGCGCCGACCTCGACCGGCTCGCGACCTCGTGCCGCAGCGCCGCCAACCGGATCGGCGCCGCACCCGACGGCGGACGGTTCCGTCCGCACGTCACGGTGGCGCGCAGCGGCCGACCGCAGAGCCTGACCTCCGGCGTGCGGGTGCTCGACGCCTACGCCGGCCCCACCTGGGAGCCGGACGCCGTCAGCGTCGTCGCCTCGCACCTGGGCGAGGGGCCGCGCGGACGGCCCCGCTACGAGACGCTGGCCGAGCTGCCGTTCTCCTGAGCCGGCCCGCAGAGGATCAGTGCGCCAGGCCGTAGAGCCGGTCGCCGGCGTCGCCGAGGCCCGGGACGATGTAGCCCTTCTCGTTCAGCCGCTCGTCCATCGCCGCGGTGACCACGGTGACCGGCACGTCGAGGCCCTCGAGCCCCGCCTCGAGACGCTGGCAGCCCTCCGGGGCGGTGAGCAGGCAGATGGCGGTGATGTGGTCGGCGCCGCGGTCGGTGAGGAAGCGGATGGCCGCGGCCAGGGTGCCGCCGGTGGCCAGCATCGGGTCGAGGAC
Organism: Nocardioides sp. B129/18; assembly: GCF_055282735.1. Lineage (NCBI taxonomy): Bacteria > Bacillati > Actinomycetota > Actinomycetes > Propionibacteriales > Nocardioidaceae > Nocardioides > Nocardioides sp. B129/18. The sequence continues at coordinate 43,861 of NZ_JBUZJI010000001.1, read as the reverse complement.
GTAGCACTGCCGGCCCGAGAGGTCCTCCGGCAGCCGCTCGGCGTAGGTGGAGGCCTCGAGGGTCTCCTCGTTGCGCACCATGCCGAGGAAGCCGACCTCGGCGGTGGGCAGCAGCCGCATCATGCCGTCGAGCATGCCCAGCCCGGCTCGCAGGATCGGCACCACCAGCGGCGCCGGCGTCGCCAGCCGCACGCCCGTGGTCTCGGTGACCGGCGTCGAGATGCGGGTGGTCTCGACCCGCACGTCGCGCGTGGCCTCGTAGGCCAGCAGCGTCACCAGCTCGTCGGTGAGCGCCCGGAACGTCGGCGACGGCGTCCGCTCGTCGCGCAGGGTGGTGAGCTTGTGGGCGACGAGGGGGTGGTCGACGACGTGCACGCGCATGGGGGGAGCGTAGTCGGGGCGGGGAGGCAGAAGTTCCCCGGTCAGCCGGGGAACTTCTCGAAGGTCAGGGGAACTTATAGGCCCTGACGCCCAAGTTCCCCTGACCAATCGCGCCGTCGTCCACAGGCCGACGCCTGCAAGCCCGGCCCGGAAAGGGATTGGCGGGCCGCGTCGACTGTGCGACCGTGGACGCGACCGGGGTGGTGCATCGACGAAGGGGCCGTCATGTCCGAGCAGCTCGACGCCGTCGACTTCGCGTTCGCCGCCTACCTCGAGGACGACGAGTGGATCCTCGACGACCTCGCCGACCACCATCTGCGCGACGTCGTCGACATCGCCGAGGCGCTGCGTCGCCTGCCCGGTGAGGACGGCGCGCTGGCGATGATCGGCGTCGACGAGGACTTCTTCGTCATCGTGCGAGTGCGCGGCGAGCGCACCCACGTGCTGCTCTCCGACGTCACCGCCGCCGACGACTGGGACCTCGCCGACACCGCGCTGGAGTTCCTCGGCAACCCCGACGTCGAGGACATCGGCGACCTCGCCGACCCCGACCGGCCCACGCCCGCCGGTGACCTCGCCCTGCTCGCCGACCTCGGCGTCGAGGCCGCGGAGCTCGCCGAGCTGCTCGACGACCCCGAGCTCTATCCCGACGAGGCGCTCTCGGAGATCGCGGGTCTGCTGGGCTTCGGCGAGATCTTCGACGACGCCGTCGGCCTCACGCCGGCCTGAGGTCGCCGCGGGGCCGGCGCCGATCGGCGTAGGGTCCCGACCGTGGACGAGTGGCACGCACCCATGCGCGCGGCGCTGGCCCAGGCCGAGCAGGCGCTGGCCACCGGCGACGTGCCGATCGGCGCGGTCGTGCTCGACGCCGACGGCGTCGTGATCGGCGCCGGGCGCAACCGCCGCGAGGCCGACGCCGATCCCACCGGCCATGCCGAGGTCGTCGCGCTGCGCGAGGCCGCTCGTGTCCGCGGTGAGTGGCGGCTGGAGGGCTGCACCCTCGTCGTCACGCTCGAGCCGTGCACGATGTGCGCCGGCGCCGCCGTGCTGGCCCGCGTCGAGCGGATCGTCTTCGCCGCCTTCGACGACAAGGGCGGCGCGGTGGGCAGCCTGTGGGACGTCGTCCGCGACCGTCGCCTCAACCACCGCCCCGAGGTCGTCTCCCGCGTGCTCGAGGACGACGCCGTCGCCCTGCTGCAGGGGTTCTTCCGTGACCATCGCTGAGCCCGAGCGGTCCGGCCAGCCCGTAGCCGCGTCGCCGCCGGCGGGCCATCCGCTGCGGCATCGCGAGTTCCGCCTGCTGCTGGCCGGCGTCTCGATCAACAGCCTCGGCAACGGCATCGCTCCCGTGGCGCTGGCCTTCGCGGTGCTCGACCTCGGCGGCGACGCCGCCCAGCTCGGCCTGGTGGTCGGGCTGTACGCCCTCGCCGACGTCGTCGTCACGCTCTTCGGCGGCGTGGCCGGCGACCGGCTCAGGCGGCGCACCATGATCACGCTGAGCCTGCTGGCGGCCGGGCTGGTGCAGGCGGTGGCGGGCGCATCGCTGCTGGGCGGCTGGTCGAGCCTGACGCTGCTCTCCGTGCTGGGCATGGCCATCGGCGCCGTCAGCGCGCTCGGCGGTCCGAGCTCCTCGGCGATCACCGGCCAGACGGTGCCGCCCGAGCTGCTGCACCAGGCCGTCGTGTGGCGACGGCTGGGCATGACCTCGATGGCGATGGTCGGCAGCGGCCTGGCGGGCGTCGTCGTCGCCGTGGCCGGCTCCGGCTGGGGCCTGCTCATCGACGCCGTCACGTTCCTCGCCGCGGCCGCCTGCTTCGCCGCCCTGCGCGTGGGCCGCGACCGCGGGACCGCCACCGGCACGGTGCTCGGCGACGTCGGCGAGGGCCTGCGCGAGGTGCTGCGCCACACGTGGCTGTGGCTGCTGATCGGGCAGGCGCTGCTCTACCACCTGTTCTACGGCGGCGTGCAGGGCGTGCTCGGTCCGATCGTGGTGGGCGACGACCTCGGCCGCGCCGCCTGGGGCTACGCGCTCGCGACGATGATGGCCGGCTTCGTCGCCGGCGGCCTGGTCTGCACCCGCTGGCGTCCGCGACACGCCCTCGGCGTCGGTGTCGTCTTCCTCGCCCTCACCGCGGCGTTCCCCGCCGCGATCGCGCTCTCCGATCAGCTCGCCGTGGTGCTGCTGGGCGCGTTCCTGCACGGCTTCGGCCTGGAGATCTTCTCGGTGGGCTGGGACCTCTCGATCCAGCAGAACGTGGCCCCCGACAAGCTCTCGCGGGTCTACTCCTTCGACCTCGTCGGCTCGTTCGTGATGCGACCCGTCGGCCTCGCGCTCACCGGCCCGATCGCGCAGGCCGTCGGCTACGACGCCTGGCTGCTGGTGGTGGCGGGCGTGCTGGTGGGCAGCGTCGCGATCTCGCTGTGCTCGCCGCAGGTGCGCCACCTCCAGCGCTCGGGGTGAGGGGCGGCGTCGGCGGCGTCGGGGAGGATCGGGACATGGACATCCGACCCCTGCCGCGCACCGACCTCACCGCCTCCGCCCTCGGCCTGGGCACCTGGCAGCTGGGCGCCGACTGGGGCGAGGTCACCGAGGCCGACGCTCGCGCGGTGCTCGAGGCCGCGGTCGAGGCCGGCGTCACCTTCCTCGACACCGCCGACGTCTACGGCGACGGCCGCAGCGAGCAGATCATCGGCCGGTTCCTCGCCGAGCAGCGCGCGGCCGGACGTGACGACCTCGTCGTCGCCACCAAGGCCGGACGCCGCGCCGAGCAGGTCTTCGAGAGCTACACGCCCGCGAACCTGCGGGCCTGGACCGAGCGCTCGCGCAGCAACCTCGGCGTCGACCGGCTCGACCTCGTGCAGCTGCACTGCCCGCCGTCCGACGTCATCGAGGCCGACCGCACCTGGGACGCCCTGGCCGCGCTCGTCGACGACGGCGTCGTCGGGGCCTACGGCGTGAGCGTCGAGACCTGCGACCAAGCGCTCGCGGCGATCGCGCGGCCCGGCTGCGCGTCGGTGCAGATCATCCTCAACGCCTTCCGGCTCAAGCCGCTCGACGCCGTGCTGCCCGCCGCGCGCGAGGCCGGCGTCGCGATCATCGCCCGGGTGCCGCTGGCCTCCGGCCTGCTCTCGGGCCGCTACGACGCCGAGACCACGTTCGCCGCCGACGACCACCGCTCCTACAACCGCGACGGCAGCGCCTTCGACGTCGGTGAGACCTTCTCCGGCGTCGACTTCGCCACCGGCGTCGCGGCCGCGCAGGAGTTCAGCCGCCTGGTCGCCGAGCACCTCGACGGCCTCACGCCCGCTCGGGCCGCGCTCGCGTGGGTGGCCCAGCAGCCCGGCGTCACGACCGTGATCCCGGGGGCGCGCAGCGTCGAGCAGGCGCAGGCCAACGCCGCAGCGGGCGACGTCGCCCCGCTGCCGCAGGCCTTCCTCGACGCCGTCCGCGACCTCTACGACGAGCGGCTGCGCGCGCAGATCCACCCGCGCTGGTGAGCCTGGCTCAGGTGCGGGCGGCGACCTCGTCGTCGGTCATCAGACGGCTGCGGATGAGGAACCGCACGCCGTAGGGGGCCTCGAGGGAGAAGCCCGCGCCGCGGCCCTTGACCACGTCGATGGTCAGGTGGGTGTGGCTCCAGTACTCGTACTGCGACTTCGACATCCAGACCGGGACGGGGCGCTCGAGGCCGACGTCGAGGTCGCCGAGGTGGACGTCGGCGTCGCCGAGGAGGAAGTCGCCGTCGGGGTAGCACATCGGCGCCGACCCGTCGCAGCAGCCGCCGGACTGGTGGAACATCACCGGTCCGTTGCGCTCGGTGAGCTCGCGCAGGAGCGTCGCGGCCTCGTCGGTCACCGCCACGTGCTGGGTCATGCGTCCTCCTTCGTCACGGGGTCCCGGCAGGCCCGGCCACCGGTGCCAGGACGATCGAGTCGATCCTCCGGTGGTCGAGCCTGCCGAGACCCCCGCGTCCGAGCACTGCCTCGGGCGCGGGGGTCGAGCGGTCAGCCCGGGTCGGGCGCGGTCGGCTCAGAAGAAGCCGAGCGCGTCCGGGCTGTAGGACACCAGCAGGTTCTTGGTCTGCTGGTAGTGGTCGAGCATCATCTTGTGGGTCTCGCGGCCGATGCCGGACTGCTTGTAGCCGCCGAAGGCCGCGTGGGCCGGGTAGGCGTGGTAGCAGTTGGTCCAGACGCGGCCGGCCTTGATGGCCTTGCCGGCCCGGAAGGCCTGCGAGCCGTCGCGCGACCACACGCCGGCGCCGAGGCCGTAGAGGGTGTCGTTGGCGATCTTCAGCGCGTCGGCCTCGTCGTCGAAGGACGTCAGCGAGACCACGGGGCCGAAGATCTCCTCCTGGAAGATGCGCATCGAGTTGTCGCCCTCGAAGATCGTCGGCTGCACGTAGTACCCGCCGGCGAGGTCTCCCTCCAGGATGTTGCGCTCACCACCGGTGAGGATCTTCGCGCCCTCCTGCTTGCCGATGTCGATGTAGCTGAGGATCTTCTCCAGCTGGTCGTTGGAGGCCTGGGCGCCGATCATCGTCGCGTCGTCGAGCGGGTTGCCCTGGATGATCTTCTCGACGCGGGTGACGGCGTCGCCCACGAAGTCGGAGTACATCGAGCGCTGCACCAGCGCGCGGCTCGGGCAGGTGCACACCTCGCCCTGGTTGAGCGCGAACATCGCGAAGCCCTCGAGCGCCTTGTCGTAGAAGGCGTCGCGCTCGGCGGAGACGGAGTCGAAGAAGATGTTCGGGCTCTTGCCGCCGAGCTCCAGGGTGACCGGGATGATGTTCTGGCTGGCGTACTGCATGATCAGTCGGCCGGTGGTGGTCTCGCCGGTGAAGGCGACCTTCGCCACGCGCGGCGAGGACGCCAGCGGCTTGCCCGCCTCGACGCCGAAGCCGTTGACCACGTTGAGGACGCCCGCGGGCAGCAGGTGGCCGACGAGCTCCATCAGCTTGAGGATCGACCACGGCGTCTGCTCGGCGGGCTTGAGGACCACGCAGTTGCCGGCGGCGAGGGCCGGGGCGAGCTTCCAGACGGCCATGAGGATCGGGAAGTTCCACGGGATGATCTGGCCGACGACGCCCAGCGGCTCGTGGAAGTGGTAGGCGATCGTGTTCTCGTCGACCTCGCCGATCGAGCCCTCCTGGGCGCGCAGGCACCCGGCGAAGTAGCGGAAGTGGTCGACGGCCAGCGGGAGGTCGGCGGCGAGGGTCTCGCGGACCGGCTTGCCGTTCTCCCAGGTCTCGGCGACGGCCAGCGCCGGGAGGTTCTCCTCCATGAGGTCGGCGATCTTGAGCAGGATGTTGGCGCGCTCGGTGGCGGGCGTGCGTCCCCACGCGTCCGCGGCGGCGTGCGCGGCGTCGAGGGCGGCCTCGATGTCCTCGGCGGTGCCGCGGGCGATCTCGCAGAACGGCTTGCCGTTGACCGGCGAGATGTTCTCGAAGTACTCGCCCTTGATCGGGTCGACCCACTCGCCACCGATGAAGTGGCCGTAGCGGCTCTGGACGGACACGAGGGAGTCAGCGGCTCCGGGGGGTGCGTAGACGGTCATGGTTGCTCTCCTCGAAACGGTGGACGTCGCCGGAACAGTGACGACGATCACACGCTAGGCAGCGCAACGTTGCGGCCCCGTTGCGTCGGGACGGGACCTCGGTCCTGACCTTCTCGGGCCCTCCGGTGGACCCGCGACGTCAGCCGAGCTCGCGGTCCAGGCGCGCGATCTGGCCCTCGATGAGCGCCAGCATGGGGGAGCCGGATCCGACTGCCGAGCGCTGCGCCAGCCACATCTCGTAGTCGTCGCGACCCCACGCCGAGCGCGTCCACGCCGACATGAGGTCGGCCTCGCGGCTGCGCAGCAGGGCGTGGCGCAGCGACGCCTCGAGCGCCTCGCGCAGCCGGACGACGCCGGGTGCGGACGAGCGCGGCAGCAGGGGCCCGCGGAACCCGCGCATCGCGCCGCGCAGGTCGCCCGCGGCCAGCAGCGCCTCGGTGGCCAGCCAGTCGCCCGTGACGCCGGCGGCCAGGCGGTAGGGCCGCGAGAGCAGCATCTCCTCGCCCAGCAGGTGACGCAGCCGGTTGAGCTCGGCGCGCAGCGTGGAGGAGGCGCCGTCGTCCTCGTAGAGCAGGACGGCGAGCTCGTCGCCGGAGAGGCCGTGCGGCGCGGAGGCCAGCAGCAGCATGATCTCGCTGTGCCGCGGGCTGAGCCGCAGCGTCTGGGTGCGCCCGCGGCCGTCGTCGATGGTGAGCAGCGCCTCGGTGCGGCCCAGCGACTCCAGCATCACCTGCAGGCCGCTGCTGTGCGTGGCCGGCGCGGGACGCGCGAGGAGGTCGCGCGCGAGCTCGGCCTCGGCCATCCGCGCCGCCGCCCGCACCATGGCCAGCGTCTGCGGGACGACCACCTGGTCGCCGCCGGTGACGTCGAGGACGCCGAGCAGCTCGGAGGTGCTGGGGTCGTGGATCGGGGTCGCCGCGCAGCTCCACGGCTGCACCGCGGAGCGGAAGTGCTCGGCGCGGGTGATCGTGGCGGCCCTCCCGGTGGCCAGCGCGAGGCCGGGGGCGTTGGTGCCGGCCAGCCGCTCGTCCCAGTTGCTGCCCTCGACGAACCCGATGGTCTCGGCCTTGCGCAGCGTCGCCGGGGTGCCGCAGACCCACAGCAGGGTGCCGGTGGCGTCCGAGATGGCCATGATCGAGTCGCACTCGCGCACCGCCTGGCCCAGGACGTCGTCGAGCAGCGGGAAGACCCGCGAGAGCGGATGGGCCTGGCGCAGGGCCCGCAGGTCGCGCTCGGCGATCGTGATGGGGGCCTCGGTCTGCTCGGTGGAGACGCCGGCGGCGGCGCTGCGCTGCCAGGACTCCGCGACCTCGGCGCGCATCGCAGCGGCCCGACCGGGCTCGCTCCGTCGCTGCGCCATGAGTCCAGTAAACGTCACCGTGGGCCCCTCGACAACGCAGAAGTGTGACCGGCGTCTCTCGCCGGCCCTGGGGCGAGAGTGCTGCCGCAGAGGTTGCGAGGAGGTTGCGCCACGCGCGCTCGTCTGGACCGGCTGCCGCCTCCCACGCGTCCGCCCGATTGGTCGGCCGCCCGACGGCTCCGGTACATTCCTCCTCGGTGGCGTGTCCGAGCGGCCTAAGGAGAACGCCTCGAAAGCGTTTGTGGGTGCAAGCCCACCGAGGGTTCAAATCCCTCCGCCACCGCCAGTCGACGAAGCCCCGCCGGATCTGATCCGGCGGGGCTTCGTGGCGTCGGGTGGCCCTGACCCAGGGCTCGCCTAGGGTGCGGGGCGTGAGCCACTCTCGGGACACCGCCACGACCTCGCCCACCGTCGACCACGCCGACCTCGGGCTGCTGCTCGCCGCGATCGGCGGGCTGGTGGGCCTGCTCCTGCGCGGCGACGCCTCCGGTGCGGCCTGCGTCGCCGCGGCCCCCGGCGTCGTGCTGGCCGCCGCCCTCCAGCTCGGCTGGCCCCGGTCCCCCTGGCTGCGCGAGCGGACCTGGCTGGCCGGGCAGGCCCGTCAGGAGCGGGTGATCCTCGGGGCGACCCTGGTGGCGTCCCTGCTCGTCGGAGTCGGCACCTCCGGTCTCGAGCGCGCCGCTGCGCTGTGCGTGGGGCTCGCCGCGCTGACCTGGGGTCTGGCTCGACGTCGGCACGCGGGGAGCTCGGGTAGCCGCTGAGGAGGTCTCGATGAGGGGCTTCCGGCGGCGAGGCTCCCTCTCCGGTCGGCGATTGGCATCGCCGACCTCGGGGCAGGATCCGCGCCGTGCCGCATGACCCGACCTCGCTGTCCGCCGATGGCCGGACGCTGCGGCCGTCCTGGCGCGCCTGGCGTCGCAACCGCGGTCGGCGGATGGGCGCCGTCGTGGGATTCGTGATCGCCACGCCGGTGATCACGGTCCCGCTCCTGCGCGCTGACGCCGCGACGCTGCTGGTGATCCTGGCGGTGGTCGTGCCGCCGACGCTGGTCCTCGCGCTCGGCTCCCTCGCGCTGTCCGTCCGGGCCACGCGGGTGGCCCTCCTGCCCGGAGCCATCGAGGTGCGCACCTGGCGCTCGCGGGAGCGCTTCGAGCTCGACGACTCCTTCCGGGCCGGCGAGATCGGCGCGCCGGCGCACCTGGGCGGGGAGACGTCGAGTCCCTTCCTCGCCTTCGCGGACACGAGGTCGGGGCGGCGGGTGCAGCTCGGCGTCGAGATCTTCAGCCCCGAGGACGTCGCTGCGATCCGCGCGCACGTCGGGGACCGGCTGCGCTCGATCACCCTCTCCGAGGACTCCGCGGGGGAGACCGCGCTGCTCCCCTGGTGGCAGCGGCGGCCCTGGCTGTCGGGATGCCTCCTCGTCGTCGTGCTGCTCGTGCTCGTCATCGGCGCGACGATGGCGTACGTCCTGGTGGTCGGGGTCGACTCCTGAGTCTCGCTGGCGTGCGGCACCAGGCGACCTGGTGAGGAAGGGTGCTTGACGAACAGCTGGGATCGCTCGCCCATCTGCCGATGGAGGACGGCATGGATGCGATCTCGGTGAAGCGATGGCGCCGCTACGGCCATGACCGGCTCTACGTCGAGCGTGAGGACGGCGAGGGGCTCGGCCACTGGGACCTGCGCGCGGGCACCGTCCACCCGTCCGCTCCGGAGCTGGAGGGCGTGGTGCGCGCCGCCGCCGAGGAGTGGTGTCGGGAGAACGACGTGACGCCGGCGCCGGTCGTCGAGCCGATGGAGCCGATGGAGCTGGTGGAGCTGGTGGAGCGGGTGGAGCCGGTCGTCGAGTCGGAGCCCGCAGCCATCTCCTCGCCCGAGCCCGCGCCCGTCGTCGAGCCGTGGGTCGACCTCGCCACCAACCGGCCGGGCGCCGAGGCGCGGGAGCGGGCCGACGCCGCCTTCGTCGCCGCGCCGGTGCGCACCACCCTCGCCCGCGTGCTCGGCGTCCACACCAGCGAGCGCGCCTGGCGCATCGGCGCGGACGGCGAGGAGAAGGTGGCCGCGCAGCTGACGAAGGTCGCGCGCAAGGATCCCCGCTGGCGCTTCCTGCACGCGATCCCCGTGGGCACCCGAGGCTCGGACATCGACCACCTCGCGATCGGTCCCGGCGGGGTGTTCACGATCAACGCCAAGCACCACCCCGGCGCCAAGGTCTGGGTCGGCGGAAGCACGGTCATGGTCGACGGGAGCCGCGTCCCGTACGTGCGCAACGCTCGGCACGAGGCGACCCGTGCCGGGCTGCTGCTCGCTGAGGCCTCCGGCGTCGAGGTGCCGGTGCGCGGTCTCGTCGCCGTGGTGCGGGCGGGCGACTTCGTCGTCAAGGCGCAGCCAGACGGCGTCACGGTGCTGCCTCGGATGCAGGTGGCGTCCTGGCTGCTGCGCCATGGCGAGGTGCTCGACGCGGAGACCTGCGCGACGCTCTTCGATGCCGCCCGACGGTCGACGACCTGGCGCTGAGGGAGCTCATGACGGGCGAAGCCGTCAGATGGCAGGCGAAGCTTCGCCCATCAACCGCGGGTTTCCCCGGTCGACCGGGGAAACCGGCTCCGGTCCACCAGGATGACCCCGTGCGGACCAAGGCGATCTACGCGGCGACGGCCCTGGCGACGGCGACGGCGGGGGCGCTGGAGCGACGGCGGGCGCTGGTGCCGAGCAAGGGCGCGCTGATGCCGGTGCTGGCCTCCACGGTGAGGGGCGGGCGGGACCGCGGTCTGCTGCGGGCGGCGCTGGCGGCGGCGTGGGTGGGGGACGTGGCGCTGCTGCCGCCGTCCCGACCCGAGGACGACGCGGCGGCGCGGCGACGGCTGCGGCGCGGGGCGAGCGCGTTCGCCGTCCAGCAGAGCGCCTACCTGGCGCTCATGGCGCGGCGGGGGCACCGGCCGCGGCCGGCGGTGGTGGCCGCGGTGGGGGCGTGGCTCGGCGCGCTGGCGGTGCTCGACGCGCGGGCGCTGGAGGGGCGACCCGACCCGGTGGTCACCGGCTACGGACTGCTGCTCGGGACGATGGCGGCCACCGCGCTGGGCTCCGACGACGCCGAGCTGCGCATCGGCGGCGGGATGTTCCTGGCGTCGGACTCCGCGATCCTGCTGCGCGAGCGGTTGCTCACCGGCCACCGGGCGCGGGCGCTGGCCGAGGCGTTCGTGCTGCTGACCTACGCCGACGCCCAGTGGCACCTGGTGCAGGGGCTCACGCGGGACTGACGCGACGCAGGTGCGCCCGCAGGCGGGGCACCGGCGGCTCCTCGTCGTCGAGCAGCTCCTCGAGGGTCTGGACGCGCAGCTCGTCGTCGGCGATCGACTCCACCTCGGCGCGGGTCAGCGGCCAGGGCATCGAGCCGACCGGGTCGGACTCCTCGCGTCCGCGAGCGACCACGAGCAGGTCGCGGCCGGTGAGCCAGCGCAGGGCCGCGATGCCGGCGCCACGCTCGATGCTGCCCGGCGGGAGCACCTGGATCGTGTAGATCTCGACGACGAGGTCGAAGGGCTCCCACCCCGGCAGGTCGAGGAGGTCGGCGGCGAGCCAGCGGACGTCGTCGCCGAACCGCTCGCGGGCGTGCAGCACCGCGGTGGCGGAGAGGTCGAAGGCGGTGACCTGCCAGCCGCGCTCGGCCAGCCAGGCGGCGTCGTCGCCGTAGCCGCAGCCGACGACCAGTGCGCGGCCGGGCGTCAGGTCGGCGAGCCCGGGCCAGGAGGCCAGGTGCGGGTTGACGCTGAGATCGGCCCACGGCACGACCGCCTCACCGTCGGCGGCCGCGGCGTAGAGCGTCTCGAACCAGCCGAGGGGGTCCTCGCTCTCCAGCGCGTCCTGGGCGAGGGCGCGGGCGGTGGCGCGGACGGCGTCGTCGGTCATGGTGGGTCCTTCCCGAGGTGGCGACGACGAGGCTAGAGCAACGAGTTCGGGACGAACCTCGGCAGCGGGTCGGCGTCGTCGGCGCCGGGGCGGACGAACTCGAAGCCGGCGGTGTGCACCGAGCGGAGGTCGGGGTCGACGGCGGAGCGGACGGCCTCGACGCAGGCGGCGTGCAGGGGCGGGGCGTGGAACTCGTTGCGGGCCACCTCGTCGGGGGTGCCGACGAAGGCGATCGGTCGGCCGAGCGGGCGTCCGCAGGCGCCGCAGACCCGGGCGAGGGCGCACCGGGTGACGGCGCGTCGCGAGGGCGACGCGCCGTCCCAGGCGAAGAGGGTCGCGGTCACGCCCGGGCGGACCCCGCGGCGCGCGACCAGGCGCCGAGCTCGGTGCGGCGCTGGTGGGTGTCCTCGTGACGCACCCGCTGGTGCTGGGCGATGGTGACGCCCTCGCCGGTGGGCGGACGGTCGTCCTTGGTCATCTTGTTGGGCAGCGAGAGCTTGTGGATGGTGCGCAGCACCTGGCCGTACTGCCGGTGCAGCGGGCCGGAGGTGTAGGGGATGTCGTACTTCTCGCACAGCGCCCGCACCTCGGGGGCGATCTCGGCGTAGCGGTTGGAGACCAGGTCGGGGAAGAGGTGGTGCTCGATCTGGTAGCCGAGGTTGCCGCTCATGACGTGCAGGAGCTTGGAGCCCTCGAAGTTGGCGGTGCCGAGGATCTGGCGCAGGTACCACTCGGCGCGGGTCTCGTCCTCCAGCTCCTCCTCGGTGAAGTGCAGCGCCCCGTCGGGGAAGTGGCCGCAGAAGATGATCAGGTAGGCCCACACGTTGCGCATCAGGTTCGCGGTGACGTTGGCCTTGACCGTCTCCTTCCACCGCTTGCCCGAGAGCGCGGGGTAGAGCACGTAGTCCTTCACCAGCTGGTGACGGCCCTTGCGGACGATCTGCGCCAGCTGGCGCTTCATCTCCGCGGGGTCCTTCTTGCCGTGGCGGATCGCCTCGAGGTCGAGGTCGTGCAGGGCGACGCCCCACTGGAACAGCGTCGCGAGCAGGGCGTTGTAGACCGGCTGGCCGAGGTTGGCCGGCGTCCACCTCTGCTCGCGCGCCATCCGCAGGACGCCGTAGCCGATGTCGTTGTCGTAGCCGAGGACGTTGGTGAACTGGTGGTGGATGTAGTTGTGGGAGTGCTTCCACTGCTCGGCCGGCTGGCCGGTGTCCCACTCCCAGGTGGAGGAGTGGATCTCGGGGTCGTTCATCCAGTCCCACTGGCCGTGCATGACGTTGTGGCCGATCTCCATGTTCTCGAGGATCTTGGCCAGGCCGAGGGTGATCGCCGAGGCCGCCTGGACCGGCCGGCGGTACTTCTTCTCCAGCGGTGCCGCGGCGATCATGCCGATGCGGGCGGTGGCGGCCATCCAGCGCTGGGTGCGGATGACCCTGCGGATGTAGGCGGCGTCGGCGGCGCCGCGGGAGCGCTCGACGCGCTCGCGCAGGGCGTCGAGCTCGCGCCCGATCGCCTCGACGTCGGCCTCGGTGAGGTGGCAGTACTCCTGGACGTCGGCGATGGCCATGGTGTCTCCGATCCGAGCGGGCGGTAGGTGGGGAGTGGGTCAGACGTTGAGCGTGCAGGGGCCGACGGGCACGGTGACGCACGTCTGCACCTGCTCGTTCGGCTGGTCGAACTCGTCTCCGTTGCGCAGGTCGCGCACGGTGCCGGAGATCTTGGTGACGGTGCAGGTGTGGCAGATGCCGACGCGGCAGCCGTAGGGCATGCCGACGCCGGCCTGCTCGCCGGCCTCCAGCAGGGTGGTGGCGCCGTCGGCCTCGAAGGAGCGGCCGGTGTTCTGGAAGGTGATCTCCCCGCCCTCGCCGCCGTCGCCCTTCAGCTGCAGGGAGAACCGCTCGAGGTGCAGGCGCTCGGCGAGGTCGGCGCGCTCCCAGTGCTGCTCGACGGCGTCGAGCATGGGCGCGGGGCCGCAGGCCCAGGTCTCGCGACGCCGCCAGTCGGGCACGAGGTCGTCGAGGCGGGCGAGGTCGAAGATGCCCTGCTCGTCGGAGAACCACTCGTGCACGGTGAGGCCGTCGTGCTTCTCGTGCAGGGCCGCGATCTCGTCGCGGAAGATCATCCGCTCCGGGGTGGTGGAGGCGTAGTGCAGCGTGACGTCGCCCATCGTGTCGCGGCGGTCGAGGGTGCGCAGCATGGACATCACGGGCGTGATGCCGCTGCCGCCGACGAGGAACAGCGACCGCGCCGGGGGCGGGTCGGGCAGCACGAAGTCGCCGTTGGGCAGGGCCAGGCGGACGATCGTGCCGGGCTCGAGGCCGTTGACGAGGTGGTCGGAGAGGAAGCCCTCGGGCATCGCGCGCACGGTGATGGCGAGGGTGCGCCCGGAGCGACGCGGCGGCGAGCTGACCGAGTAGGAGCGCCAGTGGAACTTCCCCTCCACCTGGACGCCGATGCCGACGTACTGGCCGGGGCGGTGGTCGTAGGTCCAGCCCCAGCCGGGACGGATCACCAGCGTGGCGGCGTCGTCGGTCTCCTGGACGACCTTCTCGACGCGGCCGCGCAGCTCGCGCGAGCTCCACAGCGGGTTGATCAGCGTCAGGTAGTCGTCGGGGAGCAGCGGCGTCGTCAGCTGGTCGAGGCCGCGGCGCAGGCGACCCCAGGTGTCGCGCGGGGTCTGTGTGGTGCTGGTCACAGCGTCAGTGAACAACCGCGCACCGGGCGGCGTCCACCGTTTGCTCGAATCGGACCTCGCCCCAGAGGAGGGTCTGGTGCCACGGTGCGGTAGGAAGGGGGCGTGGAGGATCCCCGGGCGCGTCAGCGCGGTCCGCTCACCGGGGTCGGCGCCCTCCTGCTGGTGCTGCTCGCGCTCGGCGTCGCCTACCGGATCGGGGACGTCCTCGGCCTGTGGTGAGGGGGCGGCTCAGGCCAGACCGTGCTCGTGGGCGTAGACGACGATCTGGACGCGGTCGCGCAGGTCGAGCTTGCGCAGCACCGCGCCGACGTGGGTCTTCACCGTCGACTCGCTGGCGAAGATCTCCTGGCCGATCTCGGCGTTCGACAGACCGCGGGCGATGGCGCCGAAGACCTCTCGCTCCTTCTCGGTGAGCGCGAGGTAGGCCGGCGGGGGAGGGCTGGCGAGGGTGAACTGCGCGGAGAGCAGCGCCGCGAGCTCCTGCGGGCCGAGCACGGCGTTGCCGGAGTGGACGGTGCGGATCGCCTCGCGCAGCGCCGCCGGCGTCGTGTGCTTGAGCAGGAACCCGCTGGCGCCGTGGCGGATCGCGGTGGCGGCGCGGTCGTCGAGGTTGAAGGTCGTCAGGACGATGACGCGCAGCGGCCGCTCGCGCTCGGCGACCCGCTGCGGCGCGAAGAGCTGGCGAGTGGCCTCGACGCCGTCCATCTCCGGCATCCGGATGTCCATGAGGACGACGTCGGGCCGGGTGTCCTCGACCACCCGCAGCGCCTCGTGGCCGTCGGCCGCGGTGCCGACGACGTGCATGCCGGGCTGGGCGTCGATGATCACGCGCACGCCCTCGCGGAAGAGGTCCTGGTCGTCGACGAGCACCACGCGGATCAGGTCGTCGTGCAAGACCGGCCTCCTGGCTCGGGTGCGCGGGCGGCGGGGGTGCGTCGTCGGCTCCGCGAGCGCTCGACGACGAGCCAGGAGCCTAGGGCGAGGAGCAGTGTCAGGACGAGTCCCAGGACGCCCGTCGGGTCGACCGGACGCAGCCACAGCGCCACGGGGTAGTTCCACAGGTAGGCGTCGTAGGAGATCAGGCCGAGGCCCGCGGCGGCGCGGGCGGCCGGCGTCGTCGCCTCCTCCCACGAGCCCCAGGCCCGCAGCAGGACGCCGGTGAGCGCGGCCACGAGGGGCCCGACGACGAGGTAGGTGGGCAGATGACCGCGCAGCGGCAGCGCCCCGAGGACGAGCAGCGCCGCGAGGGCCGCGATCACGGCCGGGCCCCAGCGGGCCGGACGCCGCAGAGCGGGCCAGCGCGGCGTCGTGACGCGCAGCAGCCCGCCGGCGGCCAGGCACACCGCCCAGGTGGTGGGCAGGGCGTAGGAGAGGTCGGGGTCGGCGCGCAGGTGGGCGACGACCGCCCAGCCGAGCAGGAGCGCCAGCACGGTGACCGCGGCGACGACCGCGCGGGTGCGAGGGGCGCGGTGGGCGAGCAGCAGCACCAGCGGCCAGACCAGGTAGAACTGCTCC
Source organism: Nocardioides sp. B129/18 (assembly GCF_055282735.1). Classification (NCBI taxonomy): domain Bacteria; kingdom Bacillati; phylum Actinomycetota; class Actinomycetes; order Propionibacteriales; family Nocardioidaceae; genus Nocardioides; species Nocardioides sp. B129/18. Next base: position 28,450 of record NZ_JBUZJI010000001.1, on the reverse strand, counting down.
TCCACGGCGAGGGTCCACAGGTGGAAGGCGCCGTCGGTGACGTGGGTGAAGGGCAGGTCGGCGGTCCAGGTGAGCGCGGTCAGGAGGGTCGCCGGCAGCCGGCGCCGCTCGGCGAGGGGATCGATCGTCAGCGTGACGAGGGCGTAGCCGGTCAGCATCAGCAGCAGCGGCGGGACGAGACGTCGCAGGCGGCGCCGGTAGAACCCGCCGAGGTCGAGGCGTCCCGAGCGCTCGAGCTCGCCCTGCAGCAGGCCGGTGATCAGCCAGCCGCTGAGGGTGAAGAAGACGACGACGCCCACCAGGCCGGCCCCCGGCAGGAGGCCCGGCCAGGCGTGGCGGGCCAGGACGAGCGCGATCGCGAGGCCGCGCAGGACGTCGAGCCCGGCGATGCGGCTACCCCCGCGCATCGACCCGCGCATCGACCCGCGCATCGACCCGCGCGTCGACCCGCGCGTCCGGCACGGCGTCGGCGACCATCGCGTCCAGCAGCGCCGCGTAGGGCAGGCCGGCGGCCGCGAACATCCGCGGCGCCTGCGAGGCGGCGGTGAAGCCCGGCGTCGTGTTGACCTCGTTGAGCACCGGGCCGTCGGCGGTGAGGAAGAAGTCGATCCGCACCACGCCCCGGCAACCGAGCGCGTCGTACATCGCGAGCGCCGCCCGCTGCAGCGTCGCGGCGTCGTCCGGCTCGAGCGGGGCGGGGACGAGGAAGCACGCGCTGCCGTCGTACTTGGTGGCGTGGTCGAAGACGCCCTCGCCGACGATCTCCAGCGCGGGCGCCACGACGCGGGTGCCGTCGCGGCGACCGAGCACGGCGACGTCGATCTCGCGGGCCTCCACCAGCTGCTCGACCAGCACCCGGTCGTCGTGGGCGAAGGCGGCCTCGAGGGCGGTGGGCAGGGCGGCGGCGTCGCGGACCAGCGTGACGCCGAGGCTCGAGCCGGCGCAGACCGGCTTCACGACGACGGGCTCGGTGACCAGGAGATCCCCCGCGGTCGCGCGGGTGAGCAGGACGCCGGGGGTCACGCCGATGCCGAGCTCGCGCGCGACCAGCTTGGTGACCCACTTGTCCATCGCCACCGCGCCGCCGATGACCGGCGTCCCGGCGCAGGGGACGTCGGCGAGGTCGCAGAGGGCGGCGAGCGTGCCGTCCTCACCGCCGGGACCATGCACCATCGGGATCGCGACGTCGCAGGCCTGCAGCACCTGCACCGCGCCGGCCAGGCCGATCGGCCGGTGCGCGTGGTCGAGCCAGGCGCCGTCGCGGCCGAGGGTGAGGGCGACGGCCTCGTGGCCGGCCTCGCCGAGGGCGGCCACCACGGCCGCCGCCGAGCCGAGGGAGACGTCGTGCTCGCCGCTGCGTCCGCCGCCGATCACGGCGACCCGGCTCATCGCGGGCCTCCGGTCGAGCGGCGGACCCGGGGCCCGATGCCGGTGAGGATCTCGTGCTCGAGGCAGTCGGCCCACGCCGCCCACTCGCGGGGCGTCGGGGCGCCGTCGGCGCCGAGGAGCGTCACGGTCTCGCCGGGCTCGACGCGGCCGCCGCGCTGCAGGGCGGGGCCGAGATCGACGACGGTCATGTCCATCGACACCCGCCCGACGACGCGGCAGCGCCGCCCGCGGACGCTCACCTCGGCGCGGGACGAGGCGGCCCGCGGGACGCCGTCGGCGTAGCCCAGGCCGATCAGGCCGAGGGTGGTGGCGCGCGGGGCGGTCCAGGTGTGGCCGTACCCGACCCCCGTGCCGGCGACGACCTCGCGCACCGAGACGAGCGGCGCGGTCAGGCGCAGCGCCGGGCGCAGGCCGGCGGCACCGGTGGGGTCGATGCCGACCAGGCCCGCGCCGACGCGCACCATCTCGTGGTGGCTGGCGCGGTCGGCGAGGGTCGCCGCCGTCGTCGCGAGGTGGCGCACGCGCGGACGCAGGCCGGCGGCCCGGGCCACCCCCACGCCCCAGGTGAACCGCTCGCGGCCCAGGCGCGAGGACGACGACGTCGGGTCCTCGCCGCAGGGCAGGTGCCCCATGACGCCGACCACCTCCAGCGCCCCGCGCTGCTCCCAGGCGCGGGCCGCGCGGCACAGCGAGGCCCACTCCTGCGGGCTGGCGCCGTCGCGGGCCATGCCGGTGTCGAGCTGCAGGTGCACCCGGCCGCCCGGGGCCCGCGTGGCGACGGCGTCGAGCAGGGCGCGACCCGGCACGGCCAGCTGCACGTCGGCGGCCCGGGCGGCGGCGACGTCGGCGTCCACCGGGTTCAGCCACGACAGCAGCGGCGCGTGGACGCCGTCGGCGCGCAGCGCCAGCGCCTCGGTGATCGAGGTGACGCCGAGGGAGGTGGCGCCGTGGGCCAGCGCGGTGCGGGCCACCGCGGCGGCGCCGTGGCCGAAGCCGTCGGCCTTCACGACCGCCATGAGCGCGGCGTCGGTGCGGCCGGCGAGCAGCGCGGTGTTGTGCGCGACCGCGTCGAGGTCGACGTGAAGCTGGGCCCCGGTGCCGAGCGTCGGGACGGCGGCGTCGGGACGCAGCAGACGGGGAGGGGCGACCAGGGCGCTCATGCGCTCAGCCCGGTCACGACGTCGTCCAGCACCGGGTCCAGCACCGGGTCGAGCGTCGGATCCAGCGCCGGGCCGAAGAACGCGGCCGGAGCGCCGGTGACCACCGCCCAGTAGCGGTCGCCGTAGGACCAGTGCCACCACTCGGTGGGGTAGTTCACCAGGCCGGCGGAGCCGAGGGCGTCGGCCAGCAGCGCACGGTGACGCCGAGCGACGGCGTCGAGGCCGGGGGCCTGGAGGTAGCAGCGGCCGCCGGACGCCTCGGGGGTCGCGTCGATCTCGGTGCCGAGGTCGAGCGGACGCCCGTGGGCGTCGACGAGCGTGAGGTCGACCGCGGCGCCGGCCACGTGCGGGGCGACGTCGAGCGGGCTGACGAAGCGGCTGGTGAGCCGGTGCACCTCGGCCTCGTCGGCGTCGGGATGGGCGGCGCGCACCTCGGCGCCGTAGCGGTCGATGATCGCCTGCTGCGAGGCGGCGCTGCGGTGGCCCTCGACCACCCGCAGGTGGACGCCGGCGGGCAGGGAGCGGTCGGCGTCGAGCAGCCGCAGCGCGAGCGAGGACCGCACGCGCACCGTCGGCTCGCTCCGGCGGCGCAGCGCGCCGGGGAGCGGCAGGAGCGGCTCGGCGAGGCCGAGCACCGGGACGGCCGCCACGGCCGGATCCGAGAGGAGGAGCGTCATGTGCTCCAGCGTCGCGATCGGGCGTCTCGTCGGGCATCGGCCCGAGGTGCCGGGCGGCGGCACCTGCGGCGGAGGGACGACGAGGCGCGGGGCCTCTAGGCTCGCTGAGCGTGACGACCGGTGAGGAGGTGCGCGTGCAGGGGACGTCCCGATCCGCCTGGCGTGCCGCCGACCTCGCCGCACCTGCGCTGGGGGCCCTGGTCGCGGCGTTCGGACTGGTCGACGTGCTGACGGCGAACGAGCCAGTGACGCTGCCGCGGCTGCTCGTCTGCCTGCTCATGGGCGTCGCGGTGGGCTGCCATCGTCATGCCGCGGCGCTCGGCCTCGGCGTGCTCTGGCTGGCCACGGCGCTCCAGCTGCTCAGCGGCTCCGCGCTCATGGTCGTGCAGATGTCCTACGTCGTCGTGCTCTACGGGTGCGCCCGCCACGGCCGGCTGCTGACCGTGTGGGCCGCCCTGCTGAGCCAGCCGGTGGCGCTGCTCGCCGGGCTCGTCATGATCCAGCAGCGCGAGGTCGTGCCGTTCCGCATGATCGGCGAGGGACGCCTCCTCGGCCTGGCCTCGCTGCCGATGACGACCCTCGGCGTCATCATCGGCCTCCTGCTCGTGGTGCCGTGGCTGGCCGGGCTCACGCTGCGCTTCAGCGACCGCGCGCGCGAGAGCCGCCGGCGCGCGACGCAGGCCCAGGCCCAGCAGGCGGTGGCCGAGCAGCGTCAGGGCGAGGCCGAGCAGGTGGCGCGGGCCGTCGAGGAGCGCGCCCAGCTCGCGCGCGACGTGCACGACGTCGTCGGGCACTCCCTGGCGGTGATCCTGGCCCAGGCCGAGGCGGTCCGCTACCTGCCCGACGACGAGCTCGCGCGCATCCGGCAGAGCATGGCCGCGATCGCCGACTCCGCCCGCGAGTCCCTCGGCGAGGTCGGCGCGGTGCTGGCCGGCGGGAGCGCCGCCGAGGCCAGCGGACGCTTCCCGCGCCTGGTGGCGCAGTCGGGGGCGACGACCCCGCGGGTGCACGTCGAGACCGCCGGCCTGCCACGTCCCCTGCCGCCCGACCTCGACGTCGCGGCCGAGCGGGTGCTGCGCGAGCTGGTCACCAACGCGCTCAAGCACGGCGCGGCCGACGCACCCATCCAGGTGCACGTCGGCTGGGGCCGCTCGCTCGAGGTGGCGGTCACCAACCGGGTCGGCGAGCAGCGCGCGCCCGGCACCGGCAGCGGCCTGGCCGGGGTCCGGCGTCGGCTGTCGGCCGTGGGCGGCACCCTGGACGTGCAGCGCCGCGGCGAGGAGCACCGCGCCATCGCGCGCCTGCCGCTGGGTCCGGCCTGAGCCCGGACCGGACCAGTCAACTCAGCCCTGCACGTCGAGGACGACCTCGAACTCCAGCAGGTCGGCGCCGGAGGAGACCGGACGCCGCTGCTCGCCGTCGGGCCCGGCGTGCGCGGCACGGGAGTCGCCGTCGCGCCAGGCGGCGAAGGAGTCCTCGTCGGCCCAGTGGGTGACGACGAAGTAGCGCTCCTCGCCGGCGACCGGCCGCAGCAGCTGGAAGCCCAGGAAGCCGGGCGTGCCGGCCATCGTGCCGGCCCGCTCGGTGAAGCGGCGCTCGAGCTCGGCGCCGGCCTGCGGGGGGACGCTGATCGCGTTGATCTTCACGATGGCCATGGCAGCGAGCCTAGAGCCCCCTCCCAGGTCGACGGTCCCGGGCGGTCGGCTCAGGGCAGCACGCGCGCCGCCCGGTAGGCGTCGAGGTGGGCGAACAGGGTGGCGCGGGTGTCGCGGGTGGCGCTGAACCCGGCGGCCCGGCTCTTGTTCATGTCGGTGACGACCTCCATCTCGCGGCCGAGGTCGGCGTCGGTGTGCCACCACGACGCGACCCGCGCCAGATCGGACTCCACCAGCCCCTCGCGCTCGGCGATCCGCGCCCAGACCTCCGCGGTGCCGGCCATCTGCTCCTCGAGCGGACGGGCTCGGCCCCCGAAGCCCTCCCAGGGCAGGTCGAACCGCGCGGCCAGCTGGGGCCAGAGCCAGCGCCAGCGGAAGACGTCGCCGTTGGCGGTGTTGAAGGCCTCGTCGTGGCCGTGCGCGGCGGCCCAGATCATCTGCTCGGCCAGCAGGTCGGCGTCGGTGACGTCGGTGAGACCCTCCCACTGGGTGCGCGAGCCGGGGAAGACCATCGGACGGCCGAGCTCGCGGCACAGCGCCGCGTAGGCGCCGAGGGTGGCCACCATGTTCATCGCGTTCCCGGTGGCCACGCCGAAGACGGTGTGCGAGCGGTGCACCGACCACGTCGCGCCCTGAGCGGCGGCCGCGGCGACGAGCTCGTCCTCCTGCGCGTAGTAGAAGTTCGGCGCGTCCAGCCGCGGCGACTCCTCGCGGAACGGGGTGTCGGGCAGCGCTCCCTGGCCGTAGGCCTCGAAGGGTCCCAGATAGTGCTTGAGGCCGGTCATCAGCGCCAGGTGCCGCCGGTCGGCCACGGGCGGCAGGGCGGCGAGCAGGTCGCGGACGGCGGCGCCGTTGACGGCGATGTTCTCGGCCTCGGTGGCGCGCCGCGTCCAGGCGGTGAAGGCCACCAGGCGCGGCGAGGCGCCGTCGAGGGCCCGGGCCACGGCCGCCTGCAACGAGGTGGGATCGGACAGGTCGGCGCGCACGGGCACGACGGCGGGGTGCGGGACGCCGCCGCTGCGGGAGAGCCCCAGCACGTGCCAGCCCTCGCCGAGCAGGCGGCGGGCGACGGCCTGGCCGACGATGCCGGTGACGCCGACGACCAGCGCGGTGCCGGGACTGCTGACGGGGCTGCTGACGGGGCCCGGGGACATGGAATCGCTCCTTCGGTCGGGGACCCGTCCGAACCTAGGAGCCGCTCAGCGCGGACCCCAGCGCCCACCCCGGAAGGTGGGTCGCCTCAGATCGCCGGGGCGGCTGCGGCCTCTCCGGGCTGGTCGCCGGGCTGCTCGCGCCGCACCTCCAGGCGCAGCACCCGCGGGCCGCTCATGGCGGTGACGCGCAGATGCGCGCGCAGGCTGCCGTCCTCGCCGTCGTCGGGGTCGAGGTCGTCGGCCAGCAGCACCTCCACCTCGTCGCCCAGGCTCGGGATGCGCTGCAGTCGGGCCAGCACGTAGCCGGCCGCGGTGTCGTAGTCGCCGTCGGGCAGCGGGACGCCGGTGAGCTCGGCGAAGTCCTCGATCGAGAGCGAGGCGTCGACGTCGCCGGCGGCCGCGGTGCCCGGGGCGGGGCGGCCGGCGTCGTACTCGTCCTCGATCTCGCCCACGAGCTCCTCGACGAGGTCCTCGAGCGTGACGATGCCGTCGGTGCCGCCGTACTCGTCGACCACGACGGCCAGGTGGGTGCCGGCCTCGCGCATGGTGGTGACGGTGGGCAGCACGTGGGCGGTCGAGGGCACGAGCAGGATCGTGCGGACGACGTCGGCCACGGTGCGCGGGTCGTCGTCGGTCAGGCCGAGGAGGTCGCGCACGTGCAGGAAGCCGACGACGTCGTCGACGCTGCGGCCGGTCACCGGGTAGCGGGAGTAGGGCAGCTCGCGCACGGCGGCCGCGGCCTCGGGCAGCGGCTGCGCGGCGTCGAGGAACGCGACGTCGCCGCGCGGCTGCATCACCTCGCGCACCGTGGTGCGGGTGGCGCCGAGCACGTCGGAGAGGATGCGACGCTCCTGCTCCTCCAGGCCCTCGTGGGTGGTGACCAGGTCGCGCAGCTCCTCCTCGGAGAGCTCCTCGCCGGAGGCGCGGGGATCGCCGCCGAGCAGGCGTACGAGGGCGTCGGTGGAGATGGAGAGCACCCAGATCACCGGGCGCATGAGGGTCGCGAACCGGTCGAGGGCGGGCGTGACGGCCAGGGAGAGCCCGGCCGAGCGCTGCAGGGCCAGGCGCTTGGGCACCAGCTCGCCGAGCACCAGCGAGAGGTAGGCGATGAGCAGCGTCATCAGCACCAGCGCGAGGGTGTCGGCGGCGTCGTCGCCCAGGCCGAGGCGGGTCAGGGTCGGGGCGAGGTCGGGTGCGAGCGTCGAGCCGCCGTAGGCCGCGGAGAAGAAGCCGGCCACCGTGACGCCGATCTGCACCGCCGCGAGGAAGCGGTTGGGGTCGCGGGCCACCTCGGCCACCTTCGCGCCCCGACGGCCCTGGCGGGCCAGGCCCGAGAGCTGGCTCTCGCGCAGGGAGACCAGCGCGATCTCGGTGGCCGCGAACACCCCGCCGACGAGCACGAAGAGCACCACCAGGCCCAGGTTCACCAGGGTCTGGACGTCCATCACGCCTCCCGGGCGCGCAGCGGTCTGCGGGCGTGCGAGCGGGCGGGGCGGGCAGGCGGAGGATGGTCCACGAGGCAGACGGTATCCACTCGGGCCGCCTCGCGCCGCTCACCCGAGCCGGTGGGGACCCTCCGACGCGCGCCCCTCGACTCCGGGGCAGGCGAGCACGTAGCGTCCACGAGGTGACTCTCGGACCCGCCCTCGCCCCGCCCGTCGACCCCTCCTGCGCCGTCCTGGACGCGCAGCTGCGCCGCCGCGGGGTGTGGATCCTCGCCGGGTTCGGCGCGATGTGGGGACTGGTCGGCGCTGCGGGTCTCGGACAGGCCATCGACGGCCCGGGAGGCACCCTCGCCCGGTGCCTGGTCGTCATCGCCGCCGTCGGCGTGGTGGTCGTGGCCCACCAGCACGCCGGCGACCCGGCGATCGCCCGGCTGCGCACCCTGCCCGCGCAGTGGGGACGCATCGTCGGGATCACCAACGGCGTCGAGGTCCTCGCCATCCTCGCCACCGTGCTCGTGCTCGTCCGCCTCGACCTCGACGTCGCAATCCCCGGCGCGGTGGCGATCGTCGTCGGACTCCACTTCTGGCCGCTGGCCCGCGCGTTCGACCAGCCGCAGTACCGGGCGACCGCGCTGGCGATGGGCCTGCTGGGCGTCGTCGCGCTCGGCCTGGCGATCGCCGGCGTCGAGACCACCACGGTGCAGGCCGCCGCCGGGCTCGCCTGCGCGGTCGCGCTGATCGGCTCGGCCGCCCACGTCGGTGTGCGTGGTTGACGGTGGTTGACGGCGGCTGAGGAGCCACGTCGGGAGCCCTGCCTACGCTGGAGGCATGCGTCCCGTCCCCGAGAAGCCCGGTCCCGGACAGGAGTCCGTCTGGGACTACCCGCGTCCCCCGGCCCTGGTCAGCGCCCGGGAGCGCGTCGAGATCCACCTGGGCGGCGTGCTGGTGGCCGCCGCCGACGAGGTGTGGAAGGTGCTCGAGACCAGCCACCCGCCGACGTACTACCTGCCGCGGGAGGCCTTCGCCGCCGGCACGCTGCGTCCGACCTCGGGCAGCAGCCACTGCGAGTGGAAGGGCCAGGCGCGCTACTTCGACGTCGTGGCGGTCGGCGGGGCGGGCGAGGTGGTCGCCGAGCGATCGGCGTGGACCTATCCCGAGCCGACGCCCGGCTTCGTCGACCTCGCCCACGCGATCGCCGTGATGCCCGCGGCGATGGAGCGCTGCACCGTCGACGGCGAGGTCGTGGTGCCGCAGCCCGGAGGGTTCTACGGCGGCTGGATCACCTCGAAGGTGTCCGGTCCGTTCAAGGGCGAGCCGGGCACCTGGGGCTGGTGAGCCCCGGGCGCCCGGCCCGCTCCGACGTCGGTCGGCTCAGCCGTTGAACAGGCTGGAGGCCTTGCGGATCGTCTCGACCAGCCCGTAGGCGATCGGGACGCCCACCAGGGCCCAGGCGACGGTCAGGCGCGCGATCATGCGTGGCTCCTCTCGCCGGCCGGGGTGCTGGGGCCGGTCGTGTCGGACGGGTCGGTCGTGTCGCTCGTGGGCTGGTGGAACCGGCTGTCGACCGGTCGCACCAGCAGGTTGGCGATGCTGCCGAGCGCGAGGAGGCCCACCATCGTGAACAGCGCCGGCCGGTAGGCCTCGGCCGTCAGCGTGCCCGGCTCGCCCTGGGCGTCGAGGAAGCGGTTGACGATGAGCGGTCCGACGATGCCCGCCGCCGACCACGCCGTCAGCAGGCGGCCGTGGATGGCGCCCACCTGGTAGGTGCCGAAGAGGTCGCGCAGGTAGGCCGGGATGGTGGCGAAGCCGCCGCCGTAGAACGACAGGATCACCGCGGCCAGCAGCACGAACAGCGCCGTCGAGCTCGAGCCCACCGAGGCCAGCAGGGCGTAGAGCACGAGGCCGACGCCCAGGTAGACGACGTAGATGCGCTTGCGGCCGATGACGTCGGAGGTCGTCGACCACAGGAAGCGGCCGCCCATGTTGGCCAGCGAGAGCAGGCCGACGAAGCCGCCGGCGGCCGCGGCGGTGACGGTCGAGGCGTCGCCGTCGCGGAAGAAGTCCTGGATCATCGGCGAGCCCTGCTCGAGGATGCCGATGCCCGCGGTGACGTTGCAGAACAGCACGATCCACAGCAGGTAGAACTGCGGGGTGCGCAGCGCGTCGTGCGCGGAGACGTTCGCCGTGGTGACCAGCGGCTTCTCCTTGACCGACGCGGGGTCCCAGCCCTCCGGCGTCCAGCCGTCGGGGGGCACGCGCACGGTGAGCGCGCCGAAGCTCATCAGGACGGCGTAGGCGATGGCGAGCGTGACGAACAGCAGCGCCACGGCGTGGCCGTCGGGCACCGACGTGGGGTCGGTGGCGTCGAAGCCGGAGTCGTAGAGGCCCAGCAGGCGGCCCGAGAGGGGGCTCGCGATGAGCGCGCCGCCGCCGAAGCCCATGATCGCCATGCCGGTGGCCAGGCCCGGACGGTCGGGGAACCACTTGATGAGCGTGGAGACCGGCGAGATGTAGCCGATGCCCAGGCCGATGCCGCCGATGACGCCGTAGCCGAGGAAGACCAGCCACAGCTGGCCGGTGGAGATGCCGAGGGCGGCCACGAGGAAGCCGGTGACCCAGAACGTCGCGGAGACGGCCATCGCCGCCCGCGGGCCGTTGCGGTCGACCCAGGTGCCGCCGAAGCCGGCCGCGAGGCCGAGCATCGCGATGGCCACGGAGAAGATCAGGCCGATCGTCGTGGCGCTGGAGTCGAACCGCTCGACCAGCGCGGTCTTGTAGACGCTCGTGGCGTAGACCTGGCCGATGCACAGGTGCACGGCCAGCGCGGCCGGCGGCACCAGCCAGCGGCTGTGGCCGGGACCCGCGATGATGCGCTCGCGGGCGAGGAACGAGGGGACGATGGGCTGCCTTCCGAGACATCCGAGAGACGGTGACCGGCCTCACAGGAGGCCGCCGACCGGTCTACCACGGTCGGACGCCGCCGCGCCCCGCCCGCGCGGGGCCGCCCCCACCGCGGGGTGAGGGTCGCTGCCGGGTCGCTGCCGGGGCGTCCGAAGGTCAAGGTCTGTCGATTCCGCCGCGTGCGGCCTCGGACGTCTGGTTCGATCTGCGCCGCGACATCGACTCGGCGATGGCGCCAGACCCCCGTGACCGAGAGCAGGAGCAGCCATGTCCGACGCCTTCATCGACACCCCCGAGGACCCCTCGAGCGACCGCCTCCAGATCTTCGCGGCGATCCTGCTGGGCATCGCCGCGACCCTGACCGCGTTCTCCGCCTACCGCTCGGCCCTCACCGACGGCGAGGCGCTCCAGGGCTACACGGTCGCGAGCCAGAAGCTCGCCGACAGCAACTTCTACTACGGCCAGGGCAATCAGGTGGAGGCCGGTGATCGGGCGCTCTTCGTCGCCTACGCCACCGCGAACGAGCAGGAGCAGAGCGACCTCTCGGAGTACCTCAAGACGCTGATGCGTCCGGAGCTCCAGGAGGCGATCGACTGGTGGATCGACTCCGACGACTCGGTGACCACGCCCTTCGACGAGGCCGACGACAACCCCTACGCCAACGACGACTACGCCAGCGGCGAGGAGCTCGGAGCGGAGTCCAAGAAGGCCTACGAGGCCGCCGTCGCCGCCGACAACCAGGGCGACGAGCTGGAGAAGGCGACGGTCTTCCTCGCGCTCACGCTGTTCTTCGGCGGCATCGGGACGCTGTTCTCGCGCCGCTCGGTGCGGATCGGCCTGCTGCTCATGGGCACGGCGACGCTCGCCTTCGGGAGCATCACCCTGCTCGGAGCGCTCTGAGCCTGGCTGGGTCCGCCTACCCTGGAGGCATGGCCCCGCAGCGCGACCACGAGCCTCGCCGTCGTCTGCTGCTCGCGCTCGCCGTCGCCGTCGTCCTCGGGGTGCTCGGCATGCACGGTCTGAGCCTGCATGCCGGGCACCCGATGGGGGCGAGGGACGGGGCCGCCCCGATGTCCTCGATGTCCTCGATGCCCGGGTCCTCGACCACGTCCCACCACGCGCCGGTCGACGAGACGAGCGGCGTCGCGATGGATCGGGCGGTCGAGGCGATGGCGCCGATGCTGTGCGCGCTGATGCTGGCCGGCGGCGTCCTGCTCCTGCTGCGACGCCCGACCCGCGGCCTCCTGGGCCTGCTGGGCGCGGTCGTCCCGCTCGCGCGGGCCGCTCCGGCCCGCGCGCTCGTGCTCCCCGGGGCCCACGGGCCACCCCCACCACCCTGGCGCCACTCCGTGGTCCGCTGCTGAGGGCTACGCGCTCCCGCCCCTCAGCACGCCACCACGCCCACCAGGAGACCTCATGACCCACCGCACCACCCGCACCACGCGCGCGACCCGACGAGCCGGCCTCGCCGCGCTCGCCCTCACCGCCGCCGTCGGCCTGGCCGCCTGCGGCTCCGACGACGACGGTCACTCCATGGCCGGCCACGACATGGGCGACATGGGCGACACGGGCGCCTCGGGCTCGCCGGGCGCGCGTGCGTCGTCCGCCGCCCACACCGAGGCCGACGTCGCGTTCGCGAGCGACATGATCCCGCACCACGCCCAGGCGGTGGAGATGGTGCGCATGCTCGAGGGCCGCGACGTCAGCCCGGAGCTCTCGCGCCTCGCCGCCCGCATCGAGGCCGCTCAGCAGCCGGAGATCACGACGATGAGCGGCTGGCTGCGGCAGTGGGGCAAGCCCGTGCCGGACGCGTCGGGCGGCATGAGCGGCATGGGCGGCATGGACCACTCGACCTCCTCCGGCATGCCCGGGATGATGACCGACGCCGAGATGGGCGCGCTCGAGAAGGCCACGGGCGAGGCGTTCGAGCAGATGTGGATCTCGATGATGATCCGCCACCACGGCGGCGCCGTGGAGATGGCGCGCGTCGAGGTCTCCGACGGCTCCTACGCCCCGGCGATCGCCCTGGCCGAGGACATCATCGAGTCGCAGTCGAAGGAGATCCTGACGCTGCGCGGCCTCCAGCGCGGCTGACGGTCCTCCACGCGTGAGCGGCGTCGCATCGGCGGAAGGGTGTCGTCAAGACGCCCTCCCGTGACGTCAGGAAGACGTCAAGAAGGGCAGGTCGCCGCGCGTCGAGGGAGTGGGATCGCGATGTGTCCGACCTGCTCTATGTGCTGGTGACGCTGCTGTCGTTCGGAGTCCTGGCGCTGCTCGCCGGGGTCCTCGACCGCCGCCTCTCCGAGCCCGATGACGATGACCACGACCCCGCTGACGACCTCGCGGGCGACCCCGCCGAGGAGCTCGGCGAGGGTCACGGCGAGCCGACCGCCACCGCGGGAGGCGCGCGATGAGCCAGACCCTCCCCGCGCTGGGCCAGATCGCGTTCCTGCTGATCGGCCTCGCGATCGCGGTGCCGCTGCTCGGCCGTGTGCTGGCCCACGTCTACACCAGCGAGAGGCACTGGCGCGTCGAGTCCGCGACCTACCGCGTGCTGCGCCTGGACCCCGACGCCGACCAGCACTGGCGCGTGTACGCGCTCTCGGTGCTCGGCTTCTCGATGGTCGGCGTCCTGGCCCTCTACGCCCTCGCCCGCCTCCAGGAGCACCTGCCGGCGTCGATCGGCATGGCCGCCTTCCCCGCGGACGGCGCCTGGAACACCGCGGTCTCCTTCGTCACCAACACCAACTGGCAGTGGTACTCCGGCGAGGCCGCCGCCGGCAATCTGCTGCAGGCCGGCGGCCTGGCGGTGCAGAACTTCGTCTCCGCCGCCGTCGGCCTCTCCGTGGCCGCCGCGTTCGCCCGCGCCCTGGCGCGCAGCCGCGCGGCGGGCCGCGTCGGCAACTTCTGGGCCGACCTCACCCGCACCACCGTGCGCGTGCTGCTGCCGATGTCGGTGGTCTCCGCGCTGATCCTGGTCGCGCTCGGCGTCGTGCAGAACCTCTCCGGCGCCCGCACCGTCACCACCCTCACCGGCGGCACGCAGAGCCTGCCCGGCGGCCCGATCGCCAGCCAGGAGGCCATCAAGGAGCTCGGCACCAACGGCGGCGGTCCCTTCAACGCCAACTCCGCGCACCCCTTCGAGAACCCGACGCCCACCAGCGACCTGCTGCAGATCTTCCTCATCCTGGTGCTGCCGTTCGCGATGGCCTGGGCCTTCGGCCTGATCGTCCGCGACCGCCGCCAGGGCGGCGTCATCGTCGCCGTCATGGCGGCCCTGCTCGGCGCCTCGGTGGGCCTGCTCACCTGGGCCGAGATGGCCGGCCACGGCACCGCCCCGCAGCTCGCGGGCGCCGCGATGGAGGGCAAGGAGACGCGCTTCGGCGAGGCCGCCAGCGCCCTGTTCGCCGCCGTCACCACCGGCACCTCGACGGGCGCCGTCAACGCCACCCACGACTCCCTCACCGCCGCCGGCGGCGGCCTGGCGATGTTCAACATGATGCTCGGCGAGATCGCGCCCGGCGGCGTCGGCTCGGGCCTCTACGGCATGCTCATGCTCGCCGTCGTCACGGTCTTCATCGCCGGCCTCATGGTGGGCCGCACCCCCGAGTACCTCGGCAAGAAGGTCGGTCAGCGCGAGATGGTGCTCGTCGCCTCCTACGTGCTCGCGACCCCGGTGCTCGTGCTCGTCGGCATCGCCGTCGCGATCACCGCCAAGGACGGCCTCGCGGGGCTCCAGGAGTCCGGTCCGCACGGCCTGTCCGAGGCGCTCTACGCGGTGACCTCGGCGTCGAACAACAACGGCTCGGCCTTCGGCGGCCTCACCAGCGGCACGCCGTTCTGGAACACGCTGCTCGGCCTGCTGATGCTCTTCGGTCGCTTCCTGCCGATGATCCTCGTGCTCGCCCTCGCCGGACGCTTCGCCGCGGCGCGGACGCTGCCCGCCGGCGCCGGCACCCTGCCCACCCACCGTCCCCTGTTCGCCGTGCTGCTGGGAGGCGTCGCGCTCGTGCTCGTCGGCCTCACCTACGTGCCGGTGCTCTCCCTCGGCCCGATCGCGGAGGCGCTCTCGTGACCACCACCATGCCCGCTCCGGCGAACACCCCGGAGCCCCCGACCTCCGACCACGCAGGCACCCGCCAGTCCGCGCTCGGACTGGGGCGTCAGCAGATCGTCGAGGCCCTGCCCGGCGCGCTGCGCAAGCTCGACCCGGTGGCGCTGCTCGGCACGCCGGTGATGCTCGTCGTCGAGATCGGCGCCGCCGTCACCACCGTGCTCTCGCTGCGCGACCCCAGCACCCTGGGCTGGATGGTCACCGTCTGGCTGTGGCTCACCGTGCTCTTCGGCACCTACGCCGAGTCGGTCGCCGAGGGACGCGGCAAGGCCCAGGCCGCCAGCCTGCGCGCCCTGCAGGCCGAGACCGACGCCCGCCGCCGGCTGCGCGACGGCACCCACGAGATGGTGCCCTCGACGAGCCTGCGCGCCGGCGACGTCGTGCTCGTCGAGGCCGGGGAGCGCATCCCCGGCGACGGCGAGGTCATCGACGGCGTCGCGTCGGTCGACGAGTCGGCCGTCACCGGCGAGTCCGCGCCGGTGATCCGCGAGTCCGGCGGCGACCGCAGCGCCGTCACCGGCGGCACCGTGGTGCTCTCCGACCAGATCCTCGTGCGCATCTCCAGCAACCCCGGCGAGTCCTTCGTCGACCGGATGATCGCGCTCGTCGAGGGCTCGCAGCGTCAGCGCACCCCCAACGAGATCGCCCTCAACGTGCTGCTCGGCTCGCTGACGATCATCTTCGCCGTCGTCGTCGGCTCGCTGTACTTCGTGGCCGACTACTCCGACGCCCACCAGTCGGTGCTGGTGCTCACCGCCCTGCTGGTCTGCCTCATCCCGACGACGATCGGCGCGCTGCTCTCGGCCATCGGCATCGCCGGCATGGACCGCCTCGTGCGCCGTAACGTGCTCGCGATGTCGGGCCGCGCGGTCGAGGCCGCCGGCGACGTCGACGTCCTGCTGCTCGACAAGACCGGCACCATCACCTACGGCAACCGCCGCGCCACCGAGCTGCTGCCGGTCGCCGGCGTCGAGGTGGCTGCGATCCACCGGGCCGCGCTGCTCTCCTCGCTGGCCGACGAGACCCCCGAGGGCCGCAGCATCGTCGACCTCGTCGAGGCCGAGGGGAACGCCGTCGGCGTCGTCTCCCCCGAGGGCGCGACGCTGGTGGAGTTCTCCGCCGCCACCCGCATGTCCGGCCTGGACGCCCCCGGCCTGGAGCTGCGCAAGGGCGCGGCCAGCGCAGTCGACGCCTGGGTGCGCGAGCACGGCGGCACCGTGCCCGCCGACCTCGCCGAGGCCGTCACCGCGGTGAGCGAGCAGGGCGGCACGCCGCTGGTCGTCGCCGAGCGCGAGGGCGAGGCCCCCGCGCGCGTCCTGGGCGTCATCCACCTCGCCGACGTCGTCAAGGAGGGCATCGCGGAGCGGTTCGCCGAGCTGCGCGCCATGGGCATCCGCACGGTGATGATCACCGGCGACAACGCGGTCACCGCCCGGGTCATCGCCGCCCGGGCCGGCGTCGACGACGTGCTCGCCGAGGCCACCCCCGAGGACAAGCTGGCGCTGATCCGCAAGGAGCAGCGCGGCGGCCGGATGGTCGCCATGTGCGGCGACGGCACCAACGACGCGCCCGCCCTCGCGCAGGCCGACGTCGGCGTCGCGATGAACACCGGCACCGTGGCGGCCAAGGAGGCCGGCAACATGGTCGACCTCGACTCCGACCCCACGAAGCTCATCGAGGTCGTCGAGATCGGCAAGCAGCTGCTCATCACCCGTGGCGCGCTCACGACCTTCTCGGTGGCCAACGACGTCGCGAAGTACTTCGCGATCCTTCCGGCGATGTTCGTGGTGGCCTTCCCGCAGCTCGACGTCCTCAACGTCATGCGGCTCTCCTCGCCGGGCTCGGCGATCGTCTCCGCAGTGGTGTTCAACGCCCTGGTGATCATCGCGCTGATCCCGCTGGCGCTGCGCGGCGTGCGCTACCGACCGGCGGCCGCCTCGGACCTGCTGCGCCGCAACCTCCTCGTGTACGGCGTCGGCGGCCTGATCGCCCCCTTCGTGGGCATCAAGCTGCTCGACCTCGTCATCTCCCTGCTCCCCGGCCTGTGAGCCGGAACCTCGAAAGGCAGTCGTCGTGAAGGACCTGCTCGCCCTGGCCCGCTTCAGCGTGGCGGGGCTGAAGATGATGATCGTCGCCACCCTCGTGCTCGGTCTGGCCTACCCGCTCGCCGTCACCGGCATCGCCCACGTCGCCTTCCCCTGGCAGGCGCAGGGCTCGCTGGTCACCAGCACCGGCGAGCACACCGAGAAGGCCGGGGACGCCGTCGGGTCGGCCCTCATCGGGCAGCTCATCGAGGGCGAGGAGGCCCAGGGCCTCTTCCTGCCCCGTCCCTCGGCCGCCGGCGACGGCTACGACGGTCTCGCCTCGGCCGGCTCCAACCTCGGCCCGGAGAGCCCCGACCTGGTCAAGGCCATCGAGGAGCGCCGTGCCGAGGTGGCCGAGCGGGAGGGCGTCGACCCCGCCCAGGTGCCGCCGGACGCCCTCACCGCGTCGGGCTCGGGCCTGGACCCCGAGATCTCTCCGGCCTACGCCGAGCTGCAGGTCCCGCGCGTCGCGCGGGTCAGCGGTCTGAGCGAGGACGAGGTGCGCGCCCTGGTGCGTCGCCACACGTCCGGCCGCACATGGGGCACCCTGGGAGAGCCGCGCGTCAACGTGCTGCGGCTCGACATCGACGTGCTCCAGGCCCAGAGGGGACGATGACCGACCAGCCACCCGCTCCACCTGCGGCGCCGTCGCGCCGAGGTCGGCTCTCCGTCTACCTCGGCGCGGCCCCCGGCGTGGGCAAGACCTACGCCATGCTCGACGAGGCGCGTCGCCGCTGCGAGCGCGGCACCGACGTCGTCATCGGGTACGTCGAGACCCACGGCCGCCCGCACACCGAGCGGCAGGTCGAGGGCCTCGAGGTGCTGCCCCGCAAGGTGCTGGCCTACCGCGGCACCGAGCTCACCGAGCTCGACGTCGACGCCGTGCTCGCGCGGCGCCCGGCGGTGGTGCTGGTCGACGAGCTCGCGCACACCAACGCGCCCGGAAGCCGGCACGCCAAGCGGCACGAGGACGTCGCGCAGCTGCTGGCGGCCGGCATCGACGTCATCACCACCGTCAACATCCAGCACCTGGAGTCGCTCAACGACGAGGTCGAGCGCATCACCGGCGTCCGGCAGCGCGAGACCGTGCCCGACGAGGTCGTCCGCGTCGCCGACGCCATCCAGCTCGTCGACATGGCCCCCGAGGCGCTGCGGCGCCGGATGGCGCACGGCAACGTCTACCGGCCCGAGAACATCGACGCCTCGCTCACCTCCTACTTCCGCGTCGGCAACCTGACGGCGCTGCGCGAGCTGGCGCTGCTGTGGCTGGCCGACCGCGTCGACGACGCCCTCGGCGACTACCGGCGTCGCCACCGCATCGAGCACCCGTGGCCCACCAAGGAGCGCATCGTCGTCGCCGTCACCGGCGGCCCGGAGTCCGAGGCGCTGCTGCGTCGCGGCGCGCGCCTGGCGCAGCGGGCGGCCGGCTCGGAGCTGCTCGCCCTGCACGTGGTCTCGGCCGACGGCCTGCGCTCCTCCGACGAGCGCACCATCGCCCGCACCATCGAGCTGATCGCCAGCCTGGGCGGCACCTACCACTCGGTGGTCGGCGACGAGGTCGCCGACGCGGTCGTCGACTTCGCGACGGGTGCGAACGCCACGATGATCATCGTCGGCGTCTCCCGGCACGGCCGGCTGCGTCGCTCCTTCGTCGGCACCACCGGCGACCGCATCGCCCGGCTGGCGGGCTCGATCGACGTCCACCTCGTCACCCACGACCAGGCGCCCAGCGCGGGCCGACCGCGCCCGTGGGGCTCCCCGCTCTCCCGGCGACGCCAGTGGCTGGGCTGGGTGCTCGCGCTCATCGCGCCCGTGACCCTCGCCGAGCTGCTGCGCCTGCCCAAGGGCGCCGACGAGCTCGACCTCGTGACGATGGTGCTGCTGGCCTCGGTGGTGCTCGTGGCGCTCGTCGGCGGCCTCCTGCCGGCGCTGCTGGGCGCCGTCGTCGGCTTCCTCGCGCTCAACTGGTGGTTCACCGACCCCACCGGCACCTTCACCGTCGCCGAGCCCCGCAACCTGCTGACGCTGATGGTCTTCCTCGCGGTCGCCGCCGGCGTGGCCACCGTCGTCGACCGCGCGTCGCGGCGGGCCACCGAGGCCGTCCGCGCCCGCACCGAGGCCGCCACCATGGGCTCGCTCTCGCGCTCGGTGCTCACCGGCCAGGACACCGCCGAGGCCATCGTCCAGCGCGTGCGCGAGACCTTCGGCCAGGACGCCGTCTCCCTGCTCGAGCGTCGTGACGGCGTGTGGCGGATGCTCGCCGGCGACGGCGAGCGTCCGGCCTCCGACCCCGCCGACGCCGGCACCCACGTGGCCGTCGACGACGACCACCTGCTGGTGCTGTGCGGCTCCCCGCTGCGGGCCGGCGAGCGACGCGTGCTCGAGGCGTTCGGCGTCCAGACCGGCCTGGTGCTGGAGTACCGCCGGCTGCGCGAGCGCGAGGAGCGCGCCGCGGTGCTGGAGTCGGCCGAGGCCACCTCCACCGCCCTGCTGCGCGCGGTCTCCCACGACCTGCGCACCCCGCTGGCCACGATGCGCGCCGCCGTCGACGGCCTGGTGCACGCCGATCTCGACCCCGAGGACCGCGGTCACCTGCTCGACGCCGTCGCCTCCTCCAGCGACCAGCTGGAGCGGCTCATCGACAACCTCCTCGACCTCTCGCGCGTGCAGGCCGGGCTGGTACGCCCGCGGATGGTGCCGTGCAGCCTCGACGAGGCGCTGCCGCTGGCGATGGCCGGGCTGCCGCAGGGCTCGGTGAGCCTGGAGGTCGACGAGGACGCGCCGTTCGTCCTCACCGACGCCGGCCTCCTCGAGCGCGTCGTCGCGAACCTGCTGGCCAACGCGGTGCGCGCCAGCGGCCCCGACGGTCCGCCGGTGCGGCTGCTGGCCCACGTGCTGCCCGAGACCGTCGAGATCCTCGTCGTCGACCGCGGCCCGGGGGTCTCGCCGGTGCTCCGGGAGCGGATGTTCGAGCCGTTCCAGCGCCTCGACGACACCGGCGGCGGCGGACTCGGCCTCGGTCTCGCCGTGGCGCGCGGCCTCGCCGAGGCCCTCGGTGGCACGCTGACCGCCGAGGACACGCCTGCGGGCGGACTCACGATGGTGCTGACGGTGCCGCGGGCCGTGCCCGCCGCCGCGGCCGAGCTGCAAGGAGCCGAGCGGTGAAGAAGCGCGTCCTGGTCATCGACGACGAGCCGGCCCTGGCCCGCGCCCTCGCGATCAACCTGCGCGCCGCCGGCTGGGACGTCGTCACCGCCGCCGACGGCCGTTCGGGCCTGGCCGCGGCCGCCGACACCCACCCCGACGTCGTCGTCCTCGACCTCGGCCTGCCCGACATGGACGGCACCGAGGTGCTCGCCGGCCTGCGGGGCTGGACCACCGTGCCGATCGTGGTGCTCTCCGCGCGCCAGCACGGCGAGGACAAGGTCGAGGCGCTCGACCTCGGCGCCGACGACTACGTCACCAAGCCCTTCGGCATGGGCGAGCTGATGGCGCGGCTGCGCGCGGCCGTGCGTCGCGTCGGCCAGGCCCCGCCCACGGAGTCGCTCGAGGTCGGCGACCTCACCGTCGACTTCGCCCGCAAGCGGGTGCTGAAGAAGGGCGAGGAGGTGCGGCTGACCCCCACCGAGTGGGCCTTCCTCGACCTGCTCGCGCGCAACCTCGGACGGCTGGTGCCGCGCGAGGAGATCCTGCGCAAGGTGTGGGGTCCGGGCACCGAGAACCAGACGCACTATCTGCGGGTCTACGCCGCGCAGCTGCGTCGCAAGATCGAGGACGACCCGGCGCACCCCACGCACCTGATCACCTCGGCGGGGCTGGGCTACATCCTGGAGGCGTGACGCCCCACGGCGGCGGTCGCGAGGGCGAGGCCCGTCAGCGCGGCCAGCCGCAGCAGGTCGTGCGGGGTGCCGGTGAGCCGGCCGCCGTCGTGCTCGGCGAAGCCGGTGGCCAGCGCCCAGGCGGTGACGCCGACGAGCGCGGCCAGCGGCAGCGTGAGCGTCAGCGCGCCCGCGGCGACCACCGCGGCCAGGACGCCCATCGTGACGCCGAGGGGAGCGCCGAGCGCCACGGCGCCGGCCGTCGCGATCGCCAGGGCGCCGGCCGCGAGGCCCGCGCGGACCTCCGGCACCGCCTCGACGAGCCCCGTCGGCGCGCGCTCTCCGATCGCCACCGGAGCAGTCCGCGACGCGCGGGGGAGAGGGGCGTGGAGAGAGGACACCGGATCAGGACATCGCTCCTGGTGCGGGCGCGGGAGGGGCGTTGACGACCTCCGGACGCGCTGCTGGCGAAATCCTTACGGTTCCTTGACGCCCCAGCGCCGAGATCGGCTCGGCTGCGGGCCGATCGCGCGGCAGGCTGGAGACATGGCCCTGCTCGCCGACCCCGGCGCCCCCTCCGATCCCGACCTCGATCCGCGCGACGGCGCGGCCTCGCGGGGTCCGATCGCGCGGTGGCTGCTCGCCGACCTCGGCGACCACCGCAGCCGGGCCGCCGCCCACGGCACCCCGGCCGACGAGGAGCGGCCCGCGAAGGGCCAGCCGTGGTGGCGCGTCATGTGCCTCACCGGCGTCGACTACTTCTCCACCCTCGGCTACCAGCCGGGCATCGCGGCGCTGGCCGCCGGCGTCCTCTCGCCCCTGGCCACCATCGTCCTGGTGACGCTGACGCTCGTCGGCGCCCTGCCGGTCTACCGCCGCGTCGCCGCCGAGTCGCCCCACGGCGAGGGCTCGATCGCGATGCTCGAGCGGCTGCTGTCGTTCTGGAAGGGCAAGCTGTTCGTCCTGGTGCTGCTGGGGTTCGCGGCCACCGACTTCCTCATCACCATGACCCTCTCCGCGGCCGACGCCACCGCGCACCTGGTGGAGAACCCGCACGTGCCCGCGGCCTGGCAGGGCCACGAGGTGCTGATCACCCTCGTGCTGCTCGCGGCGCTCGGCGCGGTGTTCCTGCGCGGCTTCGGCGAGGCGATCGGCGTCGCGGTGGTGCTCGTGGTGCTCTACCTCGCGCTCAACGCCGTCGTCATCGGCGTCGCGCTGTGGCACGTGGCCACGAAGCCCTCGGTGGTCTCCGACTGGACCACGGCGCTCACCACCGAGCACGGCAACCCGGTGATGATGATCGCCATCGCGCTCGTGGTCTTCCCCAAGCTCGCGCTCGGCATGAGCGGCTTCGAGACCGGCGTCGCGGTGATGCCGCAGATCCGCGGCCGTGCCGACGACGACCCCGCCCACCCGGCCGGCCGCATCCAGGGCGCGCGCCGCCTGCTCACCACCGCCGCCGTCACGATGTCGGTCTTCCTCGTCACCAGCAGCATCGTCACCACGCTGCTGATCCCCGAGCAGGAGTTCCAGCCCGGCGGCGAGGCCAACGGCCGCGCCCTGGCCTACCTGGCCCACGAGTACCTCGGCAACGGCGTCGGCACCGTCTACGACGCCTCCACCATCGCCATCCTCTGGTTCGCCGGCGCGTCCGCGATGGCCGGCATGCTCAACCTGATCCCGCGCTACCTGCCGCGCTACGGCATGGCGCCCGACTGGAGCCGGGCCACCCGCCCGCTCGTCCTGGTGCTCATCGGCGTCGCGTTCCTCGTCACCTGGGTCTTCGACGCCAGCGTCGACGCGCAGGGCGGCGCGTACGCCACCGGCGTCCTGGTGCTGATGACCTCGGCCGCCGTCGCCGTCACCCTGGCCGCGCGGCGGGCCGGGCAGCGGCGCGCCACGATCGGGTTCGGCGTCATCGCCGCGGTGTTCGCCTACACGACCGCCAGCAACGTCGTGGAGCGTCCCGACGGCGTGAAGATCGGCGCCTGCTTCATCGCCGCGATCGTGCTGGTCTCGGCGTGGTCGCGCGTGCGTCGCGCCTTCGAGCTGCGCATCACCGAGGTCGAGCTCGACGCCACCGCCCAGCGGTTCCTGCGCGACTGCGCGCGCCGCACCATCCGCCTCGTCGCCAACGAGCCCGACGCCGGCGACGCCGCCGAGTACGACGAGAAGGCCCGCCAGACCGTGCGCGACAACGACCTGCGCGACGAGGGCGACGTCATCTTCGTCGAGGTCACCGTCACCGACCCCTCCGAGTTCGAGGGACGTCTGCGCGTGCGCGGCGAGGTCGTCTGCGACACCCGGCGCGTGCTGCGCTTCGAGTCCGCCGCCGTGCCCAACGCGCTCGCCGCGCTGCTGCTGCACGTGCGCGACACCACCGGCGTCATCCCTCACGTCTACTTCGAGTGGACCGAGGGCAACCCCGTGGTGCAGTTCTCGCGGTTCCTGTTCTTCGGCGTCGGCGAGGTCGCGCCGGTCACCCGCGAGGTGCTGCGCCGTGCCGAGCCCGACCGCGCGCGGCGCCCGCACGTGCACGTGGGCTGAGCGGTCTCGGGGCTGCGGCCCGGCGTCTGCTGGGATGGGCCCATGAAGCTGATCGAGTTCGAGGGCAAGCGGCCCGTCGTCCACCCCGACGCCTTCGTGGCGGAGACCGCCACCCTCATCGGCGACGTGACCGTCGAGGCCGGGGCGAGCATCTGGTACGGCGCGGTCGTGCGGGCCGACATCTGCACCATCGTCATCAAGGCCGGCACCAACGTGCAGGACAACTCGGTGCTGCACGCGGCGCCGAACGAGACGCTCGTCGTCGGCCCGAACGCCACGATCGGGCACTCCTGCGTGGTGCACGGCCGCGAGGTCGGCGAGAACGCGCTCATCGGCAACGCCTCGACGCTCCTCGACGAGTCCGTCGTCGGCGCCCGCACGCTCGTGGCCGCCGGCTCCGTCGTCACCCCCGGCGCGCAGCTGCCCGAGGAGGTCGTCGCCGCGGGCATCCCGGCCAAGCCCACCAAGCCGATCGCCGGCACGTCCTCGGAGTTCTGGGTGCTCACCAACGCCGACTACTACCGCGAGCTGGCCTCGCGGCACGCCGCGGGCGCGCGGGTCGTCGAGGGATGAGCACGTCGGTGCGCGTCGAGCGCGACGGACCGGTCACCACCGTGGTGCTGGCCCGGCCGCAGGTGCGCAACGCCGTCGACGGGCCCACCGCCGCGGCGCTCCTCGAGGCGCTCCTCGCCTTCGAGGCCGACGACGACGCCGCCGTCGCGGTGCTCTGGGGCGAGGGCGGCGCGTTCTGCGCCGGGGCCGACCTCGGCGCCCTGGGCTCGGAGCGTCAGAACGCCCTGCACGAGGTCGGCGCCGGGCCCGGACCGATGGGCCCCAGCCGGCTGCGGCTCTCCAAGCCGGTGATCGCGGCCATCGAGGGTCCGGCCGTGGCTGGCGGCCTCGAGCTCGCCGCCTGGTGCGACCTGCGCGTCGCCGCCCGCGACGCCCTCCTCGGCGTCCTGTGCCGCCGCTGGGGGGTCCCGCTCATCGACGGCGGCACCGTCCGGCTCCCGCGGCTGATCGGCGAGAGCCGCGCGATGGACCTCATCCTCACCGGCCGTGCGATCGACGCCGTCGAGGCCGAGCGCATCGGCCTGGTCAACCGGCTCGTCGAGCCCGGCGAGGCGCGTGCCGCCGCCGAGGCTCTCGCCCACGAGCTCGCCGGTCTTCCCCAGACCTGCCTGCGCGGCGACCGCGCGGCCGTCCTCGACGCCGCCGGCCTCCCCGAGGACGACGCGCTGGCCGTCGAGTGGCGTCACGGACTCACCTCGCTCGCCGCCGACGCCCTCCCCGGCGCCCGCCGGTTCGTCGACGGCGCCGGCCGGGGCGGCGCGTCCGCACCGATGTGACGCGGAGTCCCGTGCACTTCCCACAGGAGATGACAGGGGGTCAGTGCACGGGACTCCGCGTGACAAGCCAGCGTCGGCCGTGCGGGGGAGGTCAGCGGGCGGTGGCGCGACCCAGGCAGACGGCGACGAGCGTGCCGGAGCGACGACCCTCGTAGGCCGCCCAGCCGCGGGCGAAGGAGACGACCTTCACGGTGTCGGCGTCGGTGCGCAGGAGCGCCTTGGCGGGGATCACGTCGGAGCCGAAGCCGGTGTAGGAGCAGCGCTCGGCGTCCATCAGGCGCGCCACCTGCGCGGCGACAGCGCTCCGGGCGGCCACCTGCTCGGCGCGGTCGCGCTCGGCGGGGCTGGGACGGCCGAGCGCGCCGACCAGCAGCACGACGGCGATGGCGGCGACCAGGCCGACCTTGGCGAGGCGGGCGTGGGCGAGGACCCGGCGGCGGACGTCGTCGCGGGTGCGGGCAGGAGCCGAGCAGGCGTCGGCGGGGGCGAGGGCGTCGGCGGTGGACGGCGTCACCCGGGGGAGGGTCGCGGTGGGGGCCACGCCAGGACAACGACGCGCGCGCGCCGGGGTGACGGCCGAACGGGTGGACTGCTCGGTGGTCCGGTCCGGTCCGTCCCCCGGGCGGTCCGGACCGAGCGTCCGCTTGGTGCGAGGATCAGGGCATGAGCAGCACCTGGTTCGCCTCCCCGGACGACGCCCGCACCCGCCTGGAGGCGGCCGGCTACCTGGCCGACGACGCCGCCGCGACCACCACGTTCCTCGCCGGCGCGCTGGAGAAGCCGCTGCTGCTGGAAGGGCCGGCCGGCGTCGGCAAGACCGAGCTGGCCAAGGCCGTCGCCCGCGCGACGGGCGCCGAGCTGGTGCGCCTGCAGTGCTACGAGGGCCTCGACGAGGCCCGCGCGCTCTACGAGTGGAACTACAAGAAGCAGCTGCTGCGCATCCAGGCCTCGCAGGGCCAGGAGTGGGACCAGACCCACGACGACATCTTCACCGACGAGTTCCTGCTGACCCGTCCGCTGCTCACCGCGATCCGCCGCGAGGAGCCCACCGTCCTGCTGGTCGACGAGGTCGACAAGACCGACGTCGAGGTCGAGGGCCTGCTGCTGGAGGTGCTCTCGGACTTCCAGGTGACCATCCCCGAGCTCGGCACGGTCGCGGCCGTGCGGCGGCCGTTCGTGGTGCTCACCTCCAACGCCAGCCGCGAGCTCTCGGAGGCCGTCAAGCGCCGCTGCCTCTACCTGCACCTGGACTACCCCGACCTCGAGCGCGAGCGTCAGATCCTGCGCTCCCAGGTGCCCGGCCTCGACGAGGCGCTGGCCGGCCAGCTCGTCGCGATGGTCGCCCGCCTGCGCGAGCTGGAGCTGAAGAAGGCGCCCTCGATCGCGGAGTCGGTCGACTGGGCGCGCACCCTCATCGCGCTGGAGATCCGCGACCTCGACGACGCCGCCGTCAGCCGGACCCTCGGCGTCGTCCTCAAGCACGCCTCCGACGCCGACCGCGCCGTCAAGGAGCTGCGGCTCCCGCGATGAGGCTCCCGGGCACCCGCGCGAGCGACGTCCCCGAGCCGGCGCCCGCCGGCTCGGGCATCCTCGAGCGCCACGTGATGTTCGTCGAGGCGCTGCGCGGCGCGGGCCTCTCGGTCTCCCTCGCCGAGGACCTCGACGCGATCGCCGTGCTCGGCGCGCTCGACTGGGATCGACGCTCGGTGGTGCAGGAGGGCTATGCGGCAGCGCTCGTGAAGCGTCCGGGTCAGCGGCCCACCTTCGACGCCCTCTTCGACCTGTTCTTCCCGCGGGTCACCGGCAGCGGCGGCCTCGGGCTCGGCGAGGACCCCGACTCCCCGTCCGCCGAGGGCGAGGGCGAGTCAGGCGAGGGGGCCGAGGGCGCTGAGGGGCAGGTGCGCGACAACGCCGAGGCGCTGGCCGGCTTCCGCGAGGAGCTCTTCGAGGCCCTGCTCGCAGGCGACCGCGAGGCGATGATGCGGATGGCCGCGGAGATGGTGGCGCGCTTCGGCGCGATGCCCGGCCGCGGCCCCGGCCTGTCGTCGTGGTCGGCCTACACCGCGCTGCAGCGCGTGGCGCCCCAGGAGCTCGTCGACCGCATCGTCGAGGGCCTGCTCGGCCAGGGCCGCACCGAGGAGGAGGCCGCCCGCACCGCCGCCCAGCGCGTCGGCGCGCTCACCAGCGCCGTGGAGAACGACGCCCGCCGCCGGATCGCGGAGGAGAAGGGCCCCGAGCACGTCGCGAAGGTGGCAGTGAAGCCCACCCTCGACAAGCTCGACTTCCTGCAGATGCGCCGCTCCGACCTCGAGCAGATGCGCCGCGAGATCCACCCGCTCGCCCGTCGCCTGGCCACCCGCCTCACCCAGCAGCACGCGTCGCGTCGGCGGGGACCGCTGGACTTCCGCCGCACCGTCCGCGCATCGGTGTCGACCGGCGGCGTGCCGCTGACCACGCACCACAAGCCCAAGCGGCCGCACCGCACCGAGCTGGTGATCCTCTGCGACGTCTCCGGCAGCGTCGCGAACTTCGCGCAGTTCACCCTGCTGCTGGTCTTCGCGCTGCGCGACCAGTTCCAGGGCGTGCGGGCCTTCACCTTCATCGACCACGTGCACGAGGTGACGCCCTACTTCCGGCCCGGCGCCGACATCGCCGACGTGATGTCCGACCTCGCCGCCTCCACCGCCCATGCCGCGCTGTGGGGCCGCACCAACTACGGGCGCGCGTTCACCCGGTTCGCCGAGGCGCACCCTGACGCCATCGGCCCGAAGACCTCGCTGCTGGTGCTCGGCGACGCCCGCTCGAACTACTCCGACCTCGCGCTCGAGACGCTGCGTGAGATCACCGAGCAGACCCGCAACGCCTGGTGGCTCAACCCCGAGCACCGGCGGCACTGGGACACCGGCGACTCCGCCGCCACCCGCTACGGCGAGGTCGTGCCGATGGTGGAGTGCCGCAACCTCACCCAGCTCTCGGAGTTCGTGCACGACCTGCTCTGACCTGCCGGGGGCATCACGGCCTGGGCCGGGTGAGCTGGAAGAGCCGCGAGGAGGCCGGGACGTCGTCGGGCCCGAGGAAGCCGTCCTCGCGCAGCGCCCGCAGCTGGTCGAGGACGGAGGGGTCGGTGCTGGCGTCGGCGCCCGCGGCGATGGCGGCGTACTCGGGGAAGCCGTGCCGGGCCAGGACGTCGCCGGGCCGGGTGCCGAGCAGCGGGCCGGGGTCGCCGGTGACGGTGGTGAGGCGGCGGCTCTCGGTGGTGTTCGGGGCGCCGTCGGTGCGCGGGACGACGTCGTGGGCGTTCTCCAGCGCCAGCAGGCGGGTGCCCGGCGGGGGCGAGGCGGAGGCCAGCGGCGCGCCGAGCGTGACGACCTGGCGCACCGCGAAGCCGCCCGAGCGCGCCTCGAGCGCGGCCGCCTGGAGACCGCCCTGGGAGTGACCGACGATCAGCACCGGCTCGCCGGGCCGCACGCCGCTGCGGTGCAGCGCGGTGAGCACCCCCGCGCCGTAGGCGGTGGGCACCCCGCCGACCAGCGCCATGTTCTCGCCCATGTCGCGCAGGGTGTGGTCGCGTCCGCCGGGCACCGTGCCGATGTCGTCGGTGCCGGGGAGGTAGACGACGTGCCGCGGCCCGGCGGGGGTGTGGAGGGTCTGCACCTCGATCTG
The DNA here is from genome assembly GCF_055282735.1 of Nocardioides sp. B129/18. NCBI lineage: Bacteria > Bacillati > Actinomycetota > Actinomycetes > Propionibacteriales > Nocardioidaceae > Nocardioides > Nocardioides sp. B129/18. The sequence continues at coordinate 494 of NZ_JBUZJI010000001.1, read as the reverse complement.
ACCCTCGAGGTCGCCGCCCTCGGGATCGTCGAGCCCGGCGACCTGGGAGAGGTGCCCGACCAGCCCGGCGAGGGAGTCCTCGCGGTGGGCGCCGCGGCCGACGACGAGGTCGGCGCGGGTGCGCACGGTGACGGCGTCGGCGCCGTAGAGCCGGCTGAGGGTCTGGGCGCCGAGCGGCACCCCGCCCAGGGGCGCGGCGAGGAGGCCGAGCAGCCCCTGCGCGGCGTCGGGGTCGTCGGTGAGCGCGTCGAGCAGCGCGGAGCCGGTGCGCGCGCGGACGGAGTCGGGCACCGCGCTGCCGACCAGCGCCGTGGTCGTGGCGCCCGCGGCCAGCCCCGCCCACAGCGCGGCGCCCGCGCCGAGCCGCAGGCGCTGCATCTCGTCGGCGACCAGGGAGTCGACCAGGCTCAGGCCGAGCGCGGCCCGGCGGGCGGCGTCGGCGTCGTCGTGGAGCCGCGCCGCGACCTCGACCAGCCCGCCCGGACCGACCTCCG
>NZ_JBUZJI010000019.1:1310-79452 GCF_055282735.1 Nocardioides sp. B129/18 | reverse complement strand
CGGTAGGTCGCGGCCTGCGCGGCCGGGACGAGGGAGACGAGGAGGGCGGCTGCGAGCGCGCCGCCGGCGGCGAGGCGCCGCAGGGGGTTCCGAGAGCTCATGACGGCATCCTGCGGGCCGCCGTGTGACGCAGGCAACTCCTCGTCCACCATGTCGAGCGAGAAGGTCCGGAAAGGCCCGGAAGCCGCCGCAGGATGAGCCGTCGGACGCCGTCGCGGGCTACCGTGGAGGACTGTGGGACGCATCGTCGACGCAGCCGACCGCACGCAGCGCCGCGTGCCGGTGCTCGGCCTGCCCATCGCGGTCGTCTACAAGTTCACCGACGACCAGGGCACCTACCTCGCCGCGATCATCAGCTACTACGCGTTCATCGCGATCTTCCCGCTGCTGCTGCTGGCCTCGACCGTGCTCGGCGTCGTGCTCAACGGCTACCCCGACCTGCAGCAGCAGGTGCTGAACTCCGCGCTCTCGCAGTTCCCGATCATCGGCGACAAGCTCGGCCGCCCCGACGAGCTGCAGGGCTCGCTCGGCGCCATCCTCGCCGGTGGCGTCGCGGCCCTCTACGGCTCGCTCGGGCTGGGCCAGTCGATCCAGAACGCCATGAACGTGGCCTGGTCGGTGCCGCGCAACAATCGCCCGAACCCGATCGTGCTGCGCCTCAAGAGCCTGGCGCTGCTGCTCTCGGCCGGCGTCGCGGTGCTGGGCGTCTCGATCGCCTCGGCGCTGGCCTCCGACACCGAGGTGTTCGGCCCCAGCCTCGACTCCGGCCTGCGCTGGCTGGTGCGCCTGGGCACGGTCGCCCTGCTGTGGGGCGTGCTGACGGTGCTGTTCCGGATGGCGGCCGCTCGCGCCCACACCATCGGCTCCGCGGCGCCGGGCGCGCTCGCCGTCGCCGTGATGTGGCAGGGGCTGCAGTCGCTGGGCACCCTCTACGCCACCCGCGTGCTGGCCGAGACCGACACGATGACCGGCATCTTCGGCCTGGTGCTCGGACTGGTCGGCATCATCTACATCGCCGCCGTCATGGGCGTGCTGGGCATGGAGCTCAACGTCGTCCTGGCGCGACGCCTGTGGCCGCGCGCGCTGCTGACGCCGTTCACCGACAACGTGCAGCTCACCGAGGCCGACCGCCGCGCCTACACCAGCTACGCCCGGGCCCAGCGTCACAAGGGGTTCGAGAACGTCGAGGTCACCTTCGACGACCTCCCCGTCGTCCGCGAGCCCCTGCTCGACGACGCGACGGACGCCACGCAGCCCACGCGGATCGAGGACTACCGCAGCCGCGCGACGAGGTCGGCGACCTCGTCGGCGGAGAGGGCCAGGCCTTCCGACACGTAGGCCTCCAGCGAGCCGTAGTGCTCGGCCACGGCGGCGTCGGCCTCGGCGAGGTAGGAGGCGTCCGCGACGAGGACGGCCTCGTAGACCGGCACCAGGCGCTCGCCCAGGTGCTCGGCGACCATCGGCAGGTAGCGCCCGCGGGCGCCCTCGACGTCGTTGGTGCGCAGGTAGTCGGCGACGACGACGTCCTCCGGCACGCCGCACAACCGCAGCAGCACCGCGGCGGCCCAGCCGGTGCGGTCCTTGCCGGCGGTGCAGTGGAACACCTGAGGCCCGGTGCCCGCGGCCAGCAGGCGGAACAGCTGCGCGTAGGCCGCGCGGACGCCCGGCTCCTCGACGAACGCGCGGTAGACCCGGCGCATCGTCGCGAGCGCGGCCTCGCGGTCGGGCAGGGAGGCGACGTCGGTCATCGGGATGCCGCCCACGGGCAGGTGTCGCCAGGTGGCGCCCTCGACGACGGCGTCGGGGTGGGAGTCGACCTCGACCTGCTCGCGCAGGTCGAGGAGGTCGGTGACCCCGAGCGCGGCCAGGCGGGAGGCGTCGACGTCGGCCAGGAGCAGCTCGTTGGAGCGGAACAGGACCCCGGGGCGCAGGACGACGCCGTCGGTCGCGCGGTAGCCCGGGCCGGAGACGTCGCGGAAGTTGTCGGCGCTGGCGAGCCGGACGATCTCGCGCGCGAGGTCGCCGGAGCCGGCGGGGTCGACCGGGGAGGAGCTCACGCCGCCGAACCTACCGGCCGGCCGGCACCCGACCCCGCCGCGGAGGGAGGGGCACGAACATCGAGGTGCGGGCGGCGTACTCGGGGTAGCCGGGCCGCTGCATCATGGTGCGCTCGAGCAGCCGAGCGCCGGTGGCGAAGGCCAGGAAGTAGGTCATCGCCAGGGGGCTGACGACCGCGAGGAGACCCCACCAGCCGGACGCGGCCGCGCCGACGAGGAAGAGCCCCCACCAGACGCAGGCGTCGCCGAAGTAGTTGGGGTGGCGGGTCCAGGCCCACAGGCCGCGATCCATGACGGGGCCGCGGTCGGGGTCGGCCTTGTAGGCGGCGAGCTGGGCGTCGCCGACGGCCTCGAAGACCAGGCCGACGACGTAGACGGCCACGCCGAGGACGACGACGGTCCACGACGCGACGTCGGTGGCCGCGGCGACCTGCAGCGGGAGGGAGATCAGCCACACGGCGAATCCCTGCACCAGGAAGACCTTGCGGACGGCGACGCCCATGCCGACCTCGCGCAGCGGCCCCCCGAGGAGCTGCTCGTAGCGCGGATCCTCCTTGCCCTCATGGGCGCCGAGCGCCCGGCGGCGGATGTGCCAGGCGAGGCGCAGGCCCCACGCACCGACCATCACCAGCACCAGCCACCGCCGGGGCCCGTCACCCTCCGTCGCAGTACCCACTGCCGCCGAGACGGCGGCCACCACGACGAAGCCCAATCCCCATGCGACGTCGACCACCGCGACCCGCCCCAGCTGCCGGGCCCGCAGGGCCGCCAACGTCATCACCGCGGCGGCCGCCAGGAGCGCTGCCGCCGAGACGAGGAGCAGGTCGGTGATCACGTCGTCGTCCTTCGCTCGGTCGTGCTCGTCAGAAGTCGCGGATCGCCGGAAGCGTGTGGGCGCCGCCCGGACGGACCATCAGGATCTGGTCGACGCCCATGCGGCCGTCGCGGAAGGCCATGCCACCACCGACGAGGTAGAGCCGCCACACCCGGACGACCTCCTCGCCGACGAGCTCGGTGAGCCGCTCCAGGTTTGACTCGAAGCGCTCGATCCAGCCCTGGACGGTCAGCACGTAGTGCTCGCGCAGGGCGTGGACGTCGCGGACCTCGAGGCCGCCCTTCTCCAGGAACCCGACGGTCTCGCCCACGGGGCGCATGTACATGTCGGGAGCGATGAAGGACTCGATGAACGGACCGCCGCCGGGCCACTTGCCGGTGCGCGACATCTGCTGCACCAGCACGCGCCCCCCGGGGCGCACCGAGTCGTGGAGGACCTTCGCGTAGGTGGGGTAGTTGCCCTGGCCGACGTGCTCGCCCATCTCGATCGACGACACCGCGTCGTACTCCTCGCCGGGCGCCGGGACGGCGTCGCGGTAGTCGAGCAGCTTGATGGTGACGCGGTCCTGCAGGCCGCGCTCGGCGATGCGGGCGTCGATGAACTTCTTCTGCTCCGCGGCGATCGTGACGCCGGTGACCTGCGCGCCGAAGTGCTCGGCGGCGTGCAGCGAGAGCGAGCCCCAGCCGCAGCCGACGTCGAGCAGGCGCATGCCGGGCTGCAGGCCGAGCTTGCGGCAGATCATCGAGAGCTTCGCGAACTGCGCCTCCTCCAGCGGCTGCTCCGGGCTGGAGTGGTAGCCGCAGGAGTAGGCCATCGAGGGGTCGAGGATCAGCGAGTAGAACTCGTTGGAGAGGTCGTAGTGGTGGCTGATCGAGCGGATGTCGCGCAGCTTGGAGTGCAGGCGGCCGCGGATGCGGGCCTGCGACGCCGGGGGTGCCGGCGGGCGACCCAGCAGGCCGAGCCGGCCCTCGCCGAGGTCGAGGGCGGTGCGCACCGCCGTGATCATCGCCGAGGGCGAGGGGCGCTTGCCGGACAGGCCGCGCTCCTTGGCGACCGCGAAGGCGTAGGTGAGGGCCTGGTCGAGGTCGCCGGGCACGTCGAGCTCGCCGGTGACGTAGGCCTGCGCGGCGCCGAGCTCGCCGGGGTGCCAGAGCAGACGACGCAGGGCGTCGGGGCTGCGCAGCTCGACGAGCGGGGCCTCCAGCGGGCCGGCGACCGAGCCGTCCCAGGCCTTGAGGCGCACCGGGAGGTCGCCCCCGACGAAGGGCCGCAGCGCCTCGGCGAGGGCGGGCGCGACGAGGCGCTCCGAGGTGTGGTCGATGGCGGTCACGAGCCCTCCCGGGTCAGCACGATCTGGTTGACGTCGATGTAGCCCGAGGCGAAGCCCGCCCGGGAGTACTCCAGGTAGAAGTGCCACATCCGGATGAAGGTCTCGTCGAAGCCGAGCTCGAGGACCTCCGCGGTGTGGTCGAGGAACGCGGTGTCCCAGCGTCGCAGCGTCTCGGCGTAGTGCGCGCCGAAGGACAGGCGGTCGGCGAGGCGCAGGGTGGTCTTGGCCCGGGTGATCTCGTCGATCACCTCCACCGAGGGCAGGAAGCCGCCGGGGAAGATGTACTTGTGGATCCAGGTCCAGGTGTTGCGCGTGGCGAGCATCCGGTCGTGGGGCATCGTGATCGCCTGGATGCCGACCTTGCCGCCGGGGGCGAGGACGCGGTCGAGGGTCTCGAAGTAGGTGTCCCAGAAGTCGAAGCCGACGGCCTCGATCATCTCCACCGAGACGATGGCGTCGAAGGTGCCCTGCACGTCGCGGTAGTCGCACAGCTCGACGTCGACGAGGTGGGAGAGGCCAGCCTCCTCGATGCGCTGACGGGCCAGGGCCTGCTGCTCCACCGACAGGGTGATCGTGAGGACGTGGGCGCCGCGGCGGGCCGCGCGCAGCGCGAGCTCGCCCCAGCCCGAGCCGATCTCGAGCACCCGGCTGCCCTCGACGACGCCGGCGGCGTCGAGGAGTCGCTCGATCTTGCGGGCCTGGGCCGACTCCAGCGTCTCGTCGGCGTCGTGCGGCGAGGGGACGCCGTCGAAGAGGGCCGAGGAGTAGCTCATGGTGGGGTCGAGGAAGAGCGAGAAGAGCTCGTTGGAGAGGTCGTAGTGGTGGCTGATGTTCTGCTGCGAGTTCTTCTTGCTGCTGACCTGGCGCTTGGGCTGGCGCTTGACCACCAGCGCGCGCATCCGCTGGAGGCTCTTCGGGACGAGGTCGGCGATCTCGGCGGAGAGCACGGTGAGGAAGTCGCCGAGGCCCGAGGGCGTCGGGGTGTCCCAGGCGCCGGTGAGGTAGGCCTCGCCGAAGCCGATCAGCTGGTCGCGTCCGAGCCGCGCGAAGAGCTCGTCGGGACGGTGGACGACCATCACCGGACCGCCCTTGCCGTAGGTGCGGCCCTCCATCTCGACCGTGACGTCGAGGCGGGAGATCGCGCCGAGGAACAGGCGACGGGCGATGCGACCGCCGATGCGGCCCTTGGGGCCCGACGGGACGACGTCGAGGCCGGCCCAGCGCATGGCCTCGGGACGGGCTGCCGCGATCACCTCGCGGTCGGGGGAGGTGGTCATCGGCTCTCCTGGGCGGAATCGGGAGCGAGGTCCGGGGTCTGGACGTGCTCCTGGGAGTGGACGGGACGAGGCTGCACGGGCAGCCGGCGCAGCCACAGCACGATGCCGTGGGCTCGGATCAGCAGCGATCCGCGCAGCGCGGCCAGCGCGGCCCGGCGGACCGGCGGGGCCGATCGGACGCGGCGTCCGCGCATCGACGCGCTGAAGCGCGCGCCGTCGTCGGTGCTCAGGGTGACAGCGACGTCGAGGCGGTCGTCGGCCGGGGTGGGCGCGAGGAGCTCGTAGGAGCCGTCGGTGCCATGGAAGGGCGAGACGTACATCGCCTTCTCGGTGTGCGCGCGCCCCTGGGCGTCGGGCTGGACGAGATAGGCGTGCCGGTCGCCGTAGGTGTTGTGCACCTCGACGACGGTGGCGACCTTGCGGCCGGCGGCGTCGTGGCACCAGAACACGCTGATCGGGTTGAAGCAGTAGCCGAACGCCCGCGGCTGGGCGCACATCAGGATCAGGCCGTCGGCGGTGATGCCGTGCGCGGCGAGGAAGGCCTCGACGTTGGCGCGGATCGTGCGGTCGGGGCTCCCGAGGTGGTCGCGCGCCTCGAACGTGCCGCGCACGAACCCGAGCGGGCGGTGGTCGGGCAGGTCGTCCAGGTCGACGACCCAGGTGTGGGACGCGTGCTCGAAGGTGCGCTTCCAGGGCCTGCGACGCGTGTGGCTGATGGTGGTCTCGTAGACGCCGGTGACCTCGGCAGGCGCCGGGGCCTCGACGGCGGCCGAAGGCTCGGGCCAGTCCAGGCCCAGGCGCGTGGCGGCGGCCAGACCCGAGCGGGCGCCGTCCTCGTGGAAGCCCCAGCCGTGGTAGGCGCCGGCGAACGCCACGCGGTCGGTGTCGAGCTCGGGGAGCCGCGCCTGCGCGGCCACCGACGTCGGGTTGTAGAGCGGGTGCTCGTACTCCATGCGGTCGATGACCAGGGCGGGGTCGACGAGGTCCTCGCCGCCGAGCGTCACGAGGTAGTGGACGTCGGTGTCGAGCCGCTGCAGGCGGGTGAGGTCGTAGGTGACGGTGACCTGGCCCCGCTCGCCCTCGACGCGGCGGAAGTTCCACGACGCCCACGTGCTGCGGTTCTGCGGCAGCAGCGAGGTGTCGGTGTGCAGCAGCGCGGTGTTCGGCGAGTAGGGCATCGCGCCGAGCAGCTCGTGGTGCAGCGGGGTCGGCTCGGCGAGCATCGCCAGCGCCTGACCGGGGTGGGTGGCGATGACGACGGCGTCGAAGCGCTCGGTCGAGCCGTTGCCGTCGGTGATCTCGACGGCGTCGGCGGTCTCGAGCACCGAGGTGACCTTCGCGCCGGTGCGGATCTCGTGCAGCTGGGCGGCGACCTTCGAGACGTAGGAGTGCGAGCCGCCGCTGACGGTGCGCCACGTCGGGGAGCCGAACACGGCGAGCATGCCGTGGTGCTGGAGGAAGGAGAAGAGGTAGCGCGCGGGGTAGTCGAGCGCCACCGCGGGGTCGCAGGACCAGACCGCGGCCACCATCGGCTCCATGAAGTGGCGCCGGAAGTACGGGGTGAACCGGTGCTGGTCGAGGAAGTCGGCGAGCGTGACGTCGTCGCCGGGCTGGGCCAGCAGCGCCTTGGCGCGGCGGTGGAAGCGCGGGATCTCGGTGAGCATCCGGAGGTACTGCCGGTCGCGCAGGTGGGCGCGGGTGGGCAGGACGCCGGCGCGGCCGAGGGCGCCGGCCCACTCCAGGCCGGTGCCGTCGTCGCGGATCGACATCGACATCTCCGACTGCTGCGTGGCCACCCCGAGCTCGCGGAAGAGCCGCAGCAGGGTCGGGTACGTGCGTCGGTTGTGGACGATGAACCCGGTGTCGATGCCGAGCTCGGTGCCGTGGGGGTCGGTGACGCGATGGGTGTCGGCGTGCCCGCCGAGGCGGTCATCGGCCTCGTACAGCGTGACGTGGGCGGTGCGCGAGGCCACGTAGGCGGCGGTCAGCCCGGCCACGCCGGAGCCGACCACCGCGACGCGACGTCCGGTGGGGGCGGTCGTCACGGGCTCAGACCTTGGAGAGGTCGAGGATCAGCGCGGAGTCCCCGTTCGGCTCCGGGGAGCCGCCTTCGGGCTCGGTGGTGATGCCGATGGCGCTGGCCGCGGCGGCGTCGCCCGCGAGGAGGACGGGGTCGTTGCCCGAGGGCAGGAAGCCTGCGGCGATCATGCGGTCGTCGTGCTGGAGCCAGAGCTCGTAGACCATGCCGGCGGGCGGGGCGTCCAGGCCCTCGGCCCGCAGGACGGCCTGCTTGAGCTGGCGCGAGACGGTGACGGTGGCCTTGGCTCCCGACGGCATCGTGAACGTGGTGGTCCGGGCGTCGGGGGCGTCGAGCACGCGCTTGATGCCCGAGGCCTCGCTGACGGTCTGCTTGTCCGCGCTCCAGGGCTGCTGGACGACGGTGGCGCCCAGGCCGAGCGCCGCGATCACCGCAGCGGCGGCAGCGAACGCAGGGACGCGGCGGCGCCGGAGGCGGACCACGACGGTGCGCTCCGCGGCGACGTGCGCCGCGTGGTCCACCAGCGGCGGAAGGGGCCGAAAGGTGGCGATCTCGGCCATCACCCGCTCGCGGAGCGCCTCGGGGACGCTGACGGGGGGAGCGGCGTCGACCATGAGGCTGGCGGCCTCCTCCAGGGAGGCGACCTCCTCGCGGCAGGAGTCGCAGATGGCCAGGTGTCGCTCGAAGCCGGCGCGCTCGAGGTCGTCGAGGGCGTCCACGGCGTAGGCGCCCGAGAGAGCGTGGATGTCGCTCATGAGCCTCCTACTCCCATCGTGTCGCGCAACCGGATGAGGCCATCGCGGATGCGGGTCTTGGCGGTGCCCACGGGGAGGTCGAGCAGGCTCGCCACCTCCGTGTGCGTGTATCCCCCGAAGTACGCCAGCTCGAGCGCCTCGCGCTGGACGGCGGTCAGGGTGTTCAGGGCGGCGCGCACGCGGCGCGCCTCGAGGCTCGCGTGGGCGGCCTCCGCCGTGGCGTCGTGCGCCACGGGCTGGTTGTGCTGGTGGTAGCTGGTGTCGCGTCGGGTGGCCGCCTCGGCGGACCGCACGCGGTCGACCGCCTTGCGGTGGACGATCGTCAGCATCCAGGCGAGCGGGCTCCCCCGCTCGGGGTCGAAGCGTCCCGCCATCCGCCAGATCTCGAGGAAGGCCTCCTGCGAGACCTCCTCGGCCTGGGCGGGATCCCTCACCACGCGCACGGCCAGGCCGTACACCCGCGAGGACACCGCGTCGTAGAGCGCACCGAACGCCTGCTGGTCGCCCTTGGCGGCGGCCCTCAGGAGCTCGGAGAGCTCGGCGTGGGTGTCGGCGGGCGCCGTGGCCGGCGTCCCCGAGGGGACGCCGGCCACGGACTGCCGAGGTTCGGTCATGTGCCAGATCCTCTGATGTCTGCCTTGATCAGGCAAACGTCACTTGGCGCCGACGAGCACCGAGTCGATGACGTAGACCGTGGCGTTCTTGGTGGGGATGTTGCCGCACAGCACCTTGGCGGTGACCTTGGAGTCCTTGACCGTGATGCCGGCCGAGGTGTCGCCCGCGACGGTGAGCTCGTCACCGTTGACGGTCTTCTGGGTGCCGATGACGTCATCGGGGTTCAGGTTCTCGGGCAGCACGTGGTGCGTGAGGATCTTGGTGAGGAGCGCCTTGTCCTTGAGGACGGAGTTCAGCGTCGCGGCCGGCAGGGCGGCGAACGCGTCGTCGGTGGGAGCGAACACGGTCGCGGCCTCGAGGCCGTTGAGGGTGTCGCCGAGGCCGGCGACGCCGACGGCCTTGACCAGCGTCTTGAGCAGCGGGTTGTTGCTGGCGGCGGTCGCGACCGGGTCGTTGACCATGCCGTCGAACGAGCCCTTGCCGGAGGTCGGGACGGCCGAGCAGGCCGGGCCGAAGACCTGGGCGCCGGCGTCGGAGCTGGAGGACTCCGAGGCGGAGGCGGCCGGCGAGTCGGCGGCGGTGCTGTCGTTGTTGTCGTCACCGCAGGCGGCGAGGGACAGCGAGAGGGCGGCGATCGCAGCGGCGGCGGCGCCGGTACGGCGGAGGGTGGTGCTCTTCATGGGGGCTTGCCTTCCGTGTGGCTTTGTCGGGTGTGATCCCGCGAACTGACATCTGGTGTTCGCTGCTGCGGCGGGGACGGATTGGCCCGATGGCGGGAATTTCTGAGACGCGCGTCACATCGGTGGCTCTCTCCGACCTCCAGGACGCCGAACGGCCCGCTCCCGGAGTGGGGAGCGGGCCGCGCGGCCGTGCTGGGGTCGTGCTGGGGTCGTGCTGGGGTCGTGCTGGGGTCGTGGCTCAGGAGACGTTGACCAGGATGTTCTGGATGCCGCTGGAGCCCTCGGGGAACGGCAGCATCTGCACGGCCGACTGCGTCTCGCCGCGTCCGCTGATGCAGCGGGCGGACACGGAGTGCTGCCCCGAGGTGGCGTTCCACTTGTAGAACCACTGGCGCCAGTAGTCGCTGTTGACGTCCGGGCCCATCGTGGCGTCCTCCCACGGACCGCCGTCGATGCGCACCTGCACCTTCTCGATGCCGCCGGCCTGCTGTGCCCAGGCGACGCCGCCGACGATCTGCTCGCCGGGGTCCACCTGTGCGAGTGCGCGCGGCAGGTCGATGCGGGTCGACATCTTGATGGGGGCGTCGGTGGCCCACTTGCGGTCGGTCCAGTACGCCTTGTCCTTCGCGTAGGTCGTCAGCGTGAGCCGCTCGACCCACTTGGTGCCCGAGATGAACCCGTAGAGACCGGGCACGATCATCCGCGCCGGGAAGCCGTGCTCGCGCGGCAGTGCGGTGCCGTTCATGCCGACGGCGATCATCGCGTCACGACCGTCGGTGGCCAGGTCGAGCGGCGTGCTGATCTTCATGCCGTCGAAGTCCGTGGAGAGGATCTGGTCGGCCTTCGAGCCGACCTTGGCCCGATCGAGCAGGTCGGTGAGGCGCACGCCGAGCCAGCGGGCCGAGCCGACGTAGGGCCCGCCGACGCTGTTGGAGACGCAGGTCATCGTGATGTCGCGCTCGATGAGCTCCATGTTGAGCAGGTCGTCGAAGGTGAACTGCAGCTCGTTCTCGACGTCGCCGTCGATGGTGAGAGTCCAGTCGCCGGCCGAGAGCACGGGGGTGTCGAGGCGGGTGTCGACGCGGTAGAAGTCCTTGTTCGACGTGCGCAGCTTGGTGATGCCGGGCACCTGGTTGTCCAGGCCCGCCGGCAGCGGCTTCGGCGCCGGGCTCGCCGGCTGCGGCAGGGCGATGTCCTCCGGACGCGAGCGGTAGCCGTTGATGTAGCGGCCCACCCCGCCCATCGCCCCGGCCAGCACGGCGAGGACGCCGGTGGTGATGAGCACGACGCGGCGCGTCGGGCCGCTGGGCTCGTTGCTGGGCACGGGGTCGGGCTCGCGCAGACCCTGCGCCACCTCCGGCGGCGTGGCCGGCTTGGCCTGCGGGGCGCGCGGCAGGAGACGCTGGCCGTGACCGGCCCGCGCGAGCAGCAGGAGCGCGCCGACGCCGGCGACCGCCGCCACCAGGCTGGGGACGAGATCCTCGAAGCCCGAGGTCGGCCGCGTCAGGGCCGCGGTCGCCGCGACCGCGACGAGCACGACGAGGAAGACCGACCCGGCCACCGGGCGACGTCGGGCGAGGAAGCCGGCGATCGTCGAGATCAGGAGGACGACGATCATCACCGAGCCGATCAGCACGGTCTTGTCGTTGGAGCCGAACTGCCGGATCGCCCACTCCTTCATGGGCGTCGGGGTCGCGTCGATGACGGTCGAGCCGACGGCGAGCACGGGGGAGGACGACGGGACGAGCAGGCTGGCGACGAGGTGGCCGGCGGCCATGCCGACGAGCGTCGCGAGGATGCCGAACAGTCCCCAGGCGGGCAGCGGAGTACGGGACTTCATGCCCCTTGTTCGCCACCGACCCCCTCCGCGGATGGGACGAGGGGCCCGCCGGTCGGACCGGCACCCACGGGGTGAGGTCGTCCACGGCAGGATGACGGCATGAGCGAGAGCACCGTCACACCCGCGCCGGCCGAGCCCGACCTGGTCCGCTACGAGGTCGACGACGCCGTCGCCACGATCACCCTCGACTCCCCGCACAACCGCAACGCGCTCTCGCGGCGGCTGGTCGCCGGGCTGTTCGCCTCTCTGGAGACCGCCGCGGCCGACGACGCCGTGCGGGTCGTCGTCATCGCCGCGACCGGCACGGTCTTCTGCTCCGGCGCCGACCTCAGCGAGGCCGGCACCGGCTCGATGGAGGAGGGCGCCCAGCGCATCGTCGATCTCCAGCGGCTGATCCTGACCCTCGGCAAGCCCGTCGTCACCCGGCTGCAGGGCGCGGTGCGCGCCGGCGGCACGGGCATCGTCGCGGCGTCCGACGTCGCGATCGCGGCCGACGGTGCCACCTTCGCGCTCACCGAGGTCAAGCTCGGCCTGGCGCCCGCGGCGATCTCGCTCACCGTGCTGCCGCGCATGACCTCCCGAGCTGCGGCGCTGACCGCGCTCGGCGGCGAGTCCTTCACCGCCGCCGAGGCCGTCTCGATGGGCCTGGTCACCGAGGCCGTCCCCGCCGAGGAGCTCGACGCCCGCGTCGAGGCGGTGAGCGCGTCGCTGGCCACCGGCGCCCTCCAGGGACTGCGCGAGACCAAGGCGCTGCTGGTGCGCGACCTCGTCGAGCGCATCGACGAGCGCGGCCCCGAGCTCGCCGCGCTCTCGGCCCGGCTGTTCGCCTCCGAGGAGGCGAAGGCGGCGATGACGGCGTTCCTCTCGCGGGGACGCTGAGCGCTCGCCCGTCCATCCACCGCGCCGACTCAGATCCCGTCCCCGCCGGGGCGTAGGCTTCTCGACTCGCGCCACCGCCCCTCCCGGGACGGCGGCGCGCGTGGATCGGGACGAGAAGGGCAGAGCATGACCGAGGACCTCGCGGGGCAGGAGATCGCCCGGGAGCAGGAGTTCGTCGACCGCGTGCACGCGCAGCTCACCAGCTCCGCGCAGCAGGCCCAGCAGCTGGCCCGCGAGGGGCACGAGCGCGGACGCCTCGGCCACGAGGGCGGGCTCGTCGAGCGCGACGCGATGGTCTTCCAGGCCGCCAAGCGCATCGCCCAGCTCGACGCCGCCCACGAGGGGCTCGTGTTCGGCCGTCTCGACCTGCGCCCCGAGCTCGACGACGAGCCGCGCTACATCGGCCGCATCGGCCTGCGCGACGACGAGCGCGACTCCCTGCTCATCGACTGGCGCGCCCCCGCGGCCGCCGTCTTCTACCAGGCCACCGCCGCCGAGCCGCACGGCGTGCTGCGTCGGCGCGTGCTGCGCAGCAAGGGCCGCACCGTGCTCGGAGTCGAGGACGAGCTGCTCGACGCCGAGGCGCTCGAGGAGTCCGGGCTCGACCTCCCGGTCGTCGGCGAGGGCGCCCTCATGGCCCAGCTCTCCCGCGCCCGCGACCGCACCATGCACTCCATCGTCGCGACCATCCAGGCCGAGCAGGACAGGGCGATCCGCGCCCCCGCCAAGGGCGTCGTCGCGATCTCCGGCGGCCCCGGCACCGGCAAGACCGTCGTCGCGCTGCACCGCGTCGCGTTCCTGCTCTACAGCGACCGGCGCCGCTACGAGTCCGGCGGCGTGCTCGTCGTCGGCCCCAGCGGCGTCTTCATGCGCTACATCGAGCGCGTCCTGCCCTCCCTCGGCGAGACCGCCGTCGCGCTGCGCTCCCTCGGCGAGGTCGTCGACGGCGTGCGCGCCACCCGCCGCGACGAGCCCGCCGTGGCCGACGTCAAGGGCTCGGCGCGGATGGCCGAGCTGATGCGCCGCGTCGCGCGTCAGCAGGCCCCCGGCAGCCCCACCGAGTTCCGCGTCTTCTACCGCGACGACGTCCTGCGCCTGGACCGCGGCACCCTCGGCCGCGTGCGGCGCAGCCTGATGTCGCAGGGTCGCCGCAACCGCCAGCTGCCCCGCGTCCCCGGCGCCCTGCTCGACCAGCTGTGGCGCCAGGTGCGCAGCGAGCGCGGGCGCGAGCGGGGCCGCGAGGCCTTCGAGGACGACCTGCGCTCCGACGAGCGGTTCCTCGAGTTCGCCGCCGCCTGGTGGCCCGCGCTCGACGCCGCCGAGGTGCTCGGCTGGCTGCGCGACCCCGACCTGCTGGCCCGCGTCGCCGATGGCGTCCTGAGCGCCGAGGACCAGCTGCTGCTGGCGAAGTCGTGGGAGCAGGGCGGCGGGCTGAGCATCGACGACGTCCCGCTGCTCGACGAGCTGCGCTACGCCCTCGGCGACGTCCCCGCCCGCACCGAGGACGACACCGCCCTCGACGACTCCGGCCTCCTCGACGGCGGCCGCGACGTCAGCGAGCTCATGACCGCCGCCGACCGGGAGTTCTCCTCCGGCCGCGGCTGGACCCCGCCCACCTACCGCATCGACGACGACCCGTTCGCCCACGTCCTCATCGACGAGGCGCAGGACCTCACGCCGATGCAGTGGCGGATGGTCGGACGCCGCGGCCGCACCGCCACCTGGACCATCGTCGGCGACCCCGCGCAGTCGTCGTGGCCGGTGCCCGCCGAGGCCGAGGCCGCCCGCGCCGAGGCGCTGGAGGGCAAGGTCGTCCACGCCTTCCACCTCTCCACCAACTACCGCAACTCCTCGGAGATCTACGCCTACGCCGCCGCCTACGCGCAGCGCGTGGGCCTCGACGCCGACCTCCCCACCGCGGTGCGCTCCACCGGCGTCGAGCCGCGCGAGCTGCCCGACTCCCCCTCGCTGGAGGACGCCGTCCGCGCCGCCGTCACCGACCTCGCCGAGCGGGTCGAGGGCACGGTGGGCGTCGTCGTCCCGGTGGCCCGGCGCGCCGAGGCCAACCGCTGGCTGGCCTCGTGGCCCGAGCACGCCGACGACGCCGCCGGCGCCCGCGCCGCCGCGTCCGGGGGCACGCCCTCGGGCGAGGACCGCATCGTCGTCCTCACCGGCCTGGACACCAAGGGCCTGGAGTTCGACGGCATCGTCGTCGTGCGCCCGCAGGAGATCGAGGACGAGTCGGCCACCGGCCGCGCCACGCTCTACGTCGTCCTCACCCGTGCCACGCAGCTGTTGAGCGTGGTGGGGTAGCTCGCGGCCTGGAATGTGCGTTTCGGCGGCTGACCGCTGAAACGCACGGTTGGCGTTCGAAGGTTCGCACGCCAACCGCAAGGTTCGGCGGCTGGCCGCCGAAGCTCTCAGGACCCCCGCCCCACTAGGCTGCCGCCCATGACCGACGGAGTGACCCGAGCCCGCGACGGAATCGAGGCGATCCGGGGTCACGAGGCGTGGGCGATCATCCGACGCTCGACGCGGGCGGGCGACCGCGACACCGTCGGCCTGATCGGCGGCAGCCGCTCCGAGGTGGCCAGCCTGCTCGACGTGCCGCTGGAGGAGGGCGCGCCGGAGCCGGGCCGGGTGGCCGACCGGCTGCTGGCGGTGCCGTTCCGGCAGGTCGCCGAGCGCGGGTTCGAGGCCCACGACGACGGCACCCCGCTGGTGGTCGTCGACGTCGCCGTCGAGCTGGAGTGCTCGGTGGCGGAGATGATCGCGGCGATCGAGCCGGTGCCGGTGGAGTTCGTCGACCGCGGCGGCTTCGAGACCAGCGACGCCGAGTACGAGCAGGTCGTCGAGAAGATCATCCGCGAGGAGATCGGGCAGGGCGAGGGCGCCAACCTGGTCGTCGGCCGCCGCTACCGCGCACAGGTGGCCGACTGGGGCGTCGAGACGGCGCTGACGGTCTTCCGCAACCTCCTCGAGCGCGAGCACGGCGCCTACTGGACCTACGTCTTCTTCACCGGCGACCGCTTCCTCATCGGCGCCAGCCCCGAGCGGCACGTCTCCATCCACGAGGGAGACGTGCGGATGAACCCGATCTCGGGCACCTTCCGCATCCCGCGCGAGGACGGCGTCGACGCCGCCGCGGTGAAGGCCCGGCTCCTGGACTTCCTGGCCGACGAGAAGGAGGTCTACGAGCTCTTCATGGTCGTCGACGAGGAGCTGAAGATGATGTGCGACATCTGCTCCGAGGGCGGCCAGGTGCTCGGCCCGTTCCTCAAGCCGATGACCCACCTCATGCACACCGAGTACCTCCTGGCCGGCCGCACCGAGCGCGACCCGCGGGAGGTGCTGCGCGACACGATGTTCGCCGCCACCGTCACCGGCTCGCCGGTCGAGAACGCCTGCCGGCTCATCAAGGCCTACGAGTCCGAGGGCCGCGGCTACTACGGCGCCGCGCTCGCGGTGCTGGGCCGCGACGCCGAGGGCGGCGCCGTCGTCGACTCCCCCATCGTCATCCGCTCCGCCGACGTCGGGCTCGACGGCCGCCTGACGGTCACCGCCGGCGCCACGCTCGTGCGCGACTCCGACGCCGCCTACGAGGTCGCCGAGACCCACGCCAAGGCCGGCGGCATCCTCAGCGCCTTCGGGCTGGTGTCGCGTCCGAGCGTGCCGGCCGCCGACGTCGCCGAGCTGGCCGCCGACGAGGACGTGCTCGTCGCGCTGGCCGCGCGCAACCGTCGCCTCTCGACGTTCTGGCTCACCGACCAGGCCGGCGAGGACCCCGACCCGCTGCTCGACGGCAAGCGGGTGGTCATCCTCGACGGCGAGGACGACTTCGTGAACATGCTGCGCCACGTGCTCGGCGTGCTCGGCATGACCAGCGAGGTGATCCGCCACGAGGACTACGTCGACGGCGTCCTCGACGGCTACGACCTCGTCATCGTCGGCCCCGGCCCCGGCGACCCCCGCGACGACGCCGACCCGAAGATGGCGCGCCTGCGCGCCGCCGTCGACTGGCTGCTGGCCCACGAGCGCCCGTTCCTCGCGGTGTGCCTGGGCCACCAGGCGCTGTGCCACCGGCTCGGACTGGGCCTGCACTACAAGGACATCGTCTTCCAGGGCACCCAGGCGACGCTGCGCATCGACGGCCGCCGCGAGCGGGTCGGCTTCTACAACACCTTCGTGGGCCGGGTCGGCGAGGCCGGGCTGCCCGAGGGCGTCGAGGTCGACGTCGACCCCGACACCGGCGACGTCCACGCGCTGCGCGGCCCGCACTACACCGGCATCCAGTTCCACGCCGAGTCGATCCTCACCGAGCGGGGCGACGACCTGCTGCACGCGATCGTCGCCCGGCTGCTGGGCTGAGCCGGCCGTGCCCGACGGCGGGCTCGGGGGACGGGTGGTCGTCGTCGACCACCACGACTCCTACACCCACAGCCTCGTGCACCTCGTCGCGTCGGTGGCCGGCGCCGTGCCCGCGCTGGTGCAGCACGACGAGGTGACGCCCGCCGAGGTGCTGGCCTTCGACCGCGTGGTGCTCTCCCCCGGCCCGGGCCACCCCGCGACGCCGGCCGACTTCGCGGTCGGGCGCGCGGTGGTCGAGGACGGCTCGCGCCCCGTGCTGGGCGTCTGCCTGGGCCTCCAGGGGATCGTGACGACGCTCGGCGGCCGCGTCGAGCGGGTGGCCCCGGGCCACGGCGTCCTGGCCCGGGTGCACCACGACGGCGAGGGTCTGTTCGCGGACGTCCCGCAGGACTTCGACGCCGTGCGCTACCACTCGCTGGCCGCCGTCGAGCTGCCGACGACGCTGCGGCGCACCGCCGTCGACGTGGAGACCGGCCTGACGATGGCGGTCGCCCACCGCACCAAGCCGATCGTCGGCGTGCAGTTCCATCCCGAGTCGATCCTCAGCCAGCACGGGGCGCTGCTCGTCGAGCGGTTCCTGCGCATGCCCGCGGCGGGAGGCGCCGGATGATCCGCATCGACCCCGCCGGGCTCGCCGATCTGTTCACCGACGTCGCCGCCCGCCACGACCGCTGCGTGTGGCTCGACGGCGGCGGCTCGCGGGCATGGTCCGGGCGCCGCTCGATCCTCGGCTGGCTCGACGACGACGACGTCTCCCTCACCTACGACGCCGCCCGGCGCGAGGTCGTGCGCCACCGCGGCGGGCGTCGCGAGGTGGTCGGGGACGATCCGTTCGTCGTGCTGCAGGCCGAGCTCGACGCCGGCTCCGCCGACGCGCAGTGGTTCGGCTGGCTCGGGTACGCCGCCCGCCCGGACCTGCCGGCGCGTCCGGGAGGCGGCGCCGAGCACGGCGACGTCCCGGACGCCGTGTGGCTGCGGCCCTCGCACCTGCGCGTCGTCGACCATCCCGCCGCGGCGGGCCACCCGGCCGCTCCCGGCCCCGCCGCACCGGGCAGCGCGCCCGGCGCCTATCGCGACGCTTTCGCCGTCGTCCAGGAGCACCTGCACGCGGGAGACTCCTACGAGGTCAACCTCACCGAGCGCCTCGAGGTGTCCGCCGACCTCGACCCGACGCAGGCCTACCTGCGGCTGCGCGCCCTCAACCCCGCCCCCTACGCGGGGTTCCTGCAGCACCGCGTGGACGGCGCCGAGGGCTGGCTGCTCTCGAGCTCGCCGGAGCGCTACGCGCTCGTCACCCCGGGCCCGGACGGTCGCGTCGTGGAGACCAAGCCGATCAAGGGCACCCTGCCGCGCGGGGCCACCCCCGCCGAGGACGCCGCCGCCGTCGAGCGGCTGGCCGCCGACCCGCGCTTCCGCGCCGAGAACCTGATGATCGTCGACCTCCTGCGTCACGACCTCGCGGGCGTCTGCGAGGTCGGCAGCGTCGAGGTGCCCGAGCTGATGGCGGTGGAGTCCTACGCCTCGGTGCACCAGCTCGTCAGCACCGTCCGCGGTCGGCTGCGCGAGGAGGTCGGCACCGTCGCCGCGCTGCGCGCGCTCTTCCCCGCGGGCTCCATGACCGGCGCTCCGAAGCTGCGCACGATGGCGATCATCGACGCCGTCGAGGCCACGCCGCGCGGCGCGTACTCGGGGGCGTTCGGCTGGATCGGCGCTGACGGCCGCGCCGACCTCGGCGTCGTCATCCGCAGCCTCACCACCCGCGGCGACGGGCGCTACCGGCTCGGCACCGGCGGCGGCGTCACGGTGCTCTCCGACGTCGAGGACGAGCACGCCGAGGCCCGGCTGAAGGCCGAGCGGCTGCTGCGGGTCTTCGGGAACGGACCTGTCGTCGACGCCCGTCCTCCCGGGTGACACCACGGCGAAACACCGCGGGTCTAGGTTGACCCCCATGGAGGAGAAGCCCCACGTCGTCGTGCTCTTCGGCGCCACCGGCGACCTCGCCCGGCGCAAGCTGCTGCCCGGCCTGTTCCGGCTCCACGAGGCCGGCCTGCTGCGCGATGCCCGCATCGTCGGCACCTCGATGGAGGACGTCGACTCCGCGCACTTCGAGCGGCTCGCCCGCGCGGCCTGCGAGGAGTTCGGCCACGGTCTCGGCGAGGGCGACGACGAGCGCTGGCGCGAGTTCGGCGCGATGCTCTCCTACGTCCCGCACGCCGCCGGGCCGGTGGCGCTCGCCGACGAGGTGCGCCGCGTCGAGGCCGAGCTGCCCGGCGAGCTCGCCGACAAGCGCCGCCTGCACTACCTGAGCGTCCCGCCGTTCGCCGCGCTCGACGTCGTCCGCCAGCTCGACGAGGCCGGCCTGGTCGAGCGCAGCCGGATCATCATGGAGAAGCCGTTCGGCACCGACCTCGCCTCCGCGATCGCGCTCAACGCCGCCGTGCACGAGGTCTTCGACGAGAGCCAGGTCTTCCGCATCGACCACTTCCTGGGCAAGGAGGCGGCGCAGAACATCCTGGCGTTCCGGTTCGCCAACGGCCTCTTCGAGCCCATCTGGAACCGCAACTTCATCGACCACGTGCAGATCGACGTCCCCGAGACCCTCGGGCTCGAGGGCCGCACGGCGTTCTACGAGACCACCGGCGCCTACCGCGACATGGTCGTCACTCACCTCATGCAGGTGCTGGCGTTCATGGCGATGGAGCCGCCGACGTCGCTGGCCCCCGGGCCGATCAGCGACGAGAAGCTCAAGGTGTTCCGCTCGATGCGGCCCATCGAGCCGGCCAACGTCGTGCGCGGCCAGTACGCCGGCTACCGCGGCAAGGAGAGCGTCGCCGACCACTCCGACACCGAGACCTTCGTGGCGCTCAAGGTCGAGATCGACAACTGGCGCTGGGCCGGCGTCCCGTTCTTCCTGCGCACCGGCAAGAAGCTCGCCGAGGGCGCTCGGATCATCTCGATCGCCTTCAAGGAGCCGCCGCTCACGATGTTCCCCAAGGGGTCGAACGTCGGCACCCAGGGGCCCGACCACCTCACCTTCGACCTCGCCGACCAGTCGAAGATGTCGCTGTCGTTCTACGGCAAGCGCCCCGGCCCCGGCATGCGCCTGGACAAGCTCTCCATGCAGTTCGCCACTCACGACACCGCCGACGCCGGCCAGGTGCTCGAGGCCTACGAGCGGCTCATCCACGACGCCATGCGCGGCGACCACACGCTCTTCGTCACCGCCGCCGGCATCGAGGCGCTGTGGGAGAAGTCGATGCCGCTGCTCGAGCACCCCTCGCCGGTGCGCAGCTACCAGCCCGGCTCGTGGGGCCCGAACGCGATCCACCAGCTCATCGCGCCGCACGCGTGGCGGCTGCCGTTCGAGCGGTCGTGGCGCGATCCGAACCTGATGGCCCAGTAGCGGCCCGGGAGCGGGTCGACGGCCCTCTCGAGAGCGGCCGTCTCGGATCCCGGGACCCGGCCCGAGCGCGCCGTGACCCGCACGGCGTCGCCTCGTTGAGCCTGACGTGAGCGTGCGGAGCGTCCAGCGAACCGCCCGCCGTCCCGGAGCTCTCGCCGGGACGGCGCTCCCTCCCCTGCCCGCCAGCGCGCCGGCGTGGCTGCGCACCGCGAGCCTGGTCCTGCTCGTGCTGGTCGGGGTCGCGTGGGCGACCCTGATCGTGGTCGTCGGCTCAGGGCGCGGCGTCGACGCCGTGCTGCTCGAGCGGCTGCGCTCGGACCTCGCGCCCTTCGGCGTCGCGGCCGCCCTCGGCGCCCTCGGCGGCGGCTGCCTGGGCTGGGCCCTCACCGGCCGAGTGGCCCGCTCGACGGCGCTGCTGGCCGCGCTCGGCTCGGTGCCGGCGTGGGTGGCGGCGGCCTCGGTGCTCTCCGAGCGCTTCTAGCGCTTCCAGCGCTCGCTGGTGCCGGGACCGCTCAGGCGCCCGGCTCGGTGCGACCACGGCTGCCGTCGTCGCCGAAGCGCACGGCGGAGAAGTCGATGGCCCGACGCGTGTTGGCCAGCGCGGTGACCACGACGGTGCCCAGCGGGCCCTCCCGGTCGTAGACCGCGACCGTGCCGACGACGATGCCGTCGGTCTCGAGGCGGTCGACGACGGTGAGTCCGAGCGAGGCGCCGGCGGGCTCGCGGACGAGGGTCAGCGTCAGGTCGGCGTTGATGTGCTGCACCCCGGCGGCGCCCCAGTTGGTGACCAGGTTGGCGCCGTCGGCGGCCGCGGCCACGGACTGGAAGCCGGTGCGCGGCTCGTCGGCGACGACGCCCGGCGCGGTGGTCCACTGGCTGTGCTGGGCCGAGGACTGGTGCTCGCGGAAGCGCTGGGTCCAGCCGGCGTCGCTGCGGAAGAACGGCACGTGCGGCAGGTCGGTGGGCGGCGCGAGCTCGGCGGGCGGGGGCGTGGGCCGCTCGACGTCGGGAGCCCAGATCTCCCCCGGCGCGTTCTCCGAGGGCCGCAGGAACGTGGCCGACGCGCGGGCCATCGGCTCGCCGTCCTGCTCGAGGACGGCGTCGACGAGCACGAGCCGCGAGCCCGAGCGCACGACCTCGGCGCGCACCGTGCACGGCGCGATGCGCACCGGCCGGAAGAGGTCGACGCTCCAGCGGGCCGGACGCAGCTCGTCGCGGCGCCCGAGGTCGACGACCGCCTGCTCGGCCGCCCGGGCCAGCAGCCCGCTGACCGCGACGCCGTGCGCCTGCTCGGCGCTCCAGCTGCTGCGGGCGAGGTCGAGGGGGTGGAAGACCTCGCCGTCGCGCCGGAAGAAGGCGAGCGGGATGGGGTCGATCGTCGCGGGGGCCACCGGGCGAGGCTAGCGAGCCGCCGGATCGCCCGGCAGGGCGATCACCAGCCGGGCGCCGCCCTGCGGCGACCGGTCGGCGCGCACGGACCCGGAGTGCCGGGCCGCCACCTGCGCGACGATGGAGAGCCCGAGGCCCGAGCCGGGCATCGAGCGCGACTCCTCCGAGCGCCAGAACCGCTCGAAGACGTGCGGGCGGTCCTCCTCGGCGATGCCCGGGCCCTCGTCGTCGACGGTGAGGACGCCGCGCATCAGCTCGACGCGGACGGTGGCCTGCGAGGGGCTCCACTTCACCGCGTTGTCGAGGACGTTGGTGTAGGCACGCTCGATCGCGCCGGGATCGCCGACGGTGACCCACGGCTCGGAGCGCACCTCGACCGCGACGCCCGGCGGGGTTCGGCGCCGCACCCGGGCGACGGCGGCGTCGAGCACCTCGGTGAGCTCGACGGACTCGATCACCTGGGCCATCGGCTCGTCGCGCGCCAGCTCGACGAGGTCGCCGACGAGGGTGCTGAGCTCCTCGACCTGCGCGCGGACGTCGTCGAGCAGCTCGGCGCGGGCCTGCTCGGGCAGGCCGCTGCCGGCGGCCCGGGCCTGGTCGAGGAGGTCGAGATTGGTGCGCAGCGAGGTGAGCGGGGTGCGCAGCTCGTGGCCGGCGTCGGCGACGAGGCGCCGCTGCCGGTCGCGCGAGGCGGCCAGCGAGCGGAGCATCTGGTTGAACGCCGCGGAGAGCCGGGCGATCTCGTCGTCGCCCTCGACCGGGATCGGGTCGAGCTCCTCGGTGCGGGCGATCTCCTCGGCCTTCGCGGTGAGCCGACGCACCGGGCGCAGGCCGTTGCGGGCGACGCCCCAGCCGGCCACGCCCGCGGCGATGACGCCGGCGAGGCCGAAGAGCAGCGAGACGATGCCGAGCTTGGCCAGCACCCGCTCGGTGGGCGTGAGGGACTGGGCGATCACCAGCGCCTGCCCGTCGTCGGAGGCCGGGACGGCGACCACGCGGTAGCGGGTGCCCTCGGAGGTGATCGTGCGGACGCTGGTGCCGGAGTGCCGCTGCGCGATCTCGTACTCCGGCAGGCCCAGCTGCAGCCGCGGGTCGCCCTCGTCGCCGATGCTGTAGGCGAGCACGCGGTCGCCGCTGATGGCGATGAACACGACCTTCACGTCGGCCGCGCCGAGCGCCCAGGAGGGCAGCTGGCGCGAGACCGTGAGCTCCTGCAGGTAGTCGGCCGACGCCGCCGCCTTCGCGCGGTCGACGAGGGAGTCGTCGAGGCTGTTGTAGAGCTGGACGCGCGCGGTGAGGTACGC
Organism: Nocardioides sp. B129/18; assembly: GCF_055282735.1. Lineage (NCBI taxonomy): Bacteria > Bacillati > Actinomycetota > Actinomycetes > Propionibacteriales > Nocardioidaceae > Nocardioides > Nocardioides sp. B129/18. The sequence continues at coordinate 56,682 of NZ_JBUZJI010000019.1, read as the reverse complement.
GCCCGCCGCCACCAGGCTCACCGCCAGGCCCACGGCGATCGTGGTCAGCAGCGTGACCCGACTCGCCAGCGAGCGGCGGTAGTGGAAGCGGTCGGGCCGCTCGTCCCTCACGTCTCCTTCAGCACGTAGCCGACGCCGCGGACGGTGTGCAGCAGACGCGCCTCGCCCTCGGCCTCGGTCTTGCGGCGCAGGTAGCCGACGTAGACCTCGAGGGAGTTCGCGGTGGTCGGGAAGTCGTAGCCCCAGACCTCCTCGAGGATGAAGGCCCGCTCCAGCACGCGGCGCGGGCGGCGCAGGAACATCTCCAGCAGCGTGAACTCGGTGCGGGTGAGCTCGATGAGCCGCTCGCCACGGCGGACCTCGCGGGTGGCGAGGTCCATCGAGAGGTCGGCGAAGGCGAGGACCTCGGTGGGGTCCTCCTCCGACGGGGTCGCGCGGCGCAGCAGCGCCCGCAGCCGCGCCAGCAGCTCCTGCAGCGCGAACGGCTTGGTGAGGTAGTCGTCGGCGCCGGCGTCGAGGCCCTCGACGCGGTCGCCGACGGCGTCGCGCGCGGTGAGGACGAGGATCGGCACCTCGTGGCCGGCCTTGCGCAGCGCCTTGGTGGTCTCGATGCCGTCCAGGCGCGGCATCATCACGTCCATGACGACGACGTCGGGGTGGTGCGGGCCCGCGCCGATGGTGGCCAGCGCCTCCGCGCCGTCGCCGGCGAGCACGACCTCGTAGCCGTTGAACTCCAGCGAGCGACGCAGGGACTCGCGCACGGCCCGGTCGTCGTCGACGACCAGCACGCGGGGCTTGGACTGTGCGTTCACGGGCCCCATGCTGCCAGGAGGGACTGAGCGCGCGCTGAGAGCGGCGTCCGGTCTCAGGCGTAGCGGCCGGCGGCCTCGGCGGCCCGGGCGCCGTACCCGCCGCCGAAGAGCACCGCGTGCACGAGCAGCGGGAAGACCTGGTGGACGCCGAGCCGCTCCTCCAGGCCGGGCGCGAGCGGGTGCACCTCCTCGTAGGCCGCCAGGGCGCGGGCGAGGTGGGGCAGGCCGAAGAGCGCGAGCATGGCGAGGTCGGTCTCGCGGTGGCCGCCGTGCGCGGCGGGGTCGATGAGGAGGCCGCGATGGTCCTGGCTCCACAGGACGTTGCCGTTCCACAGGTCGCCGTGCAGGCGCGACGGCGGCTCGTCGGGCACCAGGGCGTGCAGGCGGCGCAGCATCGCCTCGATCGCGCGGACGCCGTCGTCGTCGACGGCGCCGCGGTCGTGGGCGAGCCGCAGGTAGGGCAGCACCCGCCGGGTCGCGTAGAACTCCGCCCAGGTGTCGGCGGGGCGATGGGGCAGCGGGAGGGTGGCGATGAAGCCGTCACGCTCCTCGCCGAAGGGGGCGCTGCCGTGGGCCGGGGCGCCGGCGTCGTGGGTGCGGGCCAGGCGCGCCCCGAAGTCAGCGGCGGCGTCGGCGTGGGGGCGTCCCGGCTCGATCCAGCGCAGGATCACGCAGTCCGACGCCGCGGCCAGCAGCGGCGCCACCTCGACGCCGTCCTCGACCTCCGCCAGCCAGCGCAGCCCGGCCGCCTCGGCCTCGAAGAAGCCCGGCGGCGTGTGCGCGCGGGTCTTGATGACGGCGAGGGTGCCGTCGGCCAGCCGCAGGCGGGTGGTCGTGGCGACGTCGCCGCCGGCCACCGGCGCCGTGGCCGCCACGGCCACGCCGAGGAGCTCCTCGACGCGGCGGGCCACCAGCGGCTGACGGGTCACGGCAGGCCGTGCTCCTGCTCGGCCGTCCCGAGACGCTCCAGGGCGGCGACGAGGGACGCGGACGTCCGCTCCACCATCGCCAGCACCTCCTGAAAGCCGTCGTCCCCACCGTAGTAGGGATCGGGGACGTCGCCTCCCCCGACCGGGTCGAAGTCGCGGTAGGGCCGCAGGCGCTGCGGGTCGGCCTCGAGCCCGTGGCTGCCGGCGAGGTCATGCAGGGCGGCGAGGTTGTCGGCGTCCATGGCCAGCACGAGGTCGCACTCGGACAGCCACGACGCCTGCACCTGCTGCGCGCGGTGCGCGCTGGGGTCGTGGTCGGCGGCCAGGAGGGTGGCCGCCGCCCGTCGGTCCATCGGCTCGCCCTCGTGCCAGCCGCCCGTGCCCGCGCTGCGCACCTCCACCCACCCCGCCAGGCCGGCGTCGTCCACGAGGTGCGTGAGCACGACGTCGGCCATCGGGCTGCGGCAGATGTTGCCCAGGCACACCAGCGCGATGCGGTAGCGGCCGGCGGCGCGGGGCGGCGGGATCGGCGCCGGGCGGGGAGGCGTCACGCTCAGTCGTCCTCGCCCACGAAGCCGTCGACGATCCAGGTGACGATCGTGATCAGCAGCGCGCCGATGAGCGCGGCGCCGAAGGAGTCCACGAAGAACCCGATGTCGAGCGCGTCGGCCAGCGCGGAGGTGAGCAGCAGCATCGCGGCGTTGATCACCAGCAGGAACAGGCCGAGCGTCACGATGATGAAGGGGATCGAGAGCAGCGTCAGCACCGGCTTCACGAACGAGGTGACGACGGTGAGGATCGCGGCGACGACCAGCAGCGGGACGATCTTGTGCTCGAGCTCGGCCTGGCCGGAGGTCGGGCCGCTGAAGCGGATGCCGCTCACCAGCCAGGCCGCCACCGCGAGCGCGATGACGGTCGGGACGAAGCGGGACACGAGGCGGGTCATGGCCCGATCCTGCCGGACGCGGCTGAGAGTCCGCTCAGGACGACGTCCGGGGTGAGGTCCGGGCCCTGCTCCTGGGGGACTTGGCACGAACGCGGCTACCCCCGCAGCGCGAGCGCCGCGAGGATCGCGGCCTCGGCACCGGCCAGGTGGGCGTCGAGGAAGGCGAGGGCCTCGGGGAGGCGGTCGGCCTCGAGGAGGGCGAGGAGCTCGGCGTGGGTGTCGGCCTCGTCGTGGGCGTTGCGGCGGATCCGCTCGACCTGCGCCAGCGCCAGGCGCAGCTCGCGGACCAGGCTCTCCTGCATCGCCACCAGGCGCGGGGAGCCGGTGAGCTCGACGAGGGAGACGTGGAAGGCGAGGTGGCGCTCGTTGAGCGCCTGGTAGCCGAGGCCCTCGCGCACGGAGTCGGTGTAGGCGGCGAGACGGTCGCGGACGTGCTGCCGGGCGGCGGCGTCGGCGGTGCTCCAGGCGCGCACGCCGGCCGACTCCAACACCAGCCGCGAGCGGCACAGGTCGACGACGGCGGGGGCGTCGGGGCTGGCCACCGACACGCCGCGGTTGGGCTCGCGCATGGCCAGGCCCTCGCCGACGAGCAGCCCGAGGGCCTCGCGGACGGTGGAGCGGGAGACGCCGAGGCTGGCGGCCAGCGCGACCTCGCGCAGCGGGGTGCCGGACTCCAGCTCGCCCTCGAAGACGGCCCGGCGCAGCTCCTCGGCGACGCGGTCGACGGTGGTGGAGAGGTCGACGCTGAGCGAGGCGAAGGTCGGGCTGAGGGTCGAGGGGTCCGCCGGGGTCACCTGCACCATCCTAGCCGTGTAGGATTGTCGGACAATCTGGCAATCAGCGCCGGATCCGCACCTTCGAGGGGGACGTCATGACCACGGCGACGACGATCGAGCGCACCGAGCAGCCGCAGCCGACCAGCCTGGGCTGGGGCCGGCACTACGCCGCGGTCGAGCCGACGCACTTCCGCGTCGAGTACGTCATCAACCCCTTCATGGACCCCTCCCACCAGCCCGACCCCGCGCGCACCCTCGCCCAGTGGCACGACCTCGTCGAGACCCTGCGCGGCCTCGGCGCCGCCGTCGAGGTGCTCGAGCAGCGCCCCGACGCGCCCGACATGGTCTACGCGATGAACCTCGGCCTGGCCGTCCACGACCCCGAGGTCGGCGACCGCCTCGTGCTCTCCCACATGCGCTACGCCGAGCGCCGCATGGAGACCGCCACCGCCCGCGCCTGGTTCGGCGAGCGCGGCTGGACCCTCGGCGAGGTCGGCCGCGACGGCGTCGGCCCCCACCTCGAGGCCGGGGACGCCTTCGCCTTCGGCGACGCGCTCGTCGTCGGCTACGGCCCCCGCACCGAGGAGGCGGCGCTGAAGCACCTCGCCGCGGACCTCGGCGTCCGGGTGCGCGGCCTGCGCATCACCCACCCCGGCATGTACCACCTCGACCTCGCCTTCTGCCCGCTCGACGAGCGCCGCGCGATGGTCTGCCCCGCCGCCCTCGACGACGCCTCCGCGGCCGCGCTGCTGGCGCTGGTCCCCGAGCCCCTCGTGCTCACCGAGGAGGAGGCGCTCACCACCTTCTGCGCCAACTCCGTCGTCGTGCCCCGCGAGGGACGTCCCGACGCCGTCGTCATGCCGGCCTGCCCCGACCGCGTCCGCGCCCAGCTCGAGGAGTGGGGCTTCGAGGTCGTGCTCGTCGACGTCTCCGAGCTCCACCTGGGCGGCGGCTCGATCCGCTGCCTCACCAACCCGCTCGACGTCACCCTCGGCCGCGACCTGCCGCGCGTCGCCGGCGGCGAGGTCGTCCTGCCGGCCTGAGCCCCCCGCGACCGGTCCTCCCTGGCCGGTGCCGGCGCGATCCACCTCACCCTCCCCGGGTGGGCGGATCGCGCCGGTGTGCGTCCGCACCCACCGCTTGGCTAGCGTGCTCGACGTGTTCCCGGTGGGCGGCGTCGGCGTCATGCTGCTCGGAGCCGCCGGCTCCGGGCTGCTGTGCGCACTCCTGACGCTGCTGCTGCGCGGTCGCCTCGGCGCACCTCTCGCGACGCTCGCGGGACTGCTGACGTGGAGCGTCGTCGTGATCGGCCTGGTCACCCTCATCCCCGCCAACGGCGCGCCCGGCATCGTCTCCGCCGAGACCCGGCTGCCCGGCTGCTCGTGGGACATCGGCGGCCCCGCGCCCGACGGGTTCTGGATCTTCTCCAGCGGCCAGCGGGCGCTCAACACCGCGCTGTTCGTGCCCTCCGGCGTGCTGGTCGCGCTCCTCGGCGGCGCCCTGGCCGAGCGGGCCCGGGAGGCCGGACGCCGGGGCTGGCGGGTGGTCGGCTGGATCGCAGCGCCGGTCGGCCTGATCGGCCTGGCGGCCTACTCGGCCGGCATCGAGATCACCCAGCTGGAGCTGGCCCGCCTCGACCGCGCCTGCGACGTCACCGACGTCGTCGACAACGTCACCGGGGCGTTCTTCGGGGTGGCCGCCGGCGCCGCGGTCGTCGTCACCGTGGCCGCGCAGCGCGGCACCGCCCGGGCGCTGCGACGCCGCCGCGACCGCGCCTGAGATCCGGCCCGAGCCGAGGCCTGAGAGGCTGGGCGCATGACCGACGTCCCCGCAGCGCCCCGGCCACGAGCCGCGCTGGCGCAGATCCCAGCGTACGTGCCCGGTCGGCCGCCCACCCCGCGGCCCGGCCTGACGACGTACAAGCTCTCCTCGAACGAGAATCCCTTCCCGCCGCTGCCCGGCGTCGTCGAGGCCGCCCACCGCGCGGTCGACCTCGCCAACCGCTACCCCGACATGGGCAACGCGCGCCTCTACGCCGGCCTCGCCGAGCGCCTCGGCGTGCCGGCCGAGCACCTTGCGGCCGGCACTGGCTCGGTCGCGTTGATCTACCACCTCCTGCAGGCCTTCTGCGACCCCGGCGACGAGGTCGTCCACGCCTGGCGCAGCTTCGAGGCCTACCCGATCGCCATCGCCTCCACCGGCGCGGTGTCGGTGCCGGTGCCGCTGCGCGCCGACTCCCACCACGACCTCGACGCGATGGCCGCCGCCGTCACCGAGCGCACCAAGGTCGTGCTGGTCTGCACCCCGAACAACCCCACCGGACCGGCGGTCACCCAGGCCGAGCTCGACGCCTTCCTCGCCGCCGTGCCCCCGCACGTCGTGGTAGTCGTCGACGAGGCGTACCTGGAGTTCGTGCGCATGCCCGACGCCGTCGACGGCCTGGCCACCCACCGTGCGCACCCGAACGTCGTGCTGTTCCGCACGTTCTCCAAGGCCTACGGCCTGGCGGCCTTCCGCGTCGGGTACGCCGTGGCCGCCCCCGAGGTGGCCGCCCCGCTGCGGGCGGTCTCGCTGCCCTTCGGCGTCTCGACCGTCGCCCAGGAGGCCGCGCTGGCCTCCCTCGACGCCCACGGCGAGCTGATGGCCCGCGTCGACGAGCTCATCGGCGAGCGCGACCGCCTCGGCGCGGCCCTGCGCGCCCAGGGCTGGGACCTCCCCGACGCCCAGGGCAACTTCCTGTGGTTCGGCCTCGGCGAGCGCACCGCCGCCTTCGCCGCCGCCTGCGAGGAGGCCGGCATCGTCGTGCGCCCCTACGGCACCGACGGCGCCCGCGTCTCGATCGGCGAGTCCGAGGGCGGCGACCGCCTCCTCGAGGTGGCGTCCCGGTTCGTCTGAGCCGGACCCGCGCCGGCCGATCGAGCAGGTGACGCGGGGTTCGCCCCATCCAGGCACCCCTCGTGAGGGGTGACCAGCAGGGGCGAACCCCGCGTTACATGGGCCTGCGGGCCCGACCCGCCCGCTTCACCTCCCCGCAACACGTCGAAGGCAGGCTGTGCCCCATGTCGATCAAGGTCGCGCTCGAGCACCGCACCGCCTACCGGTTCGCCCGGCCGGTGGGCGTGGGCCCCCACGTGGTGCGGCTGCGTCCGGCGCCGCACTGCCGCACCCCCATCGAGGCGTACACGCTGCAGGTGGAGCCGGCGAACCACTTCCTCAACTGGCAGCAGGACCCGTTCGGCAACTGGGTGGCGCGGCTGGTGTTCCCCGAGCCCACCGACCACCTCGAGATCACCGTCGGGCTGGTGGCCGACCTGCGGGTGATCAACCCCTTCGACTTCTTCGTGGAGGAGAGCGCCGAGCGCTACCCCTTCGCCTACGACGCCGACCTCGCCGCCGACCTCGCGCCCTACCTGCGGCCCGTCGAGGACGCCGACGCCGTCCAGGGCCTCCTCGACGCCCTCCCGCCGCTGCCCGAGGACGGCGTCGCGACGGTGCAGCTGCTGGCCGACCTCAACGCCGCCGTCCACGCGGCGGTGGCCTACTCGGTGCGCATGGAGGCCGGCGTCCAGACCCCCGACGAGACGCTGCGGCTGGCGATCGGCTCGTGCCGCGACTCCGCGTGGCTGCTCGTCGCGATGATGCGACGCCTCGGTCTGGCCGCCCGGTTCGTCTCCGGCTACCTCGTGCAGCTGGCCGCCGACCAGGAGAGCCTCGACGGACCCAGCGGCCCCACCGAGGACTTCACCGACCTCCACGCCTGGTGCGAGGTGTTCGTCCCCGGGGCCGGCTGGGTGGGCCTGGACCCGACGTCGTCGCTGTTCGCCGGCGAGGGCCACCTGCCGCTCTCCGCCACCCCGCACCCGCGCGGCGCCGCGCCCATCGAGGGCGCCACCGACCCCGTCGAGGTGTCCTTCGAGTTCAGCAACGAGGTGCGCCGGGTGCATGAGGACCCGCGCGTCACGCTGCCCTACACCGCCGAGCAGTGGGCCCGCATCGACGCCGTCGGCGAGGCCGTCGACGCGCGCCTGGAGGCCGGCGACGTCCGGCTGACGATGGGCGAGGAGCCGACGTTCGTGGCCCTCGACGACGTCCCCGAGGGCCAGGGCGAGGAGGCTCAGTGGGCCACCGACGCCGACGGCGCCCACAAGCGCGCCCTGGCCGGCGACCTCGCCGAGCGGCTGCGCGCCGCCCACGCCGTCGGCGGGCTCGTGCACCGCGGGCAGGGCAAGTGGTACCCCGGCGAGCCGCTGCCGCGCTGGAGCATCAGCCTGCAGTGGCGCGCCGACGGCGTCGCGATCTGGCACGACCCCGCGCTGCTGGCCGACCCGTGGTCGACGCCCGCGCAGCCGCGCACCGACGCCGACGCGCTCGCCCTCGGACGGGCCGTCGTCGACGCCCTCGGCCTGCCCGAGGGCCAGCTGCTGCCGGCCTTCGAGGACCCGCTCGCGGCGCTGGTGGAGCAGGTGCGGCGTCCGGTCGGAGAGCCGCCCACGCCGCAGGACGACGCCGCCCTCGACCCCGACCGCGTCGCGCACCTCGACGCCGAGGTCACCACCGCCTCGGGACACGTCCTGCCGCTCACCACCGGCGAGGACGGCTGGACCTCCCCGGCCTGGCGGTTCCGCCGCGGCCGTCTCGTGCTCACCCCCGGCACCAGCGCGGTCGGCCTGCGGCTGCCCCTGGACGCCGTGGCGTGGACGCCGCCCGAGGCGCCGGCCCAGGAGTCCTACCTCGACCCGGCGCCGCTCGACGCCGATCCCGCCGACGCCCCCGCCGTGCGCGTCGTCGACCCCGAGGGCGCGGCCACCACGGCGCTGGCCCTCGAGGCCCGCGACGGCCACGTCCACGTGTTCCTGCCCCCGGTGGAGCGGCTCGAGGACTACCTCGCGCTCGTCGGCGTCGTCGAGCGCGCGGCCGCGACCATCGGCGTCCCGGTGGTGCTCGAGGGCTACCAGCCGCCGCCCGACCCGCGCCTGACGGTGCTCTCGGTGACGCCCGACCCCGGCGTCATCGAGGTGAACGTGCAGCCCAGCGCGTCGTGGGCGGCGCTGCGCGAGAGCACCCTCGACCTCTACGAGCACGCCCGCCGCGCGCGCCTGACCACCGAGAAGTTCGACCTCGACGGCCTCCACACCGGCACCGGCGGCGGCAACCACCTCACCCTCGGCGGCCACACCCCGGCCGACTCCCCGCTGCTGCGCCGGCCGTCGCTGCTGGCCGGCCTGGTGGCGTACTGGCAGCAGCACCCGAGCCTGTCCTACCTGTTCTCCGGGCGGTTCATCGGACCCACCAGCCAGGCGCCGCGCTTCGACGAGGGCCGTCCCGAGGCCGTGGCCGAGATGGAGATCGCGCTCGGCGAGATCGACCGGATCACAGCCAGGCTCGCCGCTCAGGACCTCGAGCCGCGGCCCTGGCTCATCGACCGCGCGCTGCGGCACCTGCTCACCGACCTCACCGGCAACACCCACCGCGCCGAGCTGTGCGTCGACAAGCTCTACTCCCCCGACTCCTCGCGCGGACGCCTCGGGCTGCTGGAGCTGCGCGGGTTCGAGATGCCGCCGCACCCGCAGATGGCGCTGGTGCAGGCGCTGCTCGTGCGCGCCCTCGTCGCGCACCTGTGGGAGCGGCCCGAGCGCGCGCCGCTGGTGCGCTGGGGCGGCCGGCTGCACGACGACGCCCTGCTCCACGAGGGCGCCCGTCGCGACGCCCTCGCCGTGCTCGCCGACCTGCGCGCGGCCGGGTTCGCCGTCGAGGACGCCTGGCTCGACCCGTTCCTGGAGTTCCGGTTCCCGCGGCTGGGGATCGCCCCGGTGCCGGCGGCCGGCGTCGAGCTGGAGCTGCGGGCCGGCATCGAGCCCTGGAACGTCCTGGGCGAGGAGGCCACCGGCGCGGGCACCGCCCGCTACGTCGACTCCTCGGTCGAACGGCTGCAGGTGAAGGTTCGTGGGATCGACCCGCAGCGGCACCTCGTCACGTGTCAGGGTGTGCCGGTGCCCCTGACCGAGACCGGCCCGTCGAGCGGCGAGCACTACGCCGGCGTGCGCTACCGCGCCTGGCAGCCGTGGTCGGCCCTGCACCCCTCGATCGCGGTGCACGCGCCCCTGCACGTCGAGGTCGTCGACGTCGTCGACGGGCTGAGCCTGGGGGGCGCGACCTACCACGTGGTGCACCCCGGCGGCCGCGCGTACGCCACCGCGCCGGTCAACGCCGCCGAGGCCGAGGCCCGCCGCCACAGCCGCTTCGAGGCCCACGGCCACCGCAGCGGACGCCGCGACGTCGCGGCCATGCGCGAGGCCGCCGCCCGCGCCGCCAGCCCCGAGCACCCCCGCACCCTCGACCTGCGCCGCGTCCCCGTCCACGGGCCCCGCCTGTGAGCCGCCCGTGACCGCGCTGCGCGACTACGTCGCCGGGCTCGCGCAGCCGGCCCTCGACGCCCGCGGGCCCGCCCGGTACGACGAGGTCGTCGCCCCCGACGGCGCGCTGCGCACGCCGTGGAAGGGCCTGGCCGAGCTGGCCGTCGCGCTGACCCCGGACGACCTCGCGCGGGTCGGCGGCGACATCGTCCGGCTGCTCGAGGACGACGGCGTCACCTACGCCCCGCCCGGACGCCGCTCCGAGCCGTGGCGCCTCGACCCCGTCCCGCTGGTCGTGGACGCCGCCACCTGGGCGCCGCTGGAGGTGGGCCTGGCCCAGCGCGCCGAGCTGCTCAACGCGATCCTCGTCGACCTCTACGGCGAGCAGCGCCTGCTCGCCGACGGCGTCGTGCCGGCCGCCGTCGTGCGCGGGCACCCCGGGTTCCTGCGCGTCGTGGCCCGCGACTCCGCGGTCGACCAGCGTCCGCTCGTCTTCTCCGCCGCCGACCTCGGCCGCGACGCCGAGGGCCGCTGGCGGGTGCTCGCCGACCGCGCGCAGGCGCCGTCGGGGCTGGGCTACGCGATGGAGAACCGACGCGTGGTCTCCCGGGTGATGCCCGAGCTCTACCGCGAGGCCGGCCTGCACCGCATGGAGCCGTACTTCTGGGCGATGCGCTCGGCGCTGCTGCAGGCCGCCAACGGCGACCTCGCCGACCCCCGCGTGGTCGTCCTCTCGCCCGGCACGCACTCCGAGACCGCCTACGACCAGGCGTTCATGGCCTCGATCCTGGGCTTCCCGCTCGTGCAGGGCAGCGACCTCGTCGTGCGCGACGGCTGGGTCTACATGCGCGTGCCCGGCCGGCTCGAGCGCGTCGACGTGATCCTGCGCCGCGTCGACGCCGCCTGGAGCGATCCCCTCGAGCTGCACGGCGAGAGCCAGCTCGGCGTCGTGGGCCTCGTCGAGGCGGTGCGCCGCGGACGGGTGCGCGTGGTCAACGGACTCGGCGCCGGCGTCCTGGAGTCGCCCGGGCTGCTGCCCTACCTGCCCGCGGCCTGCGAGCACCTCCTCGGGGAGCCGCTGCGGCTGCCGAGCATCGCCACCTGGTGGTGCGGCGAGCCCGACGCCCTCGACCACGTGCTCGACCGCGTCGACGACCTGCTCGTGCGGCCCCTCGACGGACCCGGCGACGCCCTGCGCGGCCTGGGTCGCGCCGAGGTGCGCGCCCGGGTGCTCGCCGCCCCGCACCGCTACGTCGGCCAGGAGCGGCTGCCGCTCTCGCAGGCCCCCACCTGGGACGCCGAGGGCCGGGTGCGTCCGCGCCCCCTCACGCTGCGCGCGTTCACGCTGCGCTACGGCTCGTCCTACCGGCCGCTGGTGGGCGGGCTGGCCACCGTGCACGGCGACGACCTCGCCGACCCGCGCGGACGCACCACCAAGGACGTCTGGGTGCTCAAGAGCGCCGGCGAGCCCGACCAGAACCTCGCCGAGGTGCTCTCCACCACCAGCGCCCGCTCGGCGTCGGTCACCGTGCCGCGCATCCTCGAGGACATGTTCTGGTTCGGCCGCTACAGCGAGCGCGCCGAGGACCTCATCCGGCTCGTGCTGGCCACCCACGCCGTCGCCGAGGACTACAAGACCCGCCCCGGCACCACCGGAGCCGTCAGCCTCGAGGTGCTGCTCGGCGCCACCGCGCGCCTGGCCGGACGCCGCCACGACGACGTCGACGAGGAGTTCCGCTCCCTGCTCCTCGACGGCGAGCGCAGCGGCACCCTCGCCCACGCCCTCGGCGGCCTCTGGGACGCCCTCGCCGGCGTCCGCGACCAGCTCTCGCCCGACATCTGGCGGGTCTTCGGCGCCACCGACCGCGCCGCCGACGCGCTGCGCGCCAACCCCCACAGCCACCAGATCGCGGAGTCCGCCGGGCGGGCGCTCACCGGCATCCTGTCGCTGCAGGGCGTCACCGCCAGCATGATGCGCGACGCCGGGTGGCACATGATCGGCGCCGGACGCTCCCTCGAGCGGGCCCTGCAGATCTGCCACCTGCTGCGGGCCGGCGTCACCGAGCGACGCGGCATCGACGTCGACCGCACCGTGCTCGGCTGCGTGCTGCAGGCCTCGGAGAGCGCCGTCACCCATCGGCGTCGCTACCGGGGCTACGTGCGCCCGGCCAGCGTCTTCGACCTGCTCGTCCTCGACGCCGACAACCCGCGCTCGCTGGCGTTCTCGCTGCGCGAGGTGCGCGACCACCTCGTCGCGCTGCCCGGCTCCACCGGGTCCTCGCGGCCCGAGCGGCTCGTCGCCGACCTGCTCGCCGAGGTGGAGGCCCAGGACGTCGCCACCCTCGTCGCGATCGGCGGCGTCGGGCGTCCGAACCTCGAGGCGTTCCTCGAGCGGATGACCCAGCAGGTCGTGCGGGTCTCCGATGCCATCGCCGAGGTGCACTTCGCCTCCGGCCCGCCGCCGCGGCTGCTCGCCCAGGCCACCCTCGTCCCCACCTCCGGACCGGAGGGCCCCGACGCCGGCCCGGCGGCGCCGGAGGCTCCTGTCGAGGCTGGCCCGGAGCCGGCCGCCGAGGCCGCCGAGGCCGCCGAGGCCGCCGAAGAGGAGGCCGGATGAGGCGCTACCGCGTCACGCACCGCACCGCCTACGGCTACGACGACGACGTCACCGACTCCTACGGCGTCGCCTACCTGACCCCGCGCGCGCTGGCCTGGCAGCGGGTGCGCTCGAGCCTGGTCGTCGTGGAGCCCGAGCCGGGCGACCGGCGCGACGACGTCGACTGCTACGGCAACACCACCACCTGGTTCCAGGTGACCTCGCCGCACCGGCGGCTGGTGATCGACGCCGTCAGCGAGGTCGAGGTCGACGACGTCGTCCACGACGAGGCCGCGCTCGCCCAGCCGTGGGAGCGCGCCCGTCCGCTGGCGCATCCGCGCCTGCCGGGCGCGTGGGAGGTCACCGACTTCGCGCTGCCCTCCCCGCAGGCCGACCACACCGTGGGCGCGGCGGCGTACGGCGCGCAGTCGCTCACGCGCGGACGGCCGATCGGCGAGGCCGTCGTCGACCTCATGCACCGCATCCACCGCGACTTTGACTACGACAAGACCGCCACCACTGTCACCTCCACGGTCGCCGACACCCTCGAGAAGCGCGCCGGGGTCTGCCAGGACTTCGCCCACCTGACGCTGGCCTGCCTGCGCGCACACGGCCTCGCCGCCCGCTACGTCAGCGGCTACCTCGCCACCGACCCGCCGCCCGGACGCGAGCGCATCGTCGGCGCCGACGCCTCGCACGCCTGGGTGGCGGTCTGGCTGCCGGCGTCAGGGGGCTGGCTGGCGCTGGACCCCACCAACGACCAGGTGGCCGGCGAGCGCTACGTCACCGTCGCCTGGGGCCGCGACTACGGCGACGTCCCGCCGGTGAAGGGCGTCATCTTCACCGAGGCGTCCACCTCGACGCTGCGGGTCTCCGTCGACGTCGCCCCGCTCGAGGTGGGCAGCACGCGGTCGTCGTCCTGAGCAAGCCGGCGTCGTCGATCTGTGGACGGACCGGAGATCGGTCAGGGGAAGTTGGGCGTCAGGGGCCCGAAGTTCCCCTGACCAATCAGAAGTTCCCCGGCTGACCGGGGAACTTCTGACGCCCCACCCCGGACTAGGGTCGCGACCATGGACTTCGCTCCGTCACCCCGCGCCGCCGACCTCACCGCCCGCGTCCGGGCCTTCATCGCCGAGGAGGTCGATCCGATCGAGCCGGCGTACCACGCGGAGCTCGCGCGGCGACGTGAGCGGGCGGGGGACCCGGGGGTGCCGAGCGCGTGGGAGCCGCAGCCGGTGCTCGAGGAGCTCAAGGCCAAGGCCCGGGCGCAGGGACTGTGGAACCTCTTCCTGCCCGCCGAGCACGCCGGCGAGTACGCCGCGCGGTTCGGCGTCGACGGCGGGGAGGGCCTGACGAACGTCGACTACGCGCCGCTGGCCGAGGCGATGGGCGCCTCGGCGATCGCGCCGCTGGTGTTCAACTGCAACGCCCCCGACACCGGCAACATGGAGGTGCTGCTGCGCTACGGCACGCAGGCCCAGCGCGACCGCTGGCTGGAGCCGCTGCTCGAGGGCCGCATCCGCTCGGCCTTCGGGATGACCGAGCCGGGCGTCGCCTCCTCCGACGCCACGACGATGGAGGCCACCGCCGTGGTCGACGGCGACGAGGTCGTCGTCAACGGCCGCAAGTGGTGGAGCACCGGCGTCGGCCACCCCGACTGCGCGGTCTTCGTGTTCATGGGCCTGCGCGACACCCCGGAGGCGCTGGCCGCCGACGACGCGATCGACCGCCACCACCGGCACACGATGCTGCTGGTGCCCCGCGACGCGCCGGGCGTGAAGGTCGAGCGGCTGCTGCCGGTCATGGGCCTCTACGACGAGCCGCTGGGTCACGGCGAGGTCAGCTTCACCGACGTCCGGGTGCCGGTGGAGAACATCCTCTCGGGACCGGGCGAGGCGTTCGCGATCGCCCAGGGGCGTCTGGGCCCCGGCCGCGTCCACCACTGCATGCGGCTGATCGGCCTGGCCGAGCGGGCGCTCGAGCTGGCCTGCACCCGCGGCCTGGCGCGCACCGCGTTCGGCAAGCCGCTGGTCAACCTCGGCGGCAACCGCGAGCGCATCGCGGAGGCCCGCATCGCCATCGACGCAGCGCGCCTGCTGGTGCTCAACGCGGCCTGGAGGCTCGACGTCGGCGGCCCGCTCAACGCCCTCTCCGAGGTCGCGCAGATCAAGGTCGCGGTGCCCCGGATGGCGCAGGACGTCATCGACATGGCCATCCAGCTGCATGGCGGCGGCGGGCTCTCCGACGACTTCCCGCTCGCCGGCGCCTGGACCTCCGCCCGCGCCCTGCGGCTGGCCGACGGCCCCGACGAGGTGCACCGTGGCGTCGTCGCCCGCCTCGAGCTGGGCAAGCACGGGGCGCGTCGATGAGCCGCGTCCTGGTCACCGGCGCCGCCTCGGGCCTGGGCGCGGCGCTGGCCGACGCCCTGACCCGCCGCGGCGACGACGTCCTGCGCACCGACCGCTCCTACGACGCCGGCCCGGCGCACGGACCCGACGGCCGGCTGCTGCGCCTCGACATCACCTCCGAGGCCGACTGGCAGGTCGCTCGCGCCTGGGTCGAGGACGCCTGGGGCGGGCTCGACCTGCTGGTCAACAACGCCGGCGTGGCCGGCGGCGGGCGGCTCGACGTCGCCGAGGTCGAGGAGTGGCAGTGGATCCTCGACGTCAACCTGCTCGGCGCCGTCCGCGGCCTGCGCACGTTCGTCCCGATGCTCAAGCAGCAGCGCTCCGGGCGCATCGTCAACGTCGCCTCCCTGGCCGGGCTGGTGCACCCCGCGGGCATGGGCTCCTACAACGCGGTGAAGGCCGCGATGGTGGCGCTCACCGAGACCGCCGGGCACGAGCTCGCGGCCTACGGCGTCACCGCGCACGCCGTGTGCCCGTCCTACTTCCGCACCAACCTGATGAGCTCGCTGCGCGGCGCCGACACCGCGCTCGGCGGCGTCATGGCCCACCTCGTCGAGCAGGCGCCGCTCGGCGCGGAGGAGATCGCCGCGGCGGTGCTCGAGGGCCTCGACCGCGGGGACGAGCTGATCGTCCCCGACGACGCCGCCCGCGCCGCCGTCGCCCTCAAGCGCGACGACCGTCCCGCCTACGACGCGCTCCTGCGCGCCCAGGCCGCGAAGCTGGAGGCCCGCTCGTGACGCTCGACCTCAACCCCGCCGGTCGGGTCCGCGACGAGGACGCCTTCGACGTCGAGGCGCTCACCGGGTGGCTCGCGACGGCGCTGGCCGACCAGAGCGTGCGCATCGAGGAGGTGCGCCAGTTCCGCGGCGGCGCCTCGAACCTCACCTACGCGCTGACGGTGCACACCTCCGCGGGCACGCGCGCCCTGATCCTGCGGCGTCCCCCGGCCGGCCGGAAGGCCGCCGGCGCGCACGACATGGGACGCGAGCACCGCATCCAGGCCGCCCTCGCGCCGGTCTTCCCGCCGGTGGCCCCGCAGATCGGCCACTGCGACGACGCGTCGGTCATCGGCTCGGAGTTCTACGTGATGGAGCGGGTGCCGGGCGTCATCCTCCGCGCCGAGTGGCCCGCCGAGCTCGGCGACGTCTCCCCCGAGCGGGCCTCCGCGCTGTGCCAGGAGGCGCTCGACGTGCTCGTCGCGCTGCACTCCGTCGACGTCACCGCGGTGCCCGACCTCGCCGCGCTCTCGCGCGGCTGGGGCTACGTCGAGCGTCAGGTGTCGGGCTGGATCGCCCGCCTCGACGGCGCCCGCACCGACGACACCGGCGACTGGTCCGACGTCCTGGAGTGGGTGCGCGCCCACCAGCCCGACGACGTCGCCCAGGTCGTGGTGCACAACGACTTCCGCTTCGACAACCTCGTCCTCGACGACGATCTGCACGTCAAGGCCGTCCTCGACTGGGAGATGGCCACCGTCGGCGACCCGCTCATGGACCTCAGCTCCACGCTCGCCTACTGGGTGCAGGCCGACGACGACGAGCTCTTCCAGCTCTTCCGCCGCCAGCCCACGCACGCCCCCGGCATGTGGACGCGCGCCGAGCTCGTCGAGCGGTACGCCGCCGCCACCGGGCGCAGGATCGACGCGCGCCAGGCGCTGTGGCTGGAGGTCTTCGGGCTGTTCCGGCTCGCCGTGATCGCCCAGCAGATCTGGTACCGCTACGTGCACCGCCAGACCACCAACGAGTCCTACGCCGTCATGGGCCAGGTCGTCGGCTACCTCGAGCAGCGCTGCCGGCGCCTCGCCCTCGGCGACGCCGCCCAGCCCGGCGCGGGCGCCTGATGGGGCGGGTGCTGCTGGTCCGCCACGGCCAGGCGTCCTTCGGCGCCGACGACTACGACGTCCTCTCGCCGGTGGGCTGGGAGCAGGGCCGGATGCTCGGCCGCCACCTCGCCGCCGCCGGCCTGACGCCGACGTCGCTGGCCCGGGGCGCGATGCGCCGCCACCGCGAGACCCTCGAGGCCGTCTGCGAGGGCGCCGGCTGGACCACGCCGCCGCGCGAGGACGCCCGCCTCGACGAGTTCGACCACGTCTCGGTCGTCGCCGCGCACCCGGAGTTCGCCGCCCGTGGCGCCGACCACGACCGTCGCTCGTTCCAGGTGCTCTTCGAGGAGGCCACCACCCGCTGGGCCGCCGGCGTCGACGCCGGCGCGGGCGAGTCCTACCTCGCCTTCCGCACCCGCGTGCAGGCCGGTCTGCTCGCACTGGCCGACGAGGCCGGCCCGGGTCGCACCGTCCTGGCCGTCACCTCCGGCGGCGTGATCGCCGCCCTCGCGGCGGCGCTGATCCTCGACGTCGACCTCACCGCCCCGCCCGTCCGCGACGACGTCCTCGCCGGCGCCTGGCAGCGGCTCAACGCCGTCTGCGTCAACACCGGCGTCAGCGGCGTCGTCGTCGGCTCCTCCGGCCCGCGGCTGCTGACGTTCAACGAGCACGAGCACCTGGATGCGGGGGCGCTGACGTACCGGTGAGGTCGGCCAGTTTCATCGGCTAGCCGATGAAACTGGCGGTTGGACGATGAAACTTCACCGTGCAGGCGCAAGTTTCATCGGTCAACCGATGAAACTTCCTGGCGCTCCGCACCCGACACCCGCCCTCAGATCAACCGCTTCAGCACCGGCAGCGGGGCGTGCCTCATGACGACCGAGAGCGGCGCCCACGGGAGGGCGGGGACGCAGGCGTCGGCGACCTCCTTCTCGATGGCGGCCACCATCGAGCGGACGCCCTTCTCGGTGGAGGCCATCAGCGGCGTCGACTGCGCGACCTGGTCGTTCATCTCCGAGGCGATGTAGCCGGGGTAGAGCACGGTGACCTTGACGGTGCGGCCGAGCTCGGTGCCGTGCAGCTCGGTGCGCAGCCCCTCGGCGAGGTGGGCGACGCCGGCCTTGGTGGCGGCGTAGGTGGTGAGGGTCTTGGGCAGGCCGCGCATGGCCGACATCGACGACACCATGACGAGGTGGCCGGCGCGCTGCTCGCGGAAGGCCTCCATCGCGGCCTCGGTCTGGGCGAGGGCGGCGACGAAGTTGGTCATCGCGGTCTCGCGGTTGGCGTCGAAGCGGCCGGTGCCCAGGGGCGCGCCCTTGCCGAGGCCGGCGTTGACGATGACGCGGTCGAGGCTGCCGAGCTCCTCGCGGAAGGAGCGGAAGGTCGCGAAGACGGCGTCGTCGTCGGTGACGTCGAGGGGCCGGACGGCGATGCGGAGGTCGGCGCGGACGCCGGGGCGGGCGCGGATCTCCTCGCTCAGCTCCTCGAGCCGCTCGGTGCGGCGGGCGCACAGGGCCAGGTCGTGGCCGCGGTCGGCGAGCTGGCGGGCCATCTCGGCGCCGAGCCCCGAGGAGGCGCCGGTGATCAGGACGGTGCGGCGGGTGAGGGACACGCGCGGCAGCCTACGGCCGCAGGAGGGCGCGGACGGGGGCGTCCATCCGCCGACGCGACGGCTCCGAACGTCTCCCCGACACGCCGCGACACCCCGCGGACGCCCGTCGGGACGGCCCTCACCCGATTGATGCATACTGCGTATGCACACATCAGGCATACTCCGTATGCATCCTGGGTATCCCCTGAGAACGGCCCGCCGCCCCCAGCACCCCCGCACCACTCCCCACCCGCCCCACACCGCCCCGAGGTCACGTCATGTCCGTCAAGCAGGCGCTCCTCGCGCTGCTCGAGACCGGTCCGATGTACGGCTATCAGCTGCGCACGGAGTTCGAGCAGCGCACCGGCTCCACCTGGCCGCTCAACGTCGGCCAGGTCTACACGACCCTCGCCCGCCTCGAGCGCGACGGCCTCGTCAGCTCCGACGGCGCCGACGACGAGGGCCACGTGCGCTACCAGGTCACCTCCGCCGGACGCGAGGAGGTCGCCGGCTGGTTCGCCACCCCGGTGGCCCGCACCCAGCCCCCGCGCGACGAGCTCGCCATCAAGCTGGCCCTGGCGGTCACCGTCCCGGGCATCGACGTCGGCGCGGTCATCCAGCAGCAGCGGGCCGCCACGATCCGCGCGCTGCAGGACTACACGCGTCTCAAGCGCGAGGACCGCGCGGCCCGACCCCGCGGCCCCGAGGACCTCGCCTGGAGCCTCGTCCTCGACTCCCTGGTCTTCGACGCCGAGGCCGAGGTGCGCTGGCTCGACCACTGTGAGACCCGCATCCGCCGCGCCGCCCTCGAGCGGGCCTCGCAGCCCGGAGCGACCCGCCGCGACGCCGGCACCGGCCCCGGCACCGACGCGCCCGCCTCCCTGCGAGTCGTCCGATGAGCGCCCCGGTGGCCGAGACGGCCGTCCGCCCGCGCCCGACGATGCGCGAGCGCCTCCTGCGCGTGGCCCGCGAGGTTTCGCTCATCGCGGTGCTCTACGTCGCCTACAGCGCCTCGCGCATGATCGCCTCCGACGCGATCGCCCCGGCCCTGCAGCGCGCCCTCGACCTCGTGCACGTCGAGCGCCTGCTCGGACTGCACTGGGAGCTCACCCTCAACCAGGTCTTCGTCGAGGTGCAGGTGCTCGGCCTCCTCGGCAGCTACTGGTATGCCACCGCCCACTACGTCGTCACCGCGGGCGTCCTGGTCTGGCTGTTCCGTCGCGGCCCCGAGGCCTACCTCCCGGCGCGCCGCGCGCTGGTCACCGCCACCCTCATCGGCCTCGCGTTCTACCTGACGCTGCCCACCGCGCCGCCGCGGTTCCTCGGCGGCTACACCGACGTCCTGCAGCTGCACTCCGCCGACGGCTGGTGGGGTGCGGACGCCTCGGCGCCCCGCGGCCTGGGCCAGCTCACCAACCAGCTCGCGGCGTTCCCGTCGCTGCACGCCGGCTGGGCGCTGTGGGTCGCGATCGTCGTCCAGCGCCACGCCCGCCACCGGGTCTCGCGCTGGCTGGGCTGGCTGCACGCGCTGGTCACCGCGGTCGTCATCGTCGGCACCGGCAACCACTGGGTCATCGACGCCCTGCTCGGCTGGGTGGTGGTGCTGGCGGGCTTCGTCATCGCCGACCGCATCACCGTGCGCCTGAGTCGGCGACGCGAGGCCGAGGCGCCGACTCCGGAGCCCACCCAGGCACCGACGCAGGGCGCGGCGTGAGCGCGGCCGTCCTCGAGCTGCGCGACGTCGTCCGGGTGCACGGCAGCGGCGAGACGGCCGTCCAGGCGCTGCGCGAGGTCTCCTTCCACGCCGAGGCCGGCGAGCTCGTCGCCGTCATGGGCCCCTCGGGCTCGGGCAAGTCGACGCTGCTGACGCTGGCCGGCGGGCTCGACCAGCCGAGCTCGGGCCAGGTGCTCGTCGAGGGCCAGGACCTCACCGCGATGGGCGCCGACGCCCGCGCCCGCCTGCGCCGCACGAGCCTGGGCTACGTCTTCCAGGACTTCAACCTCATCCCCGCGCTCACCGCCGCGGAGAACGTCGCGCTGCCCCTCGAGCTGGCCGGACACCGCACCGGCGCGGCCCGCAGGCTGGCCCGGGAGGCGCTCGCCGAGGTCGGCATCGAGCACCTCGCCGATCGCTTCCCCGACCACATGTCCGGCGGTCAGCAGCAGCGCGTGGCGATCGCCCGCGCGGTGGTCGGCGAGCGCCGGCTGATCCTGGCCGACGAGCCCACCGGCGCCCTCGACAGCCAGACCGGCGAGGACATCCTGCGGCTGCTGCGCGAGCGCTGCGACGCCGGCGCCGCGGGCGTCCTGGTCACCCACGAGGCCCGGCACGCCGCCTGGGCCGACCGCGTGGTCTTCCTGCGCGACGGCGTCGTGGTCGACGAGTCCGGCTCCCGCCCCGACGCCTCCCTGCTGCTCGCGGACGGCCTCTGACGTGGGCGCCCCCGGACGCCTGGCCGCCTGGCGGTCGGGCTGGCTCCTCGCGCTCCGCGTCGCCCGACGCGACGCCGCCCGCGCGCGGGCGCGCTCGGCCCTCGTCCTGGTGATGATCGCGCTGCCGGTCACCGCGATCGTGTGCGCGGTGACGCTGCTGCGCACCCAGGACGTCTCCTCCAGCGAGGGGCTCGACCGGCGCATCGGCGAGGCGCAGGCGCTGGTGTCGGTGAGCCTCCCCGCGGGGCCGCAGATCCAGGCCCCCGACCCCGACGACGCGTCGGTGTCCTACGGCGACGAGCTGCCCGCCGACCGCACCGTCGACGCCGCGATGATCCGTCGGGTGGTGCCCGGCGCTCGCGTCCAGGAGCTGCGACGCGGGCTCGGCGCCGCGCGCACCGACCACGGCGCGGTCGCCGTCCAGCTGCTCGGCGCGCCCTTCGACACCCCGGCGGCCCGCGGCCTGGTGCGCTTGGAGCAGGGACGGCTGCCGGCGGCGCGCTGCGAGGTCACCGTGACCCCGCGCCTGGCCGCCGACACCGGGCTCGGCCTCGGCGACGACCTCGTCCTCAGCGGCGATCGCCAGCCCTGCGCGCGGATGCCGGTCGTGGGCATCGCCGACGACGCCAGCGCGCGCGACCTGACGATGGCCGCCGGCCTGGCGAGCACCGTCGCCGAGCCGGTGGGCTCGCGGGCCTGGCTGGTCGACGGTCCCGAGGTCACCTGGACCCAGGTGCGCGCGCTCAACGCCGCAGGCGGCCTGGTGGTCTCCCGCGAGGTCGTGCGGCATCCGCCGCCGCTGCCGCCGCAGGTGCGCGCGATCCAGGACCGCATCGACACCACGCTGCTCACGGTGGTGGCGCTGCTGGCGACGATGATCCTCATCCAGGTCGTCCTGCTGGCCGGCCCGGCGTTCGCGGTCGGCGCCCGACGCCAGGCCCGCGACCTCGCGCTCGTGGCCACCGCGGGCGGCACGCCGGCGCAGTCGCGCCGGGTCGTCCTCGCCACCGCGGTCGTCCTCGGCACCCTGGCCTCGGTGCTCGGCACCGGGCTCGGCATCGTCGCGGCCCGGCTGCTCACCGGACCGCTGCAGGAGCGCTCGTCGAGCTGGCTGGGACCCTTCCAGGTGCCGGTGCTGCAGGTGGTCGTCGTCGCGGTCCTCGGGCTGCTCAGCGCACTGCTCGCGGCTGCGGTCCCGGCGCTGCTGGCCTCGCGGCAGGACGTCGTCGCCGTGCTCGCCGGACGCCCCGCCGACGCCACTCCCTCGCGACGCAGCCCCGTCGCCGGCCTGGTCCTCATCGGCCTGGGCGTCGGCGGCGCGGTGCTCGGCGCCCGCGGCGCCGGCGGCGAGCTGCCCATCGCGGGCTCGGCGATCCTCATGGTCCTCGGGATGGTGCTGCTCGTGCCGGTGCTCGTCGTGGCCACCTCGCGGCTGGCCGCCCGCCTGCCGCTCCCGCTGCGCTACGCCGCCCGCGACGCCGCCCGCCACCGGGTGCGCACCGCGTCCGCCGTCGCCGCGGTGGCCGCCACCGTCGCCGGCGTCACCGCGCTCGGCATCGGCGCCACCAGCGACGAGGAGCAGAGCCGCGCGATCTACGCCGAGACGCTGCCGCTCGGCGAGGGCCGGATCGGCTCGGCCACGGCGCTCGACGACGCCCAGTGGGGCCGGCTGCGCGAGGCCGTCGCCGCCGCCCAGCCCGGCGCCCGCATCGCCGCCGTGCGCGGCATCTCGCCCTCGGCCGCGCCGGACACCACGCTCCAGGTCGACCTCGACGGCAACCTCGAGGTCGCGCCGTACGCCACCGATCTCGGGGAGACCCCGGTGCGCGTGGTCGAGCAGGCGCCCACCGACCTGCGGCTCACCGACGCCGAGCGCGCGGGCGTCGACGCCGCCCTCTCCCGCGGCCGGATGGCCGTGCTCGTGCAGCGTCCGTTCCGGCCGCGCGCCGTGTCGCTGACCCTCACCACGCTCGACGCGGTCACCTACGAGCCGCGCGGCCGCGCGCGCACCGTCCTGATCCCGGCGACGGGGGTCGAGGTCGCCGGCGAGGGCACCCTGCGTGCGGTGGCGCTCGCGCCGCCCGGCCTGCTGGAGAAGGCGGGCGTGCGCACGGGCGTCACCGCGCTGACCTGGCGCGACGCCGGCGGCGCGATGCCCTCGCGCGCGGCCCAGGACCGCATCACGGGTGCCGCGGCGGCCGTCGACACCGCGGCCACGGTCTACGTCGAGCGCGGCTACCAGACGCCGCCCGAGGTGGCGCGCGTGCGCCTCGTGCTCGTCGTCCTCGGCGCGGTGCTGATGCTCGGCGGCACCCTGACCGCCACGCTGCTCGCCCTGGCCGACGCCGGGGCCGACCTCGCCACCCTCGGCGCCGTCGGCGCCACCCCACGGCTGCGCCGCCTGGTCGCCGGCGCCTACGCGCTGCTGCTGGCCGGACTCGGGGCGATCCTCGGCCTCCTCGTGGGGCTCGTGCCCGGCATCGCGGTCACCTACCCGCTCACCCGCGACCTCGGCCTCGGCGACGGTCAGAGCGCCACGCACTACCTCGACATCCCCTGGGGCCTGCTCGCGATCGTCGTCCTGGGGCTGCCGGTGCTCACCGCCGCTGCCGCGGCCGCCCTCACGCGCTCGCGCCTGCCGCTGGGCCGCCGCACCTGAGCGGCCGACGTGCGCCCCGGGGCATCGAGGACGCCCGTCGACGGCCGGTCACCGGCCGTCGGCCCAGGTCACCGAAGGATTTCCTGTGCATTTCATGAGGGCCAGATGCTTGACGCGGCAGGTCCCGGGGGTTTCGGATGAACCCTTGTCGGCCGTGACTCACTCGGGGACACGGCGCATCTCACGTGGAGGGAGCCCACGTTGTCGTACCTCATCCGGGGACGGCGGCCGCAGATCGCGACCGTCGGACTCGCCCTCTCGTCTGCCTTGGCCCTGGGCCTGGCAGGCATCTCGGCGGCAGTCGCCTCACCCGGCGCGCCGGCGTCGGAGAAGGCAGCGTCCGCAGCACCGAGCTCGCTGACCGCGGGCCACTACGTCGTCCTGCTCAAGCAGGCCAGCGCCGCCACCTACAAGGGCGGCACCGACGGCATCGCCGCGACGTCCCCGTCGGTCACCGGCACGGACTTCCGCGCCAAGGCCTCGAGCACCGCGCGCTACACCTCGCTGCTGAGGACCCAGCAGTCCGACGTCGCCAAGGACTACGGCGTCTCGGTCGACGACCGCTACACCGTGGCGGTCAACGGCTTCAGCGCCGACCTGTCGAAGAAGCAGGCCATCGCGCTCTCGCAGGACAAGCGCGTCCTGATGGTCTCCAAGGACGCCCTGCAGAAGCCGGACGCCTACCAGACCACGCCCGACTACTTCGGCCTCACCGGCTCCAAGGGCCTGTGGCTGAAGAACGGCGGAGCCGCGAAGGCCGGCGACGGCGTCGTCATCGCCGACATCGACACCGGCATCTGGCCCGAGGCGCCCTCCTTCAAGGGCACGAAGCTCACCTCGACCCCGCAGGGTCCCTGGGACATCTCCCAGGAGGGCGACGCCACCCGCATGGAGAAGAAGGACGGCGGCCTGTTCACCGGCCGCTGCGAGGCCGGCCCGGAGTTCCCCTCCACCACCTGCAACACCAAGGTGATCGGCGCCCGCGTCTACAGCGAGGGCTTCCTCAAGAACGTCAAGGGCCCCGAGGGCCTGGCCGACTACGAGTACCTCTCCGCGCGTGACGGCGGCGGCCACGGCTCGCACACCGCGAGCACCGCGGCCGGCAACACCGGCGTCAGCACCAAGGTCGTCGACACCACCTACAAGAACCTCGCCGGCATGGCCCCGGGCGCGAAGATCGCGGTCTACAAGGTCTGCTGGAGCGCGAAGAACCCCGACGACGACGGCTGCACCACCAGCGACATCCTCGCCGCCATCGACGACGTCATCCAGGACAACGCCGACGTCATCAACTTCTCCATCGGCGGCGGCGCGTCCTCCGAGCTCGGCCCCGACGACATCGCGTTCGAGGCGGCCGCCGAGGCGGGCATCTTCGTCGCGGCCAGCGCCGGCAACTCCGGCCCGGGCGCCACGACCCTCGACCACGCCGGTCCGTGGCTCACCACGGTCGCCGCGTCGACGTCCTACAACGCCGAGAACACCGTCGTCCTGGGCGACGGCACCAAGCTGGCCGGCGCCTCGCTGGCCTCGCGGGCCGTCCCGAAGACCACGCTGGTCTCCTCCACCTCGGTGAAGCTCGCCTCCGCGGCCGACGCCGACGCCAACCTGTGCAAGACCGACACCCTCGACCCGGCCAAGGTCGCCGGCAAGATCGTCGTCTGCACGCGTGGCGTGAACGCCCGCACCGAGAAGTCCGCCGAGGTCAAGCGGGCCGGCGGCATCGCGATGGTGCTCATCAACGCCGTCCCGAGCAGCCTCGACTCTGACGCCCACGTCATCCCGACGGTCCACCTCGACGACGTCGACGGCAAGAAGGTCACCGCCTACCTCGCCTCGGCCGGTGCGAACGCGAAGGCCTCCTTCGTGCTGGGCAACCTCGTGAGCAAGACCCCGATCCCCCAGGTCGCGGGCTTCTCCTCGCGCGGTCCGACCGACGTCGCCGGCGGCGACGTCCTCAAGCCCGACATCGCGGCGCCGGGCGTGAGCGTGCTCGCGGCCGTGGCCCCGCCGTCCAACGGCGGTCGTGCCTACGACTTCTACTCCGGCACCTCCATGGCCGCCCCGCACATCGCGGGCCTGGCCGCCTTCCTCATCGGCAAGCACCCCACCTGGGGCCCGATGACGATCAAGTCGGCCATGATGACCACGGCGACGCCGACCCGCACCCCGGGCGGCTACCCGAGCTCGGACGTGTTCGCACAGGGCGCGGGCGAGGTCGACCCGGCCGCGATGTTCGACCCCGGCCTGTTCATCACCTCCCGTCCGCAGGAGTGGAAGGGCTTCCTGGCCGACCAGGGCTACAACACCGGCGTCAAGCCGATCGGCGCCAACGAGATCAACACCCCGGCCCTGGCCGAGGGCTCCGGCGCCGGCCCGATCACCTTCACGCGCACCATCTTCGCGCAAAAGACGGGCACCTGGAAGATCGCCAGCACGGTCAAGGGCTTCACGCTCAAGACCTCGCCGTCCACGATCGTCTCCAAGCGCAAGGGCGACCTCATCACGGTGAGGTTCACCTTCACCCGCACCACCGCGAAGCTGGCCACCTACGCCAAGGGCTACGTGACCCTCACCGGTCCCACCAGCCTGAAGCTGCCCGTGGCCCTGCGTCCGGTGGCGGTCGACGCCCCGACGAACGTGTCGGGCACCGGCGCCGAGGGCACCAAGGACGTCACGGTCAACCCGGGCATCACCGGCGACCTCGACCTCACGCTGTCCGGCCTCGCGAAGGCCGACACCGTGCAGGACGCGGTGGGCGCGGGCGAGGACAACCTCACCTGCGTGACGGTGGGCGACGGCGCGAAGCTCGCGCGCTTCGACCTCGACGCCACCGACGCCGACGCCGACCTGGACCTCACGGTCTACGCCGCGCAGAGCTGCGACCCGGCGACCATCACCGCCGAGGCCGGCAAGTCGGCCACGGCGTCGGGTGACGAGCGCGTCGACCTCGAGGCCCCGGACGCCGGTGCATACATCGTCGACGTCAACGGGTACACCCCGGGCGCCTCGGGATCCCCGATCCCCTACCGCCTGGACACCTACGTCGTCGACGGCAGCACCACGCTGGGCTCGTTCACCGCGACGCCCAACCCGGTTCCGGTCACCACCGGCACCCCGGCCACCTTCACCCTCGGCTGGTCCGGCCTCGACGCCGGCGCCCGCTACCTGGGCCTGGTGGACTACGAGGGCGCGCTGGCGCCGACCGTCCTGACGGTCGACGTCCCGCCCGCCGGCTGATCCCCGGCTGATCCCCGGCTGATCAGCAGCCTCACCCGCAGCACCGACGGTGCCCGGATCCTCCTCGAGGGTCCGGGCACCGTCGCGTTCCGGACCTGTCCCACGCATTAAAAGTCAGGCTTGACTGTTTGTTAGTTGCCGCTCCATGCTGAGCGCGTGTCGACCACCACGCGCGTCCCGCAGGAGGAGCGCACCCGCGTCATGCGGGCCCGGCTGCTCGAGGCCTGCGTCGAGGTGCTCATCGAGCGGGGCTACGCCGGCACCTCCACCACGCTGGTCTCCGAGCGCGCCGGCGTGAGCCGCGGCGCCCAGCTGCATCACTTCCCGACCAAGGCCGACCTCGTCGTCGCCGCCGTCGAGCACCTCACCCGGGTGCGCGGCGACGCGCTGGCCGACGCCGCCGCTCGGCTGCCCGCCGGCACCCAGCGCACCCGCGCCGTGCTCGAGATGCTCGGCGACCACTTCACCTCGCCGGTCTTCACCGCCGCCCTCGAGCTGTGGGTCGCCGCCCGCACCGACGCCGAGCTGCTCGCGGCGGTCGGCCCGCTGGAGCAGCGCGTCGGCCGCGAGGTGCACCGGCTCACCGTCGAGCTGCTCGGCGTCGACGAGACCGCTCCCGGCCAGCGCGAGCTCATCCAGGCCACCCTCGACCTCGTGCGCGGCCTGGGCCTGGCCAACACCATCTCCGACGACGGCCGCCGTCGACGTCGCATCCTCGACCAGTGGGCGCGCACCCTCGACGCCGCGCTGGTGCGTCCCGCCACGACCCCGGAGGCCTCCGCGTGAGCGACCTGCTCGAGCCCCTGCTCCTCGACCTCGCCGCGGTGGGCGAGCGCCTCCGCGCGCGCGTCGCCGACCTCGACGAGGCCGGATGGCGCACCCCCACCCCGGCTGCCGGCTGGGACGTCGCGACCCAGGTGGCCCACCTGCTGTGGACCGACGAGGTCGCCGTGCTGGCCGCCCGCGCCGGCACGCCCGAGGGCAAGGCGGCCTGGGACGAGGTCGTCCTGGCCGCCTTCGCCGACCCCGACGGCTTCGTCGACGCCACGGCGCTGGAGATCGGCCGCCTCGAGCCCACGACCCTCCTGGCCCGCTGGGACGCCGCCCGCACGAGCCTCGGCGAGGCGCTGCGCGCGGTGCCCGAGGGCGTCCGCCTGCCGTGGTTCGGGCCCCCGATGTCGCCGGTGTCGATGGGCACGGCGCGCCTCATGGAGACCTGGGCGCACAGCCTCGACGTCGCCGAGGCGCTGGGCGTCAGCGCCGAGCAGAGCCGCGCCGAGGCCGACGACCGCATTCGCCACGTCGCCCACATCGCCGTGCGCACCCGCGACTTCGCCTTCACCGTGCACGAGCTCACCCCGCCCGCCGAGCCGTTCCGCATCGAGCTCGCCGCGCCGTCCGGCGAGACCTGGGCCTACGGCCCGGAGGACGCCGCCCAGCGGGTCACCGGCTCGGCCTGGGACCTGTGCCTGCTGGCCACCCAGCGCGTGCACCGCGACGACACCGACCTCGTCGCCGTCGGTGCCGACGCCGACCGCTGGCTCGACATCGCCCAGTGCTTCGCCGGCCCCGCCGGCGAGGGGAGGAGCCCCCGATGAACCGCCCTGATGCTCCCGCCCTGCGGATCGGCAACTGCTCGGGCTTCTACGGCGACCGGATCACCGCCATGCGCGAGATGCTCGACGGCGGGCCGCTCGACGTCCTCACCGGCGACTACCTGGCCGAGCTGACGATGCTCATCCTCGGCAAGGACACCATGAAGGACCCTGCCGCCGGGTACGCCCGCACCCACCTGCGTCAGCTCGAGGACTGCCTCGGCACCGCGCTGGAGAAGGGCGTGCGGATCGTCTCCAACGCCGGCGGCCTCAACCCCGCGGGCCTCGCCGAGCGCATCCGCGAGGTCGCCCGCGGCCTCGGGCTCGACCCGCAGGTGGCCCACGTCGAGGGCGACGACCTGCGTCCGCGCGCCGCCGAGCTCGACCTCGGCCCGGCCGCGCTCACCGTCAACGCCTACCTCGGCGGGTTCGGCATCGCCGCGGCCCTGCGCGGCGGCGCCGACGTCGTCGTCACCGGACGCACCGCGGACGCCTCGCTCGTCGTCGGCCCGGCCGTCGCGTACTTCGGCTGGGCTCCAGAGGACCACGACCGCCTGGCCGGCGCCGTCGTCGTCGGCCACGTGCTCGAGTGCGGCGCCCAGGCCACCGGCGGCAACTTCAGCGGCTTCCGCGAGCTGATCCGCGCCGGCATGGACCCCCGCCTCCCGCTGGGCTTCCCGCTCGCCGAGCTGCACGAGGACGGCTCGAGCGTCATCACCAAGCACGAGGGCACCGGCGGCGCGGTCACCGTCGACACCGTCACCGCGCAGCTGGTCTACGAGATCCAGTCGACGCGCTACCTCCACCCCGACGTCACCACGCGCCTGGACTCCGTGCGCCTGGAGCAGGAGGGGCCCGACCGCGTCCGCATCAGCGACGTCGTCGGCGAGGCGCCGCCGCGCACCCTCAAGGTCTGCGTCAACGAGCTCGGCGGGTGGCGCAACAGCGCCGAGCTCGTGCTCACCGGCCTCGACGTCGAGGCCAAGGCCGACTGGGTGCGCGAGCAGCTCTCCCCGCGGCTGCGCGCGGCCACCGTGGCGTGGAGCGCCACCACCCGCCCGCCGGTCGACGCCGACACCGAGGAGGGCGCCTCGGTGCTGCTGCGCTGCACCGTCCAGGATCCCGAGCCCGGCCCCGTCGGCAAGGGCTTCACCGGCCCGCTGGTCGAGCTGGCCCTGGCGTCCTACCCCGGCTTCACGATGACCGGCCCGCCCGCGCAGCCCACCCCCTACGGCGTCTACCGGCCCGTCTACGTGGAGCGCTCGATGGTCGAGCACGCGGTGGTGCACGCCGACGGCCGACGCGAGGTCGTGCCCGAGCCCACCGCGTTCTCCGAGGCCGACCACGCCGCCGGGCTGCGTCCCTCGCCGTTCCCGGCGCCCGCCGACACCCTCAACCGGCGCGTCCCGCTCGGCACGTTCGTGCACGCCCGCTCCGGCGACAAGGGCGGCGACGCCAACATCGGCCTCTGGGTGGCCCACGACGGCTCGCCGCTGCGCGAGCAGCGCATCACCTGGCTGGCCAAGCTGCTCAGCCCCCGCAAGGTCCGCGAGCTCGTCCCCGAGGCCGCGGACCTCGACGTCGAGGTGCACCTGCTGCCCAACCTCGGCGCCGCCAACGTCGTCATCCACGGCCTGCTCGGACAGGGCGTGGCCGCCTCGACCCGCTTCGACCCCCAGGCCAAGGGCCTGGGCGAATGGGTGCGCTCGCGCACCGTCCATGTCCAGGAGGGACTGCTGTGACCACTGCCCCGACCGCCCCCGCCCCGACCAGCACCGACCACCACGAGGACCTGCGCGAGCTCGGACGCGAGTTCGTCCGCCGCGAGGTCGTCCCGCACCTGCAGCAGTGGGAGGACGAGCGCCTCATCCCGCGCGAGCTGCACGTCGCGGCGGCCAAGCAGGGCCTGCTCGGCGTCGGCTTCCCCGAGGAGGTCGGAGGCCAGGGCGGCAACGTCCTCGACACCGTCGTCCTGCAGGAGGCGATGTACGAGGCCGGCGCCTCCAGCGGCCTGATGGCCGGGCTGTTCACCCACGGCATCGCGCTGCCGCACATCGTCGCCAGCGGCGACGCCGCCCTCATCGACCGCTTCGTGCGCCCGACCCTGGCCGGGGAGATGATCGGCTCGCTGGCCGTCACCGAGCCCGGCGGCGGCTCCGACGTCGCAGGCATCCGCACCACCGCCCGCCGCGACGGAGACCACTACGTCGTCGACGGCGCGAAGACCTACATCACCTCCGGCGTCCGCGCCGACTTCGTGACCACCGCCGTCCGCACCGGCGGCCCCGGCCACGGCGGCGTCTCGCTGATCGTCGTCGAGAAGGGCACGCCCGGCTTCACCGTCGACCGCAAGCTGGAGAAGATGGGCTGGCACTGCTCCGACACCGCCGAGCTCGGCTACGCCGGCGTCCGGTTGCCGGCGGAGAACCTCGTCGGCGCCGAGAACAGCGGCTTCTACGCCATCGCCGCGCAGTTCGTCGTCGAGCGCGTCGCGCTGGCCGTGCACGCCTACGGCATCGCCGCCCGCTCGCTGGCGCTCACCGCCCAGTGGTGCCGCGAGCGCGAGACGTTCGGCAAGCCGCTCATCGCCAACCAGGTGGTGCGCCACAAGCTCGTCGAGATGCACCGCCAGGTGGAGGTCGCCCGCATCTACACCCACGAGGTCGCCCGCCGCCACGACGCCGGCGACGTCGTCATCGCCGAGGCCTGCCTGGCCAAGGAGACCGCCTGCAACACCGCCACCGCCGTCGTCGACGCCGCGGTGCAGCTGCACGGCGGCATGGGCTACATGAACGGCACCGAGGTCGAGCGGCACTACCGCGACGCCCGGATCCTGCCGATCGGCGGCGGCGCCACCGAGGTGCTCGCCGACCTCTCCGCCAAGCTGCTGGGGTACACCGCATGAGCGCGGACATCGGCGTCGAGACCGACACCGCGCCCGCAGCCGCGACCCACCGCGAGGCGATGCTCGAGCGCCTCGCCGCGCTCGATGCCGAGCAGGCCAAGGCCGTCGCCGGCGGCGGGGAGAAGCAGACCGCGCGGCACCACGCCCGCGGCAAGCTGCTGCCCCGCGAGCGCATCGAGCTGCTCATCGACGAGGGCTCGGCCTTCCTCGAGCTCTCGCCGCTGGCCGGCTGGGGCTCGGACTTCACCGTCGGGGCAAGCGTGGTCACCGGCATCGGCGTCATCGAGGGCGTCGAGTGCATGATCACCGCCAACGACCCCTCGGTGAAGGGCGGCGCCTCGAACCCGTGGACGGTGAAGAAGATCTTCCGCGCCGCGCAGATCGCCGCCGAGAACGGGCTGCCGACGGTCTCGCTGGTGGAGTCCGGCGGCGCCGACCTGCCCACGCAGAAGGAGATCTTCATCCCCGGCGGGAAGCTGTTCCGCGACCTCACGCGCTCGTCGGCGGCCAAGCTGCCCACCGTCGCGCTGGTCTTCGGCAACTCCACCGCCGGCGGTGCCTACGTGCCCGGCATGAGCGACTACGTCGTCATGGTGCGCAATCAGGCGAAGGTCTTCCTCGGCGGGCCGCCGCTGGTGAAGATGGCCACCGGCGAGGAGTCCGACGACGAGTCGCTGGGCGGCGCCGAGATGCACGCCCGCACCTCCGGCCTGGCCGACTACCTCGCCGAGGACGAGCACGACGCGATCCGCATCGGGCGCCGCATCGTCGGCCGGCTCAACTGGCGCAAGGCCGCCGACGAGCCCACCGGCTACGCCGAGCCCGACGCCGATCCCGACGGCCTGCTCGACCTCATCCCCAGCGACCTCAAGGAGCCCTTCGACCCCCGCGAGGTCATCGCGCGGGTCTGCGACGGCGTCAGCGCCTCGAACCCGGTGGCGTTCGACGAGTTCAAGCCGCTCTACGGCACCTCGCTGGTCACCGGCTGGGCGCGGCTGCACGGCCGGCCGATCGGCATCCTCGCCAACGCCCAGGGCGTGCTGTTCAGCGAGGAGGCCCAGAAGGCCACGCAGTTCATCCAGCTGGCCAACCAGATCGACGTGCCGCTGCTGTTCCTGCACAACACCACCGGCTACATGGTCGGCAAGGACTACGAGCAGCGCGGCATCATCAAGCACGGCGCGATGATGATCAACGCGGTCTCCAACTCCACCGTGCCGCACCTGACGGTGATCATGGGCGCCTCCTACGGCGCCGGCAACTACGGCATGAACGGCCGCGCCTACGACCCCCGGTTCCTCTTCACCTGGCCCTCGGCGAAGTCGGCCGTCATGGGCCCTGCGCAGCTGGCCGGCGTCCTCTCGATCGTGGCCCGCGCGGCCGCCGAGGGTCGCGGCCAGGCCTACGACGAGGAGGGCGACGCCGCCATGCGCGCCTTCGTGGAGGCGCAGGTCGAGGAGCAGTCGCTGCCGCACTTCCTCTCCGGGATGCTCTACGACGACGGCGTCATCGACCCGCGCGACACCCGCACCGTGCTCGGCATCTGCCTCTCGGTGATCGACTCCCGCCCGATCGAGGGCACCGACCGATTCGGAGTGTTCAGGCCGTGATCACCCGCCTCCTCGTCGCCAACCGCGCCGAGATCGCCAGCCGCGTCTTCCGCACCTGCCGCGAGCTCGGCGTCGAGACCGTCGCGATCCACTCCGACGCCGACGCCGGCCTGCCCTACGTCGCCGAGGCCGACCATGCGGTCCGGCTGCCCGGCAACGCCCCGGCCGAGACCTACCTGCGCGTCGACCTCGTGCTCGACGCCGCCCGCCGGGCCGGGGCCGACGCGATCCACCCGGGATACGGCTTCCTCTCGGAGAACGCCGAGTTCGCGCGGGCCGTCGAGGACGCCGGACTCACCTGGGTCGGGCCGACGCCGGACTCCATCGTCTCGATGGGCTCCAAGATCGGCTCGAAGGACCTCATGCGCGCCGCCGGCGTGCCCGTCCTCGAGGCGCCGGAGCAGCCCACCGACGCCGATCTGCCGCTGCTCGTGAAGGCGTCGGCCGGCGGCGGTGGCCGCGGCATGCGCGTGGTGCGCGAGCTCGCCGCGCTCGACGGCGAGATCGAGGCCGCCCGCGCGGAGGCGGCGTCGGCCTTCGGCGACGGCACCGTGTTCGTCGAGCCCTACATCGAGACCGGCCGTCACGTGGAGGTGCAGGTCGTCGGCGACGGCGCCGGCGGCGTCCTCGTGCTCGGCGAGCGCGACTGCTCCCTGCAGCGCCGCCACCAGAAGGTCGTCGAGGAGTCGCCCGCGCCGCGGCTGCCCGAGGCCGTCCGCAGCGCCCTGCACGACGCCGCCCGGCGGGCCGCCGAGGCCATCGACTACCGCGGCGCCGGCACCGTGGAGTTCCTCTACGACGGCG
Organism: Nocardioides sp. B129/18; assembly: GCF_055282735.1. Classification (NCBI taxonomy): domain Bacteria; kingdom Bacillati; phylum Actinomycetota; class Actinomycetes; order Propionibacteriales; family Nocardioidaceae; genus Nocardioides; species Nocardioides sp. B129/18. The sequence goes on along the minus strand of NZ_JBUZJI010000019.1, from coordinate 23,206 downwards.
ACGCCGAGCGGTTCTTCTTCCTGGAGATGAACACCCGCCTCCAGGTGGAGCACCCCGTCACCGAGCTCGTGCACGGCGTCGACCTCGTCGCCCTGCAGATCGCGGTGGCCGAGGGCCGGGGCCTGCCCGGCCTCGACGCCCCGCCGGTGCACGGCCACGCGATCGAGGTGCGGCTCTACGCCGAGGACCCGGCCGCCGACTACCAGCCGCAGAGCGGGCTGCTCACCGCCTTCGAGATCCCCGAGGAGCCGGGGCTGCGCGTCGACGCCGGCTTCGCCACCGGCAGCACCGTCTCGACGTTCTACGACGCGATGCTCGCGAAGGTGATCGCGTGGGCCCCGACCCGTGAGCAGGCCGCCCGCAAGCTCGCCGGCGCGCTCTCGCGGGCCCGCCTGCACGGCCTGGTCACCAACCGCGACCTCCTCGTCACGACCCTGCGCGACCCCGGCTTCCTGGCCGGCGAGGTCTCCACCGACCGGCTGCCCGGCATCGTCGCCGCGATGCCGGCGCGCGAGCCCGACGCCGGTGCCGCCGTCGCCGCCGCCGTCGCGCTGGCCGAGCGGTCGGTGGCCGCCCGCCGCGTGCAGACCCGCCTGCCCGTGGCGTGGCGCAACGTCGTCAGCCAGGCGCAGCGCACGGTCTTCGAGGAGGCCGAGGTGGCCTGGTTCGGCGGCCGCGACGGCTACGTCGTCGAGGAGCCGGCGGGCGTGAGCGTCGTCGAGGCCGGTGCCGAGACCGTCACCGTGGAGGTCGACGGGGTGCGCCGCACCTACGCGGTGACCGTCCACGGGGCCGCCCTCGACGTCGACGGTCCCGGCGGGCACACCCGCCTCACCCGCGTGCCGCGGTTCGTCGACCCGGCCGACCAGCTCGCCAGTGGCTCGCTGCTGGCGCCCATGCCCGGAACCGTCGTCAGCGTGACGGTGGCCCCGGGCCAGGAGGTCTCCGCAGGCCAGCCCGTGCTGGTCATGGAGGCCATGAAGATGCAGCACACCGTGAGCGCGCCGACCGACGGCGTCGTCACCGAGATCAACGTCGAGCCGGGCGCGCAGGTCGCCGCCGGAGAGGTGCTCGCCGTCGTGGAGGAGAAGGAATGAGCGTCAGCTTCACCGAGTCCGAGGAGCGCCAGGAGCTCCGCAAGGCCGTCGCGGCCCTCGCGTCCAAGTACGGACGCGACTACTTCGACGGTCAGGCCCGCAGCGGCGGCAAGACCACCGACCTGTGGCTCGACATCGCCAAGCACGGCTTCCTCGGCGTCAACGTGCCCGAGCAGTACGGCGGCGGGGGCGGCGGCATCGGCGACATCGCCGCGGTCTGCGAGGAGCTCGCCGCGCAGGGCTGCCCCCTGCTGCTGATGGTCGTCAGCCCCGCGATCTGCGGCACGATCATCGCCCGCTACGGCAGCGAGGAGCAGAAGCAGCGGTGGCTGCCCGGCATCTGCGACGGCACCGGCACCATGGCCTTCGCCATCACCGAGCCCGACGCCGGCACCAACACCCACAACATCACCACCACCGCCCGCAAGGACGGCGACGGGTGGATCCTCAACGGTCGCAAGATCTGGATCTCCGGGGTCGACGAGGCCTCGAACGTCCTCGTCGTCTCCCGCACCGAGGACGCGAAGACCGGTCGCCTCAAGCCCTGCCTGTTCGTCGTCCCGACCGACAGCCCCGGCTTCGAGGCCCGCGCCATCCCGATGGAGCTGATCAGCCCCGAGAAGCAGTTCCAGGTCTTCATCGACGACGTCCGGCTGCCCGCCGACGCGCTCGTCGGCGACGAGGACGGCGGCCTGGCCCAGCTCTTCGCCGGCCTCAATCCCGAGCGGATCATGGCCGCGGCGTTCAACACCGGCCTGGGCCGCTACGCCCTCGACAAGGCGGTGGCGTACGCCAAGGAGCGCGCGGTCTTCAAGACCCCCATCGGCGCCCACCAGGCCATCGCCCACCCGCTGGCGCAGAGCCACATCGAGCTGGAGATGGCGCGCCTGATGAACCAGAAGGCCGCCGCCCTCTTCGACGCCGGCGACGAGCTCGCCGCCGGCGAGGCCGCCAACATGGCCAAGTACGCCGCCGCCGAGGCCGCCTGCGACGCCGTCGACCGCGCCATCCAGACCCACGGCGGCAACGGCGCGTCCCAGGAGTACGGCCTGGCCTCGCTCCTCGTCGCCACCCGCGTCGGCCGGATCGCCCCCGTCAGCCGGGAGATGATCCTCAACTTCGTGTCCATGCACTCGCTGGGGCTGCCGAAGTCGTACTGAGGGTGGGTGCCCCGGGGGCATGCCAGTTTCCCCGGACATCCGGGGAAGCTGCTCCCGTGGGGCGTGTCCCGCAGGTTCTGAGGCCCGCGAACCTGCCGGACACGTCACACGGGGGACAGTTACCCGGTCAGCCGGGTAATTGTCCCCCCGCCCAGCCCAGCGGGAGCCCTACCCCACCGACCGCGTCTGCGCCCCGATCACCGAGGCGTACCAGTCGAAGGACTCCTTGGGCGTGCGGACGCCGGTGGCGGGGTCGACGTGGACGAGCCCGAAGCGCTGGGTCCAGCCCTCGGTCCACTCGACGCCGTCGAGCAGCGAGGTGGCGTAGTAGCCGCGGATGTCGACGCCGCGCTGGACGGCGTCGGCGACGGCGCGCAGGTGGCCGTCGAGGAACCGGACCCGCTCGGTGTCGACGATCCGGCCGTCGGCGTCGGGCTCGACGACGTAGGACGCGCCGTTGCCGGTGATGACGATCGGCGGGAGCGCGGCGCGGTAGCGGGCGCGCAGCATGATCAGCCACTCGCGCAGCGCCTCGGGCACCACCGGCCAGCCGGCGTCGGTGACGGGGTGGCCGACGGTGTCGCACAGCTCGAAGGGCAGGTCGGCCTCGAGCGGGGCGGCGCCGATGCGCATCGGCGCGTAGTAGTCGACGCCGTAGAAGTCGAGGGGCTGGCGGATGGTGGCGAGGTCGCCGTCGGCGACGACGTCCTCCATGAGCGGCAGCAGGTCGGCGGGGTAGCGGCCCAGCAGCATCGGCTCGAGGAAGAAGCCGTTCCACAGGGCGTCGAAGAGCTTGGTGGCGCCGACGTCGGCGGCGTCCTCGCTGACCGGCCACATCGGGGCATGGCTGTTGGCGCACCCGATCTCGCCGCGGCTGTGCTGCCGCACGGCCATCGCGGCCCGGCCGTGGGCCAGCAGCAGGTGGTGGGCGGCGTAGAGGGCGTCGAAGAGCAGGGAGCGGCCCGGCGCGTGCATGCCGACGCCGTAGCCGAGCAGGGCGGCCACGCCGGGCTCGTGCACCGGCACCCACTGGGCGACGCGGTCGCCGAGCCGGGCGGCGACGGTCTCGGCGTAGGCGGCGAACCGGTCGACGGTGTCGCGGTCGAGCCAGCCGCCGCGCTGCTCGAGCTCCTCGGGCAGGTCCCAGTGGTAGAGCGTCACCATCGGGTCGACGCCGGCGGCGAGGAGGGCGTCGACGATCCGCTCGTAGTGGTCGAGGCCGGCCGCGGAGACGGGCCCGCTGCCGCCGGGCTGCACCCGCGGCCACGAGATCGAGAGGCGGTGCCCCTGGACGCCGAGCCGCTGCAGGAGGGCGACGTCCTCGGGCCAGCGGCGCAGCGCGTCGGCCGCGGGCTCGGCACCGACGCCGCCGCGCACGAGGCCCTGGGCCGCGAAGGAGTCCCAGATCGAGGTGCCCCGCCCGTCGACCGCGCCCTCGGTGGGCCAGGCCGCCGTGGCGACGCCGAAGCGGAAGCCCGGGGGGAGCACCGGTCGCAGGACCGGCAGCGGCAGATCGGCCGCGGGGAAGGGCATGGCACGATCGTCCACCATGACCGTGGAGATCCGCAGAGGTTCAGCGCGCTTCCTCACCCGTGAGGTCGGTCGCCAGACCCGTCACGCCTTCTCCTTCGGCGCCCACTACGACCCCGAGCGCCTCGGCTTCGGCGCGCTCGTCTGCCACGACGAGCATCTGCTCGCCGCCGGCACCGGCTTCGAGACCCACCACCACGCGGGCGTCGTCATCGTCTCCTGGGTGCTCGACGGCGTCCTGGAGCACCGCCACGACGACGGCGAGCCGGTGGCGCTGCCGGCCGGCACCCTCGGGGTGTTCCGCCCCGGCGACGGCGCGGAGCACAGCGAGATCGGCCGCACCGGCACCCGCTTCGTCCAGCTGTGGATCTCCGATCCCGAGGACCGCGAGGGCGTCATCCACGAGGTCGCCGACCTCGGCACCGCCCTCGACGCCGCCCGCGGCACCTGGGTCGACTCCCCCGACCTCGGGCTGCCCGGCGTCACGCTCCGCCTGGCCCGGCTCGGCCCGCAGGAGACGCTGACCCTGGCCACCGGCCCCCGGGTCTACGCCGCCCTCACCCGCGGCGCCCTGCTGCGCTCCTCCCTCGCCGAGCCGCTGCAGGCCGGGGACGCCTTCCTGCTCGCCGACGAGCCGGCCCACGAGGTGCGCGCCGCCGTCGACACCGAGCTGCTGGTGCTGACCCTGCCCTGAGATCTGGCCCTGAGGTCTGCTCCGAGATCCACCGGCGCTGGTTCCACGTGGAACCAGCGCATCAGCCCCCGACGACCCGCAGCGCGCCGGGCAGCACCTCGACGACGACCGGCTCGGCGTCGCGCTGCGGCAGGACGCCGCGCGGCTCGCCGTCGGCGCCCATCTCCACCGGCGGGCGGGCGTCGGCGCTGATCCGCACCCGGCGTCCGCGCATCAGGCTGACCTCGGGCCGCTCGACGTGGCGTCCGGCGTAGATGCTCGGGAAGGCCCGCAGGAGGGTGGTGCGCGAGGTGGCCGCCACGACGACGACGTCGAGCACCCCGTCGGTCACCGAGGCGTGCGGCGCGATCCGCATGCCCTGGCCGTAGTAGCCGGAGTTCGCGACGACGACCATGCCGGCCTCGACCTCGTGGACGACGTCGTCGATCTCGACGCGGAAGCGCCCCGGCGCGTAGGACCAGATCGCGCGGATCGCCGCGGTCGGGTACTGCAGCGGTCCGGGCGTGCGCCGCATCCGGTGCACGAGCGCGGCGGCGTGGGCGTCGATGCCGCAGTAGACCGAGCCCGCGACGCGCTCCTCGCCGATCTCGGGGCGGGTGCAGGCCAGCAGGTCGACGGCGTGCTCGGGCGCGCGCAGCAGGGTGTCGGCGATGCCCTCGGGGTCGGTGGGCAGGCCGAGCATCCGGACGAAGTCGTTGCCGCGGCCCGCGGGCAGCAGGCCGAGCAGTGCCCCGGCCCGCGACGCCGGTCCGACGAGGTGGGAGATCATCCCGTCACCGCCGGCGGCGACCACCACCTCGCCCCGGGCGGCGGCCTCCTCCACCAGCGGCGCGAGGCGGTCGGGGCCGGGCGAGTCGAGGAGGCGCACCTCGGCTCCGCGACGTCGCAGCAGGTCGACGACCGCGGCAGCGCTCGCGGCAGCATCGCCCCCGCCGGCGGCGGGGTTGAGGAGGACGGCGAAGGAGCGCGAGGCGGGGGTCATCGCGCCGAACGATCCCAGACGCCGCACCCCCGCGTCGAGGCGAGGCGATGAGTCCGGGGGTCTTGCGGGGTCCACCCCCTCAGACGGCAGGATCGACCCGACGTCTCGGCACCCAGGGAGCACCATGAGCACCAGCACGCCCGCCACCAGCCCCGCCAGCAGCCCCGCCAGCAGCCCCGCCACCAGTCCCGTCGCGGCAGGCGAGCTGCACGACTTCGACGCTCTCGCCGGCCGCTACCAGCGCGAGCTGCTCGCCCACTGCTACCGGATGAGCGGCTCGGTGCACGAGGCCGAGGACCTCGTCCAGGAGACCCTGCTGCGGGCCTGGAAGGCCGCCGGCGCGTTCGAGGGCCGCTCCTCGGTGCGCACCTGGCTCTACCGGATCGCCACCAACGTCTGCCTGACCAACCTCGAGGGCCGCCCCCGGCGCCCGCTGCCGGCCGGTCTCGGCGCTCCCGACCAGCCCGCCGGCACGGCGCTCGAGCAGGACCTCGAGATCACCTGGCTCGAGCCGGTGCCCGACGCCGCCGTGCTGGTCGGCGAGCGCGACTCCATCCGGCTGGCCTTCGTCGCCGCGCTGCAGCACCTCCCGGCGCGCCAGCGGGCCGTGCTGATCCTGCGCGACGTGCTGCGGTGGTCGGCCGCCGAGACCGCCGAGGCGCTCGAGACCACCGTCGCGGCCGTGAACTCAGCCCTCCAGCGCGCGCACGCCCAGATGCAGGGACGCGGCCTCACCGAGGACACCGTCGAGGCCGACCTGACGCCGGGCCAGGAGCGCCTGCTGGAGCGCTACGTCGAGGCGTTCTGGCGCAAGGACGTCGACACGATCGTCTCGCTGCTGACCGCCGAGGCCGTCTGGGAGATGCCGCCGTTCACGAGCTGGTTCCAGGGCCGCTCGAACATCGCCTGGCTCATCGGCAACGAGTGCCCCGGCGGCAGCGAGGACATGCCGATGCTGCCGACGCGCGCCAACGGCCAGTCCGCCTTCGGCCTCTACATGCGCGACCCCGCCGGCGGGTTCGTGCCCTTCCAGCTGCAGGTGCTCACCTTCACCGGCGACGAGGTCTCCCAGGTCGACGCCTTCTTCGACCCCCGGCTCTTCGCGACCTTCGGCCTGCCGACCCGCCTCCCCGCCGTCCACCGGCCATGAGCGCGGGCCCGGGGACCCCCGTCCCGGGCGCGCTGGTCGACCTCGCCGCGGCGGTGGAGCTGCTCGAGCGCGCCCTCGTGCCGCTGGCGGCGGTGCTCGCCCGCGTCGTCGACGACGACCTGCCGCGCGCGACGCCCTGCGTCGGCTGGTCGGTCGTGACGCTCCTGGACCACCTCGACGACGGGATCGAGGCCTTCACCGAGGCCGCGACCGGGTGCATGGGCGCTCCGACCCGACGGGCGGGCGTCCCGCCGGCGCACGGCGTCGCGGGCGATCTGACGCTGCGCGCCCGGCGGCTGCTCGAGACCTGGGTGGCCCGTCTCGACGCCCCGGCCCCGACGTCGGTCGCGCTCGCGGACCTGCATCTCGCGGCCCCGCTCGTGGTCTCGACCGCGGCCCTCGAGCTGGCCGTGCACGGTCAGGACCTCGCCGGCGTCGTCGGCGGCCCCCGTCTGGCCCCCGCGCTGGCCGCGGACCTGCTCCCGATCGCGGGCCTCCTCGTCGACACCGGCGCCGACGGGGATCGATCCCCTCAGTTCGCCGCCCCCCTGGCGGTGCGTCCCGACGCCGCCGCGCCCGCCCGGCTGCTGGCCCGGCTCGGCCGCGTCGAGCGGCCGCCGGCGCGGACTGGACCGGACGGGTGAGGGGTCCACGAGTTCGGGCAAACCCGCCTCGGCGCGGGCACCGGCCCGCGAGGATGGACGCATGCAGGCCGCCGGGGCCCTCGTCCCGTCCTCCCCAGTCGCACCCCCGGGCCCGCGGACCCGGTCCGCGCGGCCGGCCGGTGCCCGTGAGCGGCTGGCCCGCGCCCTGGAGGCGCAGGTCGAGGGGCGCCTGATCGACGCGCTCGTCGGGCTCATCCCGCTCGCCGCGGACGCCTCCGCCGAGGCGCCGGTGCGGCACCGCGCCACCCTCGCGCTGGCCGAGGTCCGCCTGGCCCGCGGCGAGGTCGAGGCCGCGGAGGGCCTCCTCGTCGCCCTCGGGACGCCGTCGGCGCCCGTGCAGGCCGCCCGCCTCGAGCTGGTGCGCGCCGACCTGTCCTCGGCCTACGGCGCCGCAGAGGAGGCCATCGGCCACTGCACCGCCGCCGGACTCCTCGCCGCGGGCGCCGACGCCGCCGAGGTGCCCTGGCGTGCCGCCCTGGCGCTGGCCCTCCTGCGCGACGGACAGCGCGGGGAGGCCCGCGCGGTCGCCCGCGAGCACGCCGCGGCGGTGGCCGACGCGTCCCCGCGCGTGCGGGCCGAGGCCCTGCGCACCCTGGCCGCCGTCGACGCCGGCGAGCACCGCGTCGACCTCCTCGAGCAGGCTCGCGTCCTCGTCGAGGACGTGCCGGCCGCACGCCTGCAGGCCCAGCTCGACGCCGACCTCGCCGGCCTGCTGCTCCTCGGCTTCGCCGACCACGAGCGGGCCCGCGCGGTGACCCTGCTCCGCGGCGCCGAGTGCTACGCCCATCGTCAGGGCCTGCGGCCGCTGCAGGAGCGCGTCGAGCGCCTGCTGGCCCGGGCCGGCGAGCAGCCGATGATGGCGCCCAGCGCCGGCGTCGCGACGCTGACCGCCACCGAGCGCCGGGTCGCCGACCTCGCCGCCAGCGGTCTGACCAACCGGCTGGTCGCCGCCGAGCTCGCGGTGAGCGTCAAGGCCGTGGAGTGGCACCTCTCCCACGTCTACCGCAAGCTCGGCATCTCCTCCCGCGCCCGCCTCGCCGGCGCCCTCGGCCTGGCCTGAGGACCGCGCGCCGCCGCGGAGCGGGCGCTCAGAGCCGGCTCAGAGCTCGGTCAGAGCCAGGTCAGCCGGCGCCCGTGACCGTGGGCGAAGGCCCGGGCCACGCCATCGATGCCGAGCACGAACGAGCCGTCGACGGGACCGGACGGCGCCGTCGCCGTGACGGCCGGCAGCACCCGCGGCGCCTCGTTGCTCACCCAGTGGCACGCCCCCCGGGCCACGAGACCGGTCATGAGGGCGTGGAACCGCTCGCGGTCGGCGTCGGAGAGGTAGGCGATGACGGCGGTGTGGAAGACGATCACCGGGCCGTGGGCCGCGGCCCGCTCGACGAGCGCCTCGGTCTCCTCCAGGAGGTCGCCGGCGACGATCATCGCGGGCTCGGCCCGGGCGACGGCGACGGCCTCGCGCAGGAGCGCGCGCCGGTCGTCGTGCTCGGGCCAGATCAGCGTCTCCAGCCAGGCCGCCTGGTCGGCGTCGGCGACGTCGAGGGGGTTGAGGTCGACGCCGCCGCGCCAGGCCACCTGGAGCGGACGGCTCGGCAGCGGCGCCGGGCCCTCGACGACGCAGGCGAGCTCGCGGCCCTGCCCGGCGTCGAGGACGACGTCGCCGTCGGCCGTGCTCCAGCGGTAGTCCCAGCGGTCGGGGTAGAGGCAGAGTCCGGCGCTGGCGCCGACCTCCAGGAGCGAGACCGCGGCTCCGTCGCCCGGTCCGTCGTCCAGCTGGTCGGCCAGGAGGGAGAACGCCGGGAGGAGGGTGGCGCTGCGGCGGGCCTCGTTGGTCTGGGTGGAGCGCTCGAGGATGGTGGTGCGGATCGTGCCGTCGTCGCCGAGGAGCGCCTCGCGCAGCGCCGCGTAGGGGCCGGGTGCGGCGACGCCGTGGTGACGCGCGGCCCCGAACACCAGGTTCGGCTGGGTCTTGATGCCGGGCAGCGCGCCGATCCAGGCGAGCACCTCGTCGTCGTCGACGACGCCGGCCGCCCAGGCGGACAGGGCGGGCGAGTCGCGGGCGTGGTCGACGAAGTCGCGGTACTGCTGGCGGGTCTCTCCGTGGGGATCCATGCCGAGATCACGGACCTCTCTGGGGTGGGTCAGGTGGCGGGGAGCGCCACGTAGGTGGTCTCGAGGTACTCCTCGATGCCCTCGAAGCCGCCCTCGCGGCCGAAGCCGCTGGCCTTGACGCCGCCGAAGGGCGCCGCCGGGTTGGAGATCAGGCCGGTGTTGACGCCGACCATGCCGTACTCCAGCGCCTCGGCGAGACGGATCGTGCGGGCTAGGTCGCGGGTGTAGACGTAGGACGCCAGGCCGTACTCGGTGTCGTTGGCGCGCGCGATCGCCTCCTCCTCGGTGCGGAAGGCGAGGACGGGCGCGACGGGCCCGAAGATCTCCTCGCGGTTGAGCGCGGAGTCGGCCGGCACGTCGACGAGCACGGTCGGCGGGTAGAAGTAGCCGTCGGCGGGGACCTCGGCGTCGCTGCCGCCGGTGAGCACGCGGGCGCCCTCCGCGACGGCGTCCTCGACGCGCGCGCGGACGCCGTCGAGGGCCTTGGCCTCGATGAGCGGGCCGACGTCGACGCCGTCGTCCTGGCCGCGCCCGACGACGAGCGCGCCCATCCGGGCGGCTAGCTTCTCGGCGAACTCCTCGACGACGTCCTCATGGACGAGGAACCGGTTGGCGGCCGTGCAGGCCTCGCCCATGTTGCGCATCTTGGCCACCATCGCGCCCTCGACGGCGGCGTCGACGTCGGCGTCCTCGAAGACGAGGAACGGCGCGTTGCCACCGAGCTCCATCGAGACGCGCTGCAGCTGGTCGGCGGACTGCTTGACCAGCACCTTGCCGATGCCGGTGGAGCCGGTGAAGCTCACCTTGCGCAGGCGGTCGTCGGCCTGGAGCCGCTCGCTGATGTCGGCGGCCCGCAGCGAGGGGACGACGTTCAGCACGCCGTCGGGCAGTCCCGCCTCGGCGAGGATGCCGGCCAGGGCCAGCATGGTGAGCGGGGTCTGGGCGGCCGGCTTGACGACCATCGTGCATCCGGCGGCGATCGCGGGGCCGATCTTGCGGGTGCCCATGGCCAGCGGGAAGTTCCAGGGCGTGATGAACAGGCACGGGCCGACCGGCTTCTTCATCGTGAGCAGCCGGCTGCCGCCGGCGGGGGCCTGCATCCAGCGGCCGGCGATGCGCACGGCCTCCTCGGAGAACCAGCGGAAGAACTCGTTGCCGTAGCCGACCTCGCCCTTGGCCTCGGCGACGGTCTTGCCCATCTCCAGGCTCATGAGCAGCGCCAGGTCGTCGGCGCGGGCGGCGATCGCCTCGAAGGAGCGGCGCAGGATCTCGCCCCGCTCGCGCGGCGCGGTGCGGGCCCAGGACGCCTGAGCGGACACGGCGGCGTCGAGCGCGGCGACGGCGTCCTCGACGCTGGCGTCGGCGACGGCGGTGAGCACCGAGCCGTCGGCGGGGTCGAGCACGTCGAAGGTGGCGCCGTCGGAGGCCGGACGCCACTGGCCGCCGATGAGCAGGCCGCGGTGGTCGGCGGGGAGCAGGTCGGTGAGGGCGTCGAGTCGGCTCATGGAGCCGATCCTGTCACCGGCCCGCGGCGCCGTCGACGCACCCCCCTCCCGGGTCAACCCGGGTTCGTCGCGCCGGAGCCGGCCCTGTGCTTGCCGCGTTTCGGTCACGACGCCTCGCACGACGTGGCATGATCGTCGACGTCACTTCGGAGGGAGCACTCAGAAGCGACGGTGAGCCCCCGCTGACCCCATGCAGCGCGGGGCTCACGCCTTTTCCGGCGCCCGTCGGACCGCTCAGCGGGCCGCGGCGAGGAAGCGCCGCAGCAGGGGTCCGGCCGTGCCGGACCCGGACTCGCCCTCGTCGACGAACACCGCGACGGCGAGGTCGCCCTGGCCCGCGACCATCCACGCGTGGGTGAGCACCTTCCCGCCCCGCTCGAACTCGGCGGTGCCGGTCTTGGCGATCACCTCGGGGCCCGGCAGGCTCGCCAGCGCGCGGCCGGAGCCCTGGGTGACGACGCCGCGCAGCAGCGAGCGCAGCGTGGCGGCCTCGCCCTTCGTGAGCGGCGTGACGTCCCCGGCCTTCGGCTTCGCGGAGTCGACCAGCCACGGGACGACCGTGCGTCCGGCCTCCACCGAGGCCATCGTCGTCGCGACGGCCATCGGGGAGGCCAGCACGGTGCCCTGGCCGATGAGGTCGGCGGCGGCCTCGGTCTGGCTTCGCGGGGCGGGGACCTGGCCGAAGTAGGCGGGGAAGCCGAGGTCGTGGTCGACGCCGAGGCCGAGCGAGGCGGCGGCGTCGGCGAGGGCGGTGCCCCTCACCTTGCCGCGCTGGCCGATGAAGGCGGTGTTGCAGGAGTTCGCGACCGCCTGGGCCAGCGTGATGCGTCCCAGACCGGAGGCGGGGTAGTCGGAGTAGTTCTTGAAGCGCTTGCCGTCGACGGTCAGCGTCGCGGGGCAGCTGGCGGTGCTCGAGGCCGTGAGCCCGGCGCGCAGCAGGGCCAGGCTGCTGACGATCTTGAACGTCGAGCCGGGCGCGAACCGGCCGTAGGTGGCGAGGTTCTGGCTGCTCGACGGGCCGGTGGCCGCCGCGAGGATCGCGCCGTCGGAGGGTCGGATGGCCACGATCGCGCTGTCGGGACGCACGCCGGCGAGCACCGTCTCGGCCTCGCGCTGCAGCCGCTCCTGCAGGCTGATCCGCAGCGTGGACCCCGCCTTCGGCTCGACGCTGAACAGCTCGCGGGACTCGGCGTCCTCGCCCTGCGGCACGGCGGTGACGACGGCGCCGGGCGTGCCGCGCAGCTGCTCGTCGTAGCGCGCCTGCAGGCCCGAGAGCCCGGCGACGTCGCCGGACCGGTAGGCGTCGGGGTCCTTCTTCACCATCTCGGCGGTGACGGGCCCGACGCTGCCGAGGATGGGCGCGGCGAAGGTGCGCGTCGGCGCCAGCGGCACCTCGTCGCGCACCGCCCCGGCGCCGTCGATGTCGGCGTACCCGGCGCCGACGCGGCTCGGCACGTCCTCGGTGCGGTAGGCGATGCCCTCGACGAACGCCTTCGCGCCGGCCGCCTTCACGCGGGCGACGAACCCGGCGGCTTCGATGTCGAGCAGCGCGGCGAGGCGGCGGGCCGAGGCGAGCGCGGTGGCGGCGCTGACCCGCGCCTTGTCGATGCCGAAGCGGGTGACCTCGCGGTCGGTCACCAGCGTCGTGCCGCCGGCGCCGACGATGTCGCCGCGGGTCGCGGCCGTGCGCTGCACCGCGAGGTGCTCGCCGTCCTTCAGGGATCCCTCGACGACGGCCTCGCTCCACACGCCCGTCCAGGCGCCGTCGGCCTCCTTCAACGGGAGCGTGGTCTCGTAGGTCCAGCCCTGCGGCCCGATCGGCCAGGTCCAGCGCAGCGTCGCCGCCGGCCGCTCGCCCTCGCTGATCGAGCCGACGGCGACCTTCGGCGTCAGGCCGTCCATGCCGCTGACGGCGGCCTCGTAGTCCTTCGTCAGCGCCGCACCGGTGGTGGCGCCGCTGCTCGACGGGCTCAGCGCGACCTTCGCGAGGTCGCCGGAGGCCAGGCCCTCGGCCCACGCCTCGGCGACCGGACGCGGGTCGGGATCGTCGTCGCCCGAGCAGGCCGGCAGGCCCCCCACGACGGCGACGGAGAGCAGGACGGCACCGAGACGCTTCACCGTGCCGTTTCTATCAGCGCGCCGCGATTGGTCAGGGGAACTTGGGCGTCAGGGCCCCGAAGTTTCCCTGACCTTTGAGAAGTTCCCCTGTCAGCCGGGGAACTTCTGGCGCGTCCCGGGCCCGCTCAGTCGTGGCTCTTGCGGTGCCGCGGCTTGCGGGGAGCACCGTCGGAGCCGCCGTCGGAGGCCGGGCCCGAGCCGTCGCGGTCGTACCGCTTCGGACCGCCCGAGCGGCGGGGGCCGCCGGAGCGTCCGGGCGGGCCGTCGTCGAGCCGCAGCTCGATGAGCTTGCCGCTGATGCGGGTGTCGGCGAGCGCCGCCCAGGTCTCGGGGGCGAGATCGGCGGGGAGCTCGACGAGGGAGAAGTCGGGGCGGATGGAGATGGCCCCGAAGTCGGCGCGGCGCAGGCCGCCCTCGTTGGCGATGGCGCCGACGATCTGGCGGGGCTCGACGCGGTGCCGCTTGCCGACGCTGATGCGGTAGCTGGCCAGCGGCGGGCCGTCGGCCCGACGGTTGGGACGCTCGGAGCGCTCGCCGCGCGCGGGCCGCTCGCCCCGGTCGGCGCGCTCGGGACGCTCGGTGCGGCGCGGCGGCTCGGCGGCGGGGTCGAGCAGCAGCGGGGTGTCGCCCTGCGCGACGACGGCCAGCGCGGCCGCGACGTCGGCCTGCGGCACGTCGTGGTGGCGCACGTAGTGGTCGACGATGTCGCGGAAGGCGGTGATCCGCTCGGTCTGGGCGAGCGCCTCGGTGATGGCGTCGTCGAAGCGCGCGAGGCGGGTGGCGTTGACCTCGTCGACGCCGGGCAGCGGCATCTCGGCCAGCGGCTGGCGGGTGGCCTTCTCGATGTGCTTGAGCAGGTAGCGCTCGCGCGGGGTGATGAAGGAGATGGCGTCGCCGCTGCGTCCGGCGCGGCCGGTGCGGCCGATGCGGTGGACGTAGGACTCGGTGTCGGTGGGGATGTCGTAGTTGACGACGTGGCTGATGCGCTCGACGTCGAGGCCGCGGGCGGCGACGTCGGTGGCCACGAGGATGTCGAGCTTGCCGGCCTTGAGCTGGTTGACCGTGCGCTCGCGCTGCGCCTGGGCGACGTCGCCGTTGAGGGCGGCGGCGGAGTAGCCGCGGGCGCGCAGCTTCTCGGCGAGGGTCTCGGTCTCGTTCTTGGTGCGGACGAAGACGATCATCCCGTCGAAGTTCTCGACCTCGAGGATGCGCGTGAGGGCGTCGACCTTCTGCGGGTAGCTGACGACGAGGTAGCGCTGGGTGATGTTCGACGCCGTGGAGGTGCGGCCCTTGACGGTGATCTCGGCGGGGTCGCGCAAGTAGGCCTGCGAGAGCCGGCGGATCTGCGCGGGCATGGTGGCCGAGAACAGCGCCACCTGCTTGTCGACGGGGGTCTCGGCGAGGATCGTCTCGACGTCCTCGGCGAAGCCCATGTTGAGCATCTCGTCGGCCTCGTCGAGCACGAGGAACCGCAGCGCCGAGAGGTCGAGGGTGCCCTTCTCGAGGTGGTCCATGATGCGGCCGGGGGTGCCCACGACGACGTGGACGCCGCGGCGCAGCGCGGAGAGCTGGACGCCGTAGCCCTGGCCGCCGTAGACGGGCAGCACGTGGACGCCGGTGAGGTGGGCGGCGTAGCGCTCGAACGCCTCGCACACCTGGAGCGCGAGCTCGCGGGTGGGGGCCAGGACGAGGGCCTGCGGGGTCTTCTGGGAGACCTCGAGCCGGTCGAGCACGGGCAGGGCGAACGCGGCGGTCTTGCCGGTGCCGGTCTGCGCCAGGCCGACGACGTCGCGGCCGTCGAGCAGGGTCGGGATGGTCGCGGCCTGGATGGCCGACGGGGTCTCGTAGCCGACGTCGCGCAGCGCCTTGAGCACCTTCGGACCCAGGCCGAGGTCGGCGAAGGTCGTGGTCTGCTCGGGGGCGTCGGAACGGTCCTCGGGGCGGTCGTCGGTCTGGTCCACGGGGTCGCTCACCCGACAACGGTAGTGGCGCAGGGGCCCCCGGCGCATTCCCCGCGGGCGCGGAGGCGCTCCGGGAGGAGTCGAGGGACGGCGTCGCGCCTGCGATGACGCAGCGCGATCGACACCGCATCGGCGCTGACCTGCGCCGATGCCACCCCCCACACCGCGCTGCGGGGCGCGGTGTGTGGGTGGTCACCCGGGGCCGTCGCGACGCTCGGGCTGCGGCTCAGGCGGTGCGGGTGGGCCGTCCGGTCTCGACCCGCCCGGTGAGGGTGCGGGCGAAGGCGAGGTCGTCGGGGCTGGTGATCTCCAGGTCGTACCAGCCGTGGTCGGTGGGCCAGGTGAGCTCGACGGCCCGGCCGCGGCGCACCAGCACCTCCGTGCGCCGGCCGGCGTAGGCGCGCGGCGCGAGCACGAGGCGCACCGGCCGGGCGCCGGTGGTCCGCAGCGTCAGGCCGAGCCCGCCGCGCCAGCGGCGGGTGGCGGCGAGCACGTCGACGCCGGCGGCGGCACCGTCGCGGCGTCCGCGCAAGCCGGCCCAGAACCCGGCCGGGCCCTGGACGAGGACGTCCCAGGCGCCGTCGGCGAGCGCGACGTCGAGCTCCTCCCGGCCGCGCACGGGACGGGCCACCGGACGCGCGGCCCCCTCGAGGGTGCCGGCGTAGGGGTAGACGGTGAAGGAGGCGGCCCGGCGGCCCGCGTTGCCCAGCCGCAGGCGCAGCGCGTCGCCGTCGAGCACCGCCGAGACCGACGGCTGGTAGGGCAGGGCGCGCGCCGGACGGCGTCCGGCCTCCTGCGTGGGCAGGGACTGGTCGACGGGCGGGGTGGGCTTCCAGCGGTCGATCGGCTCGGGCACCGGGCCGGGGCTGGCCGGCACGGGCGGGCGGTGGCGGCCGTCCCAGTCGAAGGCGCCGGTGAGGTCGGAGCAGACCTCGCGGCGCCAGGCGGAGATGTTGGGCTCGCGCACGCCGGTGACCTGCTCGAGGAACCGCAGCGTGGAGGTGTGGTCGGCGGTGGCGGAGTCGACGAACCCGCCGACGGTCCACGGCGAGACGATCGTCATCGGCACCCGCGGGCCGAGCCCGATGGGGCGTCCGGCGGTCCAGTCCTCGCCCTCCCCGGACGCCGGGCGCGGGGCCACCGGCGGCGGGACGTGGTCGAAGAAGCCGTCGTTCTCGTCGAAGTTGATGAGCACGACCGTGCGCTCCCAGGTGTGCCGGTCGGAGGCGACGAGGTCGAGCAGGTCGTGGACGAGGTGCGCGGAGCCCACCGGCGTCGAGGCGCCGGGGTGCTCCGAGAGCGAGGCCGGCGGCACGATCCAGCTCACCCGCGGCAGGGTGCGACCCTCGATGTCGGCGCGCAGCCGCTCGAGCAGCGTGCCGGGACGACTGCGGGCCATGCCGCGGTCGAACAGCGAGCGCTCGGCGGTGGTGAGCGACGCGCGGCCGCGCTCCAGCTCGGCGAGCACGCGGTCCTGCTCGGCCGGGGTGCGGTCGTGGAGGGAGTCGTAGAGCTCCTCGGTGGTGCGGAAGGTCTCCGAGACCGACGTGAGCGCCTTGGCGCCGATGCGCTTGAACGGCACGAAGTACTCCACCGCGTTGTCGGTGAAGTTGTCCCACTCCTGGTAGATCCGCCAGTCGACGCCGGCGGCCTCGAGGCGCTCGGGGTAGGTGGTCCAGGCGTAGCCGGGGTGGTCGTAGGAGTAGGCGGCGTTGGTGACGGCGCGGCCGCCGCCGGCGGGCTCGACGCCCGTGGTGCCGGTCCAGAAGTAGTTGCGGTTGGGGTTCGTCGAGCCGAAGACCGAGCAGTGGTAGGCGTCGAGGGTCGTGAAGGTCTCGGCCAGCTCGTACTGCAGGGGCACGTCGGTGCGGTCGTAGTAGGTCATGGTGGCGCGGCCCTTGGCCGGCACCCACCCGTCCCACCAGCCGTCGGCCCAGGCCGCGGTGGCGTCGCTGAAGCCGTGCGGCAGCGCGCCGAGGTACTGGATGTCGCCGGCGGGACGCCCGGCCGCGGCCGCCGCCTCGCGCAGGGAGAACGGCAGCACCTCCCCCGCGCCGTCGGGCTGGCGCAGCACGCTGGCACTGCCCGCAGGCCGCGGGAGGGGGTGGCGGTCGCCGTAGCCGCGCACGCCGCGCAGGCGTCCGTAGTAGTGGTCGAAGGAGCGGTTCTCCTGCATCAGCAGGATCACGTGCTCGACGGCGCGCAGGCCACCGGCCCGGGGCGGGGCGGCCATGGCGCGGTGGAGGCTGTCGGGCAGGAGCGAGGCGGTGGCCCCGACGCCGCCGGCGGCGAGGACGGCGCGGCGCGACGGACGGGCGGGACCCGAGAGGGACGTCATGGCGCGCAGCCGAGCACCTCCGGGCGTCCGGCGGCTGAACGGCGGGTGTCACGACGACCCTCGCCCCCCGGGGTGGAGCGCGGTGGCGCTCTGAGCCCGCGTGGCGCGGGTCCGGGTGGAGCGAGCCGTCAGGATTCCGCCAAAAAGAGCCCGCGCAGGTGGAGCCGTGCTACCTTTGGTGAACGGAAAGTGAACAGGAGGTGTCTCATGGCCCACTCTCGAGTGATCACCACGGAGATCGTGCAGGTCTGGATCAACGTCACCGACGCTGACGGCCGCAGCCGCCTGGAGTCCCGCTGGGTGACTCCGGACATGGCCGCTGCACTGCACGCCACGCACGCTGCCTGACGACAGCCGTCGCGACGCCCCGCGCGTCCGACCCCCGCTCGTCCCCGAGGACGAGCCGCCGAGAGCCGCATCCGAGACGTCGGATGCGGCTCTCGGCGTTCCCGGGGCGCCTCAGGACCGTGCCGCGCTCTCCCGGGCCGTCGCCCGACGTTCATCCAGGGCTCCCCGACCTAGGGTGGTCCAGACCACACCCGGGCCAGCAGGCTGAGCCGGGAATGCGGCAGGCCCACCGATCCGTTACGGTGGTTGAAACTTCTACTAACCACGATCCTCCAGGGAGCGCACCATGGGCATCTTCAGCAAGAAGAACACCGCCGAGACCGACGTCTTCGACGCCGGCACCACCGTCCTCGAGGACATCTCGGGCGACTACACCATCGACGCCAGCCACAGCCGCCTCGGCTTCAGCGCCCGGCACGCGATGGTCACCACCGTCCGCGGCCAGTTCGGCGAGTGGAGCGGCACGGCCCACATCGACGCCGCCAACCCCGCCGCCTCCACGGTGAGCCTCACCATCAAGACCGCCTCCATCGACACCGGCGTGGCCGACCGCGACGGCCACCTCGTCTCCGCCGACTTCTTCGACGCCGAGGCCAACCCCGAGATCACCTTCGTCTCCACCCAGGTCTCCCGCGACGGCGACGAGTGGACGATCACCGGCGACCTCGCCATCAAGGGCGTCGCCAAGCCGGTCACCATCGACTTCGACTTCACCGGCTCCGCGAAGGACCCGTTCGGCAACACCCGCGTCGGCTTCGAGGGCGCCACCGCCATCAACCGCAAGGACTGGGACCTCACCTGGAACGCCGCCCTCGAGACCGGCGGCGTCCTCGTCTCGGAGAAGGTCAAGCTCGAGTTCGACATCTCGGCGATCAAGAACGCCTGACGCACGACCCCCCGAGGGGCCACACCCGGATATCCGGGTGCGGCCCCTCGTGCCTGCGGGCCAGGATGCGGATCATGATCGACCTCCCCGCCGGCTTCGACGCCCGCCCGCTCGTGCCGGCCGACGCTCCAGCGGTCGTCGCCGTCATGGCGGCCCAGCAGCAGCGTGACCTCGGCGAGACGGTCATCGAGCTCGCCGACATCGAGGCCGACTGGCAGCGTCCCTCCTTCGACCTGGCCGCCGGCAGCGTCGGCGTGCTCGTCGACGACGTCCTGGTGGCCTACGCCGAGACCGACGGCGAGCGGGGCGACGCCTGCGTGCACCCCGCCTGGGAGGGCCGCGGCCTCGGCACCGCCCTGGCCCACTGGCGCACCGAGCGCGCCCGTGCGGCCGGCGCCGCCTGGGCCGGCATGCCCGTGCCCGCCGGCTCTGCGGGCGACCGGCTCCTGGCGGCGCTCGGACACGAGGTGCGCTGGGAGAGCTGGGTGCTGGACCTGCCCCCCGAGGCCCGGATCGCGCCCCGCGACCTGCCGCCGGGCTGCACGCTCCGCCCTGCCCGCGTCGAGGAGCACGAGGCCTGCTGGCGCCTCACCGAGGCCGCCTTCGGCGAGTGGCCCGACCGCGGGCCGGAGCCCTACGGCGACTGGGCCGCACGCACCGTCGAGCGTCCCGGCTTCGAGCCCGAGCACCTGCGCGTGGTCGTCGACCGGGACGGCGAGGTGCTGGCGCTGGCCCTGCTCGTCCGCGTGCCCGACGCCGACGGCGGCTGGGCCGAGGGATACGTCGACCGGCTGGCCACCCGGGCCGACCGCCGTGGCCTCGGCCTGGCGCAGGCGCTGCTCGCCGACGCCTTCGGCCTGGCCCGGGACGCCGGCGCCCCTCGCTGCTCGCTGTCCACCGACTCGCGCACGGGCGCCCTGGGCCTCTACGAGCGCGTCGGGATGGTCGTCAGCTCGACCTGGCGCCACCGGGCGGCGCGCCTGGCACCTCCACCGTCGTCGTCACCGTCGTGACGCCGGGCCGCTCGGGGGTGGAGGAGAACCCGAAGCCGGGCTGCGGACGCACCGGCGTCAGCGCGCCGAGCGGGACGCCGTCCCAGGCGCCCTCGATCGCGACGACGGCGCGCAGGTCGGTGGCGCCGTACCACTCGCGACGCCCCTGACCGGCCGAGCCGCGGGTGCGCACGCCGCGCACCAGCAGCCGGGCGACCGGGTCGGTGAGCGCGCAGAACCAGGGCGCCCGGGCGAGCGGCGCAGGCACCAGGCGCAGCAGCCACCCGAGCGCGGTGCGGCGTCCGAGCGTGAGGTCGAGCCTCAGCGACGTCGTGCGCACCCGCCAGCCGTCGGGGGTCGCGGTGACCTCGACGGGCTCGAGCCGCACCTCGTCGAAGGAGTAGGTGGCCGCGACGAAGTCGCGCACCCGGGCGTCGGGAGCCAGGAGCACGCGTCGACCCTCGGCGGTGGCCACCATGACGTCGGCGAACGGCCCCCAGGGGCCCTCGTCCCAGCGGCCGACGACGACGCGCACGCCCGACGTCGAGCCGACGCCGGCGATCGCGCCGCCGAACCGGTGCCGCGTGCTCACGCGAACGGCAGGGCCTCGCCCTCGCAGCAGTTGGCCTTGAACTTGCACTGCGGGCAGAACCACCGGGTGGCGATGGGGTCGAACTCGTGGCCGCAGGCCAGACAGGCGAAGTAGGCGTCCGTGGTGCTCCGGGTCGTGCTCACCGCCCGAGGATCCCACGTGGGCGGGGGCCCGGCGCGCAGACGCACCGGGCCCCCGTCGTTCGCGCGAGGCGACTAGGGCACGAGGATCGCGCGGCCGCGGACCTGGCCGGCGTCGAGGTCGCCGACGGCGGTGGCGAAGTCGTCGAGCGCGTACTTCTGGGTGTGCAGCGTGACGGCGCCCCGGGCCGCCAGCGCCATCAGCTCGCACAGGTCGTCGTAGGAGCCGACGAGGTTGCCGATGACGTTCTTCTCCTCCGAGATCAGGTCGATCGTCGGGACGTCGACGTTCTCGCCGTAGCCCACCACGTGGTAGTCGCCGGCGCGACGCGTCATCGCCAGGCCCTCGGACGTCGAGCCGTTCTCGCCGACGAAGTCGACGACCACCTCGGCGCCGAAGCCGCCGGTGAGGCCGAGCACCTCCTCGACCTGCCCGCCCTCGGCGACGACGCCGTGGTCGGCGCCGATCGAGAGCGCGAGCTTGACGGCCTCGGGGTTGCGGTCGACGACGATCAGCTCGGCCGGGCTCAGCGCCTTGAGCACCTGGATGCCGATGTGGCCCAGGCCTCCGGCGCCGATGATGACGCAGCGGTCGCGCGGGGTCAGCCGGCGCGCCGCCTTGGCCGCCGCGTGGTAGGCCGTCAGGCCGGCGTCGGCGAGCGCGGCGACGTCGGAGGGATGCAGCCGGTCGTCGATGCGCACGACGCTGCGGGCCGTCGTCTTCAAGTAGTCGGCGTAGCCGCCGTGGGTGTCGATGCCGGGGAACGCGCTGGTCTCGCAGTGCACGTCGTCGCCGCGGCGGCAGGCCCGGCACAGGCCGCAGGTGGCCAGCGGGTGCAGGATCACCGGGTCGCCCTCGCGCAGGTGCGTGACGGCCGAGCCGACCGCGTGCACCCAGCCGGCGTTCTCGTGGCCGATCGTGTACGGCAGCGTGACGCCGGACTTCTCGGCCCACTGGCCCTCGAGGATGTGCAGGTCGGTGCGGCAGACCCCGGCCCCGCCGATCCGCACGACGACGTCGAGCGGGCCGGTGGCCTCGGGGATCGGCAGCTCGGTCATCTCCAGGCCCTGGTGGTAGCCGACGACCTGGACGGCGCGCATGGTGCTCATGCGGACTCCTCTGAGGGGTGCGTGTGGGGCGGGCGGGTGGCGGTGAGCGAGGAGAGCGGGACGAACGCCTCCTCGTCGGGGTAGCGGGTGCCGAGCAGGCCCCGGCAGAAGTGGGCGTTGCCCTCGATCGAGACCCGGGTGGAGCGGGCTCGACGCAGCACGGCGTCGGCCTGCTCGGCCGGGTAGGCGGCGCCCGCGTGGTCGACCAGCACCGGGGCGTCGTCGTCGAGCCGCAGGCCGAGGGCCTCGCGGCGGCGACGCAGCCCGCCGGTGGTGGCGTCGTCCGGGAGGTCGCCGAGGCGCACCTCCACCAGCGTGGCGACGTCGCGGTCGGGCTCGGCGCGCAGCAGCGCCGTGAGCGAGCGCTCCATCGCCGCGGTGTGGGCCTTGCGCTTGAAGGTCTCGCGCAGCTCGTCGAGGTCCTTCTCGGCCTCGTGGCGGAAGGTGCCGCGGTAGCCGGCGTCGGTGGCCAGGCCGGTGTTGATGAGCTCGGAGTCGTGGGGGGGGGGGGGG